>JAIMAE010000116.1 GCA_023512105.1 Bacillota bacterium | reverse complement strand
GGATGAACCACCAACGGGCGGCGGGCCTGTACCGCGGCAATATCTTGATGGAGCTGTCGGAGTGCTGGAATGACGCTACCCACACCCGCCAGCCATCCGGCGAAAAAGGCGAGTGCCATCAGCGCCATCACCGCTAGGCCCAAAAGGGCCCACCACGGCCACCACCAAGCCGGCAAGGTCAGCCGCTGCCAAATCCCTTGCCACCAACTGACAGACTTCGATTTGGCACTGCGAGTAGGTACGGAGGAGCGTTCTTGCACCGTCCCACCTCACTGCACCGGCGATGGTGCACGGGTCCTTAGTCAGCCGGTTTGTCTTGGGATTCAGGCAATGCATCGATTCGGCGGGCAGATCGCTCCATCGACCACCCTTTGGGGATGATCCAGATGAAGGAGATCAGCCCTAGCACGCTGAGCACCACCAACCCCCATAAAAAGCCTGTCATCTCGCACTGCCCCTAGCCAAGGAAGTTTCTTGCATTATAGCACTTCGCCGCTTAAGGACGCTGCCAACCCACGGCGGCGGTCTCGACCACCTTCCCGCCCCGCTGGCCAATCCACGCCGTCAACGGCTCCACCTCCGATGGCTCCACGTGCAAGGTAACCTTTACGGTTTCGGCATAATCCGCCTTATACCAGCCTTGACGTCCGGCCATCCACTCCTGCAACGACTGCCAAGCGCTGTAAGGCACCACCGCCACCACGCGCACCGCATCGATCACCGGAACCTTCTGCGCCTTGTCCAAGGCTTCGGCGGCGGCCTGATGATACGCTTCGACCAATCCGGCCGTGCCGAGGCGGATTCCACCAAAATAGCGGACCACTATCACCAATGTGAAGTACAGGCCGCGTTGGGCGATCGCCTTGAGCACCGGAGCGCCCGCGGTACCATGCGGCTCTCCCGCGTCGTAGCCTCGCCCGGGGTGGCGGTCGTCCAATCGGTAGGCAAAAACGTAATGCGTAGCGCCCGGCCAGCGTTGGCGACTTTGCCCAAGATGGCCCTCCACCTCAGATTCGTCATTCAGCGGAACCACCCAGGCAATAAATCGCGAGCGGCGAATCACCAACGAGGCTTCGGTATCCTCGGCGACCGACCACAGCACGCCGAACGCTCCTTACGTTTGTTCGGGAAATCTTGTGCGCAAAACAAAAATGGTGGAGATGAGGGGAATCGAACCCCTGACCTCGTGAATGCCATTCACGCGCTCTCCCAACTGAGCTACATCCCCATTTCGGGCACGCCGTTATTCTATCCTCTGGCTGCCACGGCGTCAAGGGGCGAGTGGCGGAGGGCGCCAAGCTTTTCGGGAGTCCGGGGCGATCAAGGTGCATTCAGACCCCACGGCTTTCTTGGCAGAGTGGCCGGTATCTGGTCCCTGCCGCGGCCCGAGCTCCCCATCCGACCCTCAATGGCGATATGGGGTGCCTTGGCTTTTCGTCTTGCCTCCCTGGTGCACCTGCCCTCCGCTTAACTCCAAAGGTTCGAAATGACTCACACAGCGCGGCTAAAGATGCCTGGCTTTCATGCGGTCTACGACTTCGCCGGGATTAGGGAACCGACCGGTATCGGCTTTCGAAAACACCGTGGCGCCATCCACCCGAACTTGGAAGATGCCGCCGCTCGATGGCACCAGGACCGCCTTTTCGATGTCATTTTTAAAGGCCGCCAAGACCTCGCCCACCACCCGGGTGGCCTGGTCGAGATAGCCTCAGCTGGTGCAATACTCGACTTCCACGTGGCGCTTTCCCACGACCTGTCTCCTCCTTATAATCCCTAAATTCCTCTAGCGGTATTCGATTATACCAATTCCGTGGAGACAAGGCCCAAAGTATGACCAGGTTGCATGGGCAAGGTGGTTTCTCCCGCTTTCCGCGGGCGACTGCTATACTGAGAGCAACGCTGGCCTGGAGGTGGAACTTGTCCCAGATTTTGCTCTCCGGCGTAACCATCTCTTATCGCGTCGAGGTTCGCCCCCGCCGTCGCCATCCCGCCATTGCGGTCGGAGCCCAGCGGGAAGTGACGGTGCTGTTGCCTCCGGGAATGGACCCGCGGTGTGCGCCAGCCTTGTTGCAACAGAAAGCCTCCTGGGTCCTTCGGCAACTAGAGCGTCCTCGTCCGACCCCCCACCAATTTTGCTCGGGGGAACATTTTTCCTTGCGCGGGCTGCCACTGGTGCTGGAGGTCGTGATCACGCCGGGGACACCCGCCACCGCAAAGGCGGAGGGCGATCGGCTCATCGTCCAGGTCCCCCATCCCCAAAACGTCCGCTCCGCCCTGGTCGCCTGGTACCAAGGACAAGCCCGCGAGTGGCTTGCGGCGCGGGTCTTGGCCTTCTCCCAGAGGGTCAAATCCGTCCCCGCCGCTTTGCAAGTACGGGACTACCGCAGTCGCTGGGGCGTCTGCCACCAAGACGGCCGGGTGAGTTACAATTGGCGCATCGTGCAGGCGCCCCCTTTCGTCATCGACTACGTGGTCGTACACGAACTGACGCATCTTCGCCACCTCCATCACCAAGCCGCCTTCTGGAAAGCCCTGGCCCGCATCCTCCCGGATTACGACGCAGCCCGCCGCTGGCTACGAGAACACGGTGCCGAGTTGTTCTGGTAGATCCCGCTCACGGACCGTGGCGGCGCCAAGGCTCCACCGCTTCCACCGCCAACCCCCGCTCCTCCACCCGTCCGGTTACCGCCAAGATCGGCGAGTGCGGCGAGAAGAGCCATTGGCCAAAACGCTGGTACCGCTCCGGACCCATCCAGGCCTCGAGGACCCCGGTTTCGTCGTATAAGGTGAGAAACACCACGATCTTCCCACTGCGGGTGGGAGGGCGGTGAGGACGAAAGATGGTGGAGACCATCCGCACTCGACGCCCTGGTTTTAACCGCTTTGCGCCCTCGACGCTGAAGTACCCCTGGCGAGTTAGCCAATCGCGCCAAGGCGCCAGTAGCTGCTGATGTTGGCCAAACCCCAGTTCTCGGTAGTCCCAGTAGATGATGCGGCCCCAAGACCATGCGCTTCTGCTAGTCAAAGACCACATCCCCAGCCGATCGCCGGCCACCACTGCCGCCAACAGCCCCTCCCGATCTGGGGTCACCCCATCAAAGGCGCCGATGCGGACCAAGCGGCCCACCAAGTCCTGTTCCACTCCCGCCTCCACCAGTTCCAGCGGATGGCGATACCCTCCGGGTGGCCTTCGCTCTACGATTCGCGCCGCCTTTTCCCCCAGCCCGGGTACCATCCCCAGCCCCAGCCGCAGCTGGCCCGGGTTTGGCATGGTGGTGGCCACCGCGCTGGCGTTGATATCGATCGGTAGGACCTGGATTCCTCGCCGCCGCGCCTCTACCAACAAGATGTCAATGGGGTAATACCCCATGGGCTGAGCGTTCAGCAGCCCCAAAAAGTATTCCGTAGGGTGGTGTTCCAAGAGATACGCCGTGCGGTAAGAGGTCTCCGCAAAGGCGGTGGCGTGCGCCTCGTTAAAGCCGTAACTGGCATAGCCCGCCAGCTGTTGAAACACCGTCTCGGCCACCGCGGGCTCGACGCCGCGAGCAATCGCCTTGGCCTTAAACTGCTCCCCGATCCGCGCCATCTCCTCATGGGACCGACCGTGGGTCATCACCCGGCGCAAGGCGTCTGCCTCCCCCGGGGTAAAGCCGGCCAAAGTGCTGGCGATGGCGATGACTTGTTCCTGAAACAACACCACCCCGTAAGTTTTGGCCAAAATCGGCTCCAAGTCGGGGTGCGGGTAGGTAACAGGTTCGCGCCCTTGGCGCCGGGCGATGAAGGGATCAACCATGTTGCCTTTGATGGGCCCAGGGCGGATCAGGGCCAAACTGGCCACGATATCCTCCCAACGGTCGGGGTGCAACCGTTGGGCCAAGGCGCGCTGGGCGGGGCTTTCCAATTGAAATACGCCGATGCTCTCGCCGCGCTGCAATCGGCGATAGGTCCGAGGGTCATCAGCCGGAATCGCCTCGTAGTCGAAGTTTGGCTGACGGCGGCGAATTTCCCCCACCGCCTCCTCGACCGCCGTGAAAGCCCGCAGGGCCAATAGATCCAGCTTGAGCAAGCCGAGTTGCTCGACATCGCGCTTGTCAAAGGGCAAGATCACCTCCCCCTTGGCCGAATGCTCGCACGGCCCCACCTCCACCACCGGCTCCTCGCTGATCACCACCCCCCCAAGATGCGTCCCTAAATGGCGCGGCAACCCTTCGGCCGCCTCCGCCCACCGCAGGAGAGCCCGCATACGCGGAGACTCGCGATACTGGCGCAGCTCCGGGATGGCTTCCCAGCGCTCCTGGATGACGCGCAAGGGCGCTTCCGGCAACGACTTGGCCAGCCGATCCAGCTCCTCGGCCGGAAATCCCAGCACCTTCCCGATCTCCCGCACCGCCAAACGGCGCCGATAGGTTTGGTAGGTGGCCACCCGGGCCACTCGCTCGGATCCGTAGCGCTGGCGCACATAGGCAATCACCTCATCTCGCCGGCGCGCGTCGAAATCGATATCGATGTCCGGCGTCTCCTTGCGCTCCGGGCTCATGAACCGCTCGAACTGCAGATTGCGGGCATAGGCGTCGACGCTGGTAATGCCCAGCACATAGGCCACCACCGAGTCGGCCGCCGACCCCCTGCCGGCAAAGCGAATTCCCTGGCGCCGCGCCCAGCGCGCCACATCCCAAACCACCAGGAAGTAATCCTGGAACCCCAACTCGTTGATGACCTTGAGCTCCTTTTGCACCCGTGGCAACACCTTGGGCCATCGTGCGCCGTAACGCCACCGACCTCCTTGCTCGACCAACTGCGCCAGGTACCGAGGGGCATCGGCGCCGGGGGGAAGTTGGAAGCGCGGAGCGCGCCGCTGACGCAAAAGCTTGGGAGGGCTCAGGCGTTCGGCCAGCTCCAGCGCGTTGCGCAAAGCCTGCGGCCAGCGCGCCAAGGCTTCGACCATCAGCGCCCAAGGCTTTAGATAATTCTCGGCGTTGATCCGCCGTTCAGGATGGACGGATTCGATGGGCTGGCCCAAACGAATGCAGGTCAGCAGATCAAAGAGGCCAAAGTCCGCTTTGGTAGGATAGTGGACGGCGTTGGTGGCAATCAGGGGAACGTGATGTCGCTCCGAAAGCTCGGCCAACACGTCGTGGAAGGCGCGGTCGCCGGGGAGGTGACTGGCGGTGAGCTCCAAGTAAAGCTTGCCTGTGGAGAAAATCGCTGTGAGGCGCTGCAGGCGGTCCACCATGGCCTTTCGGTCCTGGGACCACCACGCCCTTCCCATCACCCCCTGCCGATCCCCGGTCAGCGCCACCAACCCGCTCCCCCACTGCTCCAGATCTTCCCACTCCACCACCGGTTGGCCGCGCGGATGCTTCAAATGCGCAGCTTGGAGCAGCTGCGAGAGCGCCAAATACCCCTGGTGATCCGGCGCTAAAAGCACCAGGCGCCCCCAACCCTCTGGAAGCTCCACCTCGGCGCCCACCACGGCCCGGATGCCGTGGCGTTCGGCCGCCTCCAAAAACGGGACGATTCCGGAGACCCGGTGGAGGTCGGTCAAGGCCAGAGTCTCGATCCCTTGTCGCGCGGCTTCTTCGACCAGGCGTTGGGGCCACGCCGATCCTTCCAGAAAAGAAAATGCCGAGTGAACGTGCAGGTGGGCACCCCCCTTGCCCATCTTTCCCTCCCACCCCCTAAATGGCGGAGTTTTTGCGGCGCAGCCGGATCAACCATCCACACATCCGTTCAGCCCAAGTCCCTCGTCGAATCCGATATCGCCGGCTTCCTACGCGCAACCAATAACCGGTAGCGCCTGGCGCCAAGGGGAAGGCGCCTTCCGCCTGAGGTGACCGAAGCGTTGGAAAGGGGATGACTCGACCCACTTTCTGCTTAGTCGTAGATGCGGTAGAGCCACCAGCGATCGCTTTGGGGATCCCACGCCAACTCGTAGACGCCCTGTTCCATTCCTTGCACCCGCCAAAACCAGAGTTCCGGCTCCGCATTCCACCACTCCCCCACATCCCGCCAACTGTCTAAGATCTTGGCGACCCGCACGTATCGGCGTTGCCAGCGGAAAGCATAGGGACCCTCCTGGTTCACCCACACCCTCTGCAACGCTCGCACCGCTCATCGCCCCACCCTGCGCCAGGGATCCCAAAAGCTCCACATCGTCTCCCGGCGCCACTGCGGCCAAGCCAGGTTGCCGACGCCTACCCTCTCCTCCGCCTCCCCCGCCATTCCGCGCCCCTTTTTGCCACCATCGCCCTCTTTCCAAAAGCCAAGCTGAGCAGTAGACAAAGGGTGGACCTCCGCCTCGATCGCGATCTCCACCGGAGGCCACGGAGGCAATACCTGCAACAGGCTGCTCAGGCGTGCCAGCACCCGGCGCCGTTCTCCCACCGCCTCCGGCCATCGCCGCGCCTTATGCCATCGCTCCCCTCCCTCCCCTCGCCACTCCACCCGGATCCAATCCACCCCCACCCCCCGCTCCGCCAACACCTTAGTCAGTTGCCCTCCTAAATATTCCAAGAGGCGTCCTAACACCTCGCCCTCGCCGGCCAAGGTTTCCCGCAGCAGCAGTCGCTCCGGCGGCGCCGCGCCCGCCGGAAGCAGGCGAAGGCGCTCCAACAATCCAGGGACCTGCCCCACACATTCCCATCCATATCGCCACCAGCGTTCGCGCAGCGCAGGGGAGACGTTTAGGTAACGCAGAGGGAGGTACGGCCAAAACTTCGTTTCCTTCTCCTCCGGAAGGTAGTAGACGGTATATCCATCCCCCCTCCATTGGGGCAGGTGCCATCGCTCCCCCTCTTCGCGAATCCACCGCGCCAGCAAAGGATGGCCTGCCACGCCCGCCTGACAGCGCCTGGCCCAGTGCGACTGCACCTCTCCCCACAGGTTTCGCCACGTTTCGGCATCAAGCCTGGGGTATTCCCACCATCCCCCCATCCCCTCTACCGTCTCCATCGCAAAACGGGCCGCGTGTCCGGCCAACCAATCGCCCAGCGCTTCCTGGGTGGCCTGGTACCAATCCGGGCGCCAAGCCAAGACTTGGGCGCTCGGATAACGCCATCGCACCTCTCGAGCCGCCTGCCCAGGGCGTATCCCGGCATCCCACGCCGCCATTCCGCAGTCGTAGACGCTTTGTCTGCGCACCACCACGGCATCTGATGCAGTTCCTGGGAAAGACGACGCGGAAGGATAGAGCCCTCCAAGTCGCCATGCGATAAACCCCATGCCTACCTCTTCCCCTATGAGAACATTTGTTCGTAATAGCAGTATATCCTCTCTGCGGCCTTCGTCAATCGAAAAGGCTGATGAAAATCTTTCCAGGCAAGGCCCGCCCAAAAATAAAACATCGGGCACTCTTTCCGTGCCCGATGCCTTGGAGAGACGCCCGGAACGAAGCGAACTACCCTTCCTGGGACGGTTCGAGCAGGACGACGTCGCGCGTCTCCGGTCCCCACAGCGCCGCCCATAAGAAGAGGATGCCGCCTAAGACAATCAAGATCAGCGCCGTGTAGGCATAGGGAACGATCTTGCTCAGCCACAACAGCCAGAAGCTGTAGAGCGAAGGCAAGATCAGACTCACGGTGTAGGCGGTACCGTAAGCCGAGCCGCGCACCCGGGTGGGGAAGCGCTCGTTGAGATAGACGACCACGCAACCAAGTGGGGAGTTGGCCAGGAAGAAGGCGATCAAAGCCAAAAGGCCGATCAGGAAAAAGCCGCTGCCCGACCGCGCCGCGGTTACCATGAGGAGATAGGCCAACGATTCGCCGACCAGAATCGAGATGCCGATGCCCACCAACATCCGCCGCCGCCCAATGCGTTGGCTGAGCGCGGCGTACCCGATCATCCCCAGCGCCGTGAACACATTGGCCAGGATCTCCAAGGTGCTGACGTTCTTGGGAGATTGATGCAAGATTCCGATCAAAAGGCCGGGCAGGAACGAGAGCACCATCTGGGCCGCAAACCACATGCCGGTCATCAAGAGGAAGACCTGCACCAAGTTCTTGAAGGTGCCGCGGGAAAAGAGGTCCCACAGCGGTTCTCGGACTCGCTGGGCCTGCCGAAACGTCGTCTCCAGCTCCGGAACGCGAGAGTAGTAGATTAAATACAGAATGCCGAGGATCACCCCAAACAGGTAGGGCATCCGCCATCCCCAGGTCTGATAGGCCTCAGGAGACAGTCGGGCCAAAAACGCCAGCTGGGTCAAGCTGATAAACAAGATGGCCACCGGCGCCCCGGCCGCGATCATTCCTCCCACCAATCCGCGCAGATGTTTGGGCGACCGTTCGATCGCCAACGGCACCGGACCGGCGTATCCGCCACCCAAAAACACCCCCGCCACCAATCGCAAGAACAGCAGGGCGGCGATCGACCCGTACCCCCACGACTGATACCCAGGTATCAAAGCGGTGACAAAGGTGGTGATGGTAAACCCGGTGGCCGTCAGCATAGTCACCCGCTTGCGGCCCCATTTGTCACTCAAGTTGCCGAAGATGGGGCCGCCAATCGGGCGGGCCAGCAAGGTGACCGCGAAGATGAGGGTGACCAAGGTCACCTTAATCGAAGCCGGTAGCGTTGCGGGCTCGAAGTATCCCATGGCCGCCGGCAGCACGAACGCCGGCAGATAGATGTCGTAACTGTCGACCAGTAAGCTGGCAATCCCACCGATCATCGACCGCCGGGCTTCTGGAGAGAGCTGTTCGCCTCCAGAGGCC
>JAIMAE010000349.1 GCA_023512105.1 Bacillota bacterium | reverse complement strand
TGGGACGAGGCCGGGCGGGGACACCCCGAGCGGTCTCACCGGCGCTTGTATCAGACCTTCCTGCAGTCGATCGACCCGTCACTCTCCCTGGATACCGCGCCGATGGGCCCGGCGGTGGCCAAGGCGGTCACCACCTTCCTGGATTTCTTTCGCGAGGCCAGCACCCTGGAGGCGATGGCGGCGGTGGGATTAGGCTCGGAGCTGTTCGCCGGGCAGGTGATGGGATGGCTGGCCGACGGCTTGAGCCATCCCCGCTACCAACGTTCGGGTTCGCTCAACCTGACCTTTTGGCGCGTGCACGCCATGCGCGACGAGCCCCGCCATTATTGGCTGTGTCGCGACGTGTTGGTGCGCTATCGCTCCCCCGAAGCCTTGTCCACCATGGCCGAGGTCGGGCTCCGCATCGCCAGCTCGGAGGCCCGGATGTACGACGAAATCTACCACGAGTCTCACGGATATTCCTAACATATTCGGCGAAGGCGGCCTTCCTCGAAGCAAAAATTCCTTTGTAAGGTTACCTCAATACGTTGCAAAAAACCTCTCAAGAGAATAGAATGGTGTCGAGGATTTTTGTAGGGGGAGCGGCCATTGACCACCGCCATCAACACCATTTGGGTTATTTTTGCTGGCACCTTGGTCTTTTTTATGGAAGGTGGCTTCGCGCTTTTGGAAGCGGGGCTGGTCCAGGCCAAGAACACGCTTTCGATCGTGATGAAGGTAATGGCTGACGTCACGCTGGGATCCCTGGTGTACGGCGTGGCAGGATTCGCATTCATGTATGGGATTTCTCACAACGGGTGGATCGGCGCCACCGGCTTTCTCCTCCAGGGGCCGATCGTCCACGTCGCCTCGGTGCCCGTACCGGTGCTGTGGTTCTTTGAGATGGCCTTTGCCGTCGCCGCCATCTCCATCGTCTCCGGAGCCGTCAGCGAACGGATGCGCTTCTCCTCGTACCTGGTATTTGTGGTCGTGGGCGTGCTGGCCTACTCGGTTTCTGGACACTGGGTCTGGAACCCCGGCGGATGGCTGGCCAAGCTGGGGATGGAGGACTTCGCGGGCTCTGCGGTGGTGCACACCTTCGGCGGGTTCGCGGCGCTGGCCGCCGCCTGGTTGGTCGGCCCGCGCCAAGGGCGGTTTGACGGGGTGGAAAACCCGTTCCGTCCCTCCAACCTCCCGCTCGCCTTCGTCGGCACCTTCATCCTCTGGTTTGGCTGGTTTGGGTTTAACGGAGGTTCCACCCTCGACGCCTTCTCGCCCCTGGTCGGTCCGGTGATCGTCAACACCATGGTGGCGGCGGCCGGCGGCGG
>JAIMAE010000115.1 GCA_023512105.1 Bacillota bacterium | reverse complement strand
GGGGCAAATCTGCGCCGGCACCTGTCGAAACACCACCAGCGTCCCTGGCCGTTCTACGGTCACTGTAGTCGTGCCCGCCTGCGGGATACCGCGCTTGCAAATCACACAGGGTCGACGCCCTTGACAACGTTTCCCTCCAATCACCCTATGGAGGAGTAGGAGTATCTTATCACTGCCAGATCTGCGGCCAAGACTACGGCTTCGTAGTGTACCCGTTTGGAATTCGTTACAGAGACACCTCACGAATGCGCTAGCTTGTGCCTTAATACTTTCCTTGGGCGCATCCGGAGTCTGCACAACGGCCCGCGGACAGGGCTACGGTCCCCGCTTGGCCCGAGCTGGTGGAAAAGTGGGTAGCGCTGGGCTTGCCAGGCTGGGAACCTCCCGCGGAGTCTGTGCGACAGGCTCCCCCCCACAGACACGGCCCCTCTGGCTGTGGGGTGCGTGGTCCGTGACGTTATAGTGGTTTAGCAGCAAGAAAGCATGGCACGACTGGCTGCAAAACATCAGAAACCGCGATGAGACCGCAATCGCCGCCTGTATCGTGGGGTTTTTAGCTGCACGAGCCGATGGAATCCTTCAATTCCGCAATGATTTGAATCACGAACCCAGCGTTCCGGAAGACCCTGATTTCAAGGCTATTATAGCCGCGTGGCCACGCCTTGACCGGTCGGAACAACGCTTGCTGCGTCAGGTGGCTGAAGCGTTGGCAACCAAGAACGCAGGCCGAGATTAATGCGGTGGCCTTGGCTTTCTGGTTACCCGCTTCGATGGCGCTTTTTGGCCACATTCCTGCGGCTATTTGGCCGGCTATGCTTCGTCCAAGAGTGGTCGGCCGTAGCTCCCCTGCCCGGCCAGGAGATGGGGAATACACCGCGCTGCGAGACCTCAGTTCGCTCAAGCCTTCCTCGTCAAAGCAAAGCAACAGAACAACCTTAATACCTGACTTTGGTGTTCGCGGAAGGAACCTTTTGACTTGCGAGGGTGTTGGGGGGCGGGAACTCCGTCTGAGTGGCTGCACAGAACACAGGTGCGGCCAATGGTGTTTTGTCTCAAATCGTCATGCTCCCTTTCTGCGGCCCGTTCTGCGGCCCGCGACACCTGGGCGGCCCGAAATTGCGCAACAAAAATCCCCGCAGGCCTTGCGGGGCTTCAAAAAATTTGGCTGGGGAGGCAGGACTCGAACCTGCGCATGCGGGATCCAAAGTCCCGTGCCTTACCAGCTTGGCGACTCCCCAGTGCCGATACCTAGTATGCCCGCACTTTGGGCAAACGTCAAGTCTCGGGCGGCTCTAGGCTAGTAGAACCCGTGGGACCGCGCTCACCGGGGCGGCAATCCCACGGTGGGTGCATCCCGCCAGATGGGCCGAAAATCGTTTGCTCTGATTGTCTGTTTTCCTAGTTTCGGTCGTTTGACCGGTGAGAACCCATTGGGTCCGACCAAGGCGGCCTGGCCACTGGGGCCCTGCAGCTCGGCTCCCAGACCACCTTGGCCGGATCGTGCCGCGCCTGCTTTAAAGTCAGCCCTTAGACCTCATCGGTCAGTTGAAGCGATTAGGTCTCCATGCTTCCCTGTAAACACCGATTTCCATCCTCCACCGCCTTGCTGAGGTGAACCGCCACCATGTCAGGCACAAAGACATCGAAGTCATGTGCACCCTGAGAACGCCCCTGTAGGGGGGACAAACGGGCACCCTAGACAAGCAAACGCCGCCAAGTGCGGAAACAACCGTCGATTCATGGTTATCCGGGCAGACCGGACGACCACGATGCGAGCAACGCGTGGTCTTGGGCCACCGAGCCTCCCACCAACACCTGATTGACCCCGGAAGTGGTAAGGTACTGGGTTGCCGTGTCCTCGTGGCCAGGTTCGGCCAGAAGCAACGGCGCTCCCCAGCTGGCTGCAAGGGGTGCCGCGGCCAAGGTCCACAGCAGGTTGGCATCGTCGCCCGGGGCCACGATCGCCCGGGTGGCCGAGCCAAAGAATTGTTGGGCGATCAGGGTGGCGGTTTGATTGCGGGTGGCTCCGCTGATGGCCACCGGATTGGGCAATTGCGCGTTGACGGCACCATAGGCATGGTTGGCGGCCGCCCCCACCACGTAGACCTTGGAGACCCCCCGTAGCAGGGCCGCCGGTACCGGGGTGGTGGGGCTTTCCAGCAGCATGGGCGCTCCTAACCCGGCTGCCGCTGGAGTCGCGGCCATCGCGTCGACCAAGTGGCCGTCGAGTCCCGAGGCCACAAATGCCGTGGAGGAAGTCCCAATTTGGGCGGCGATGGCATCGGCGGTCTGGAAACGGTCGTTTCCGGTCACCGGAATCAACTGAACGCCGGGAAGCAACGCCTTGAGCGCTTGGGCCACTGCCGACCCGGAAGGCCCGCCCAACACGCCTATCAGATAGACGGTGGCGATGTGATTGGTCACCAGGTAGTAGCTCAGATCTTGCCCCAACTCCGTGTTAGAGGCGGACATCAGGAGCGGGGCCTGAAGATGGTAGGCCAAGGGTCCCGCGGTCAGGGCGTCGATGAGATGGTTGGAGTCCCCTGAGGACAAAACCACGGTCTTGCTGTCTACTCCCGACGGAAACTCCAAGGCGGCGATGCTCACGGTGGTCTGGTCAGCGACCTGCCCGGCCGGAAGCGCGGTAATCCGCACCGGCGATTGTACCAGGGTGGTCAGCTGCGGTAAGGGGACAGGATACCCGTTTCCACCGGGTGACGGGGCAGGACTGGGCGCAGGGTTTGGCGTGGACGGGCAGTTTGCCGGCGGCGTCGGCGGGGGATTGGCGGATCCGGCGCTAGACACCGAAGACTGCATCCAATATTGGAAGCTGACCCCGTTGGCGTCAGCGCGCTCAATCTGGACCAACGCATACCGCCCCGCGCTGTCCAACACCAGGAGGGTTTCGCCCGGGGTGGCCGTCACGGTGGACGCGCTGGGGGCGGATACGCTTTGGCCCGGCGAAATCACGGCCAGCGTTCCGGACAACGCCGGAGTGTTGCCGGAAAACCCGAGCTGCAAATCGCCGCCGCCGATGGCGTTTCCTGCCTGACCGGTCTCAAAATCAAAGGTGGTGGAGACGTACCCGCCGCCGGACCCGATGCTTCCGGTCGCCGGCGTGCCAGCAAACGTCAGCACGCTGTTGCCCACGGTGAGCGTCTGACCCGACCCGCTCGCGCTTCCTCCATTCGAGGCCCCTGTTGAGGAAATACCCGAAGACGACCCCGCTCCCGACGGTGCGCCGGTGCAAGACGACCCGTTGCCCCCTGAGCTATTCCCCGAGCCGGAAGACGAACCGCCGGAACCGCTGGAGCCTCCCCCCGAGCCAGTGGCCGTAGGTTGTTGCACCACGTAGTTGAAGCTGACCGCTGCCCCGTTGGCGCTTAACACCTGCACCAGGACATATTGTCCCGCGCTGTCTTGGACCAGCAGCAGTTGCCCGGGGGACACCTCCACGGTGGCACTGCTCGGCGCCGGCAGGGATTGGCCCGGCGTGACCCCCTCCAGGGTTCCCGACAGCGTGGGATTACCATTGCTGTCCGTTCCAAATGTAATGTCGGCCCCACCGATACCAGCCACACCTTGACCGCTAGAGAAGTTAAAACCGGTCACGCTATAGCCTCCGACCGCCCCGACCGCGCCCTGTTGCAGCTGACTCGGAAATGTCACCGAAGTGCCAGCAACGTTCAGGGTCATCGGCAAGGACAGTGGGGACGGCGCGGTCGGCACCCAACTGGGTAGCGCCGGATTGGCAGGCGAGCCGTTCACATCCGTCACCACAATCGCACTGCCATTGGCCGTAAAAGCCCGAAAGACCAATTCCCCGGCGTCATTGAGTCCTACCGCACCCTGGGCGTCCTGCCCTGCCAGGTCAAGAGTGGTCACCGACTGTCCATTGAGGGTGTCACCGGTACCAAGCACCCGAACCACCGCCTGGCCGTTCCAAACCTCAAGCGTGCGGGCGCCTCCCTGTTGCTGGACAATGAAGGCCACCTGGCCGCGCCCGTTGACATATGGCTGGTCAGGACCTATCAGGGCCCCGCCTTGCATGGAGACTTCGCTGCCTTGGCTGACTTGGGCAACCGCGGCCAGACTGCCAGGCTTGCCCACGTAAAGCACTTGGTTGCCGGTGGTGCAGGGAGCGCCGGAATTGCCCAAGAGAGCGGTGAAAGCCAAAGTCCCGTCGTTACCAAGCCCGGGTGTCCCGACGCTGCACACCACCTGTCCACTGCCCGCTGGGTCTTGGTCGCCAGTGTGCAACACCGGGGTGACAGATCCCCCGGAAAAGAGGTAAATCCCGGACCCGTCGGGGGTTCCGGACCCGGTGGCGGTCCCCATCTGGAGCGCTACCGCACCCGAGGCGTTGAGCGCCGGCGCATGTTGGACGTCGTAAAATCCGCCAGCAATTCGACCCCCTGGCAAGGCATCGCCTTGGGCCACCAGCTTACTTAATGCACCTTGGCTATACAGGTACAATCCATCCGCCACATTGCTGGCAAACGCCCCACCGCGGGGATTGCTCAGTTGAACATGTGCGGTGAACGCCACCTGCCCGGCGTCGTTGACGCTGGGCGGGCCAAAGCCCATCACATCCTCAAGGCTTGCCGGCTGGAAGGTGCCATCCCCTTCCGGAGTCGGGTCGCCTTGGCGGGCCACCTTGGTCCATTGGCCCTGGGACCACATGTATACGCCGCTGGAGCATTGACCGTTGCTTTGGCAAGGGGAAAGCTGGGTCACCAAGGCGACCGTGCCGTTCGGGCTAACCAGGGGAGGGTCGGCCAGTTCAAAGTCAAACTGGAAGGAAGCTCCGTCGGGCGTGGGGTCTCCAGAGGCCGCCAGCTTGGTCAAATCCATGAACAGTCCCATGGCGTTTGCGTAAAGGTCAGAACCGCCGGCGTAGTAGTCGCCAAAATAGTAGGCGTTCCCAGCGCTATCCAGACGGGGCAGGAACGGAAAGGCTCCGGAGCCGTTGAGATCCCCAGGAGGAGCAGCAAAGTAGCCCAACCCGCCCGGCGCAGGTGCTCCCTGTACGGCATACGCCTGCAACTGCGTCGGGCTGCCAAGGTATAGACCGACTTGCCCACCGAGTAAGCCTTCAAATGAGACCAGCCCTTGGCGGTTGATCACCGGGTCGGAAAAGCCCGTAAACGTGCCGCCGCCGGGAGCCGGTTGGCCGGATGTCGCCACCACCGTCAGCACGGGCCCACCGCTCGCCCCCGCCGGCGCGTCAGGCAAGACTGCGGCGAACAGGCCAAAGCCGGCCACAGTCGCGGCGATTCCGCGACTCCACACCGCTCTTTTTCGCATAACTTCCTCCTTTGTGCGCGCCCTGGCCTCCGGATGGCGCCGAGACCTTGGAAATAGGCGCCCTGAGGATTCGTCTCGGCAACCCCCGACCTCACCTTGCTTGCAGCGTTCGGTTAGACATGGCTGCAGGGAACAGCCGCCCCATTGTAGACCATGATATCCGGGCCAGCGTTCCTCTTACCGTTCCGGACCCCGATCCTAAGAGGGAGTCGAGTCGTCCCGGGAAAAAACCTGTCGGACGCCTCTCGCAGGGGATGGGTGGGGGGAAAAACAACACCAGTGGAAGACCCCTCGGATGCCATCAACGCATGCAGCCGATCGTTCCGGTTCTGGCACCGCAAGGGCGGGGATTAGAGCCGGTCCGGCCGGTAGACTTCCGAGTTGAGGCGTGGTCTACCCAGGCGGACCGATCGCCGAGGGAGAAGCAGAGAAGCAAAAGCGCGCGGCCGGCGAATGGTAGGCGTTTGATGCCAAACCCACCTCGAATGGGGTCCCCGCAACCCAAAAGGCGCCGTCGAAGCCTCGATGCGCCACCGACTGGGCCAACGGTCTCGCAGAGCAGCACCGGAGTTAGGAAAAGCCGGCTGCCTCTCCCAATCGCATCGGGGGGCGCCCAGGCGGACGCCTCGCTTCTCCGTTCGGAGCCCAACTGCCACGCTCACCGGGCAGCAGGAGGGTAGCTGTGGCGATGCGCGGGGTTAGCCTCCGCCGGGTTGCTTCCCCCGCGCTAGGGTTCGCCGAGGGCGGGCTGAAGACGCGTGGATCGTCCCTACTTAGGCGATAAGACTTGCAGGCCTATCCCCGGCAGTGCAGGGGCTCAGGTGGTGCCCGTCCTTTCTGAGGGTCCACACGGTCCACAGCGGGTCCGGTTTTCTCGGCGGGATCTCCAGACCCGCCGCTCAGGCAGCGCTAGGGAAGAGCGCCGCCGGGCCTTTTCTTCGCCTGCGCGCTGCGGTCAGCCGCCGGGCAGTGCTCCTACCACTCTCGCCGTCGAACCGGCAATTCCATTTCCCCAATGCCCTCGATGGCGATCCGGATCCGGTCGCCGACGGCGATCGGCCCCACCCCCGCCGGGGTGCCGGTGGCGATCAGGTCGCCCGGCTTCAGCGGCATCACGCTGCTGGAGAGGGCAATCAGCCGCGCCACCGGCACGATCATGGCCGCGGTGGAAGCCTTTTGGCGCAGCTCGCCGTTTACCCATAGTTGGATGGTCAGGACTTGAGGGTCGGGGACCTCATCTGCGGTCACGATCCACGGCCCAATGGGCGTGAAGCTGTGGTAGGACTTGCGCCAGCTGCGTTCCTCCTTGTGGGTTTCATCCATCCGCAAGGTCAAGTCCATCAGGCAGGTGTACCCGAAGACGTAAGACAGGGCCTGGCTGGGGTCGACGCTCCGGGCCTCACGTCCAATCACCACCCCGAGCTCCGCCTCGTGGTCAAAGCGGCGACCAGGGAGGTCGGGCAGCTCCACCGCGTCATGGGGTCCCGCCACCGAAGTCGGCGACTTCCAGAACAACCCCAGGGTCTCCGGAGTGCCTCGGCGGTTGGCGTCAGACATCACCGTCCCCTGCATCTCCTGGCCATGTTCGCGATAATTGGTGGGGGCCCCCAAAATCTGGCCCGGCGCCGGCACCGGCGGCAGCAGGCGAATGCTCGCCAGGGGATAGCGCTCCAGTTGGTCTCGCTCCCGCTGGTAACGGGCGCGGATGTTCTCAAAGTCGGCGATCAGGTACTGCACGGCGTGGGGGGTGTGGCGCCCCTGCGGCGCCAACCACGGCGTCAGGTCGTAGACCGCATCTCCCTCCACCACCCCCACCTGATGGCGCTCAAAAGCCACGATGCGCATAGATCTTCCTCCATCTTCATCTTGCTCGTCCCGACCCCAGGAATCGGCCTTGGCCGCTCGCTCATCGCGCGGCGGCCAGGCCCCGTTTGGCCAGCTCCTGCTCCCAGATCTGACGAATCGCCGGGTCTTCATCCTCGTATTCGATCAAGGTGCCGCCTTCCTTGACGTTCATGAACACCCCGGCCAAGCCTTCCACGCTCTTAGCACCGGAGAGGTGGAGGTGAAAGCCGGTCGGGTGCTTCTTGCTGCCCCAGCGCAGGGCCAGTTGCTTGGCCTCCACCGCCCCCACGTTGAAATGTTGATGGAACCATTTCGACGGCGGGCAGAACACCGCCCCAGGCTTCCAGTCCACGCGCACCACTTGATCGCCCCATCCGTCCTGATAGGGGTGCATTCCCCACTCCACCGGCCACATCAGGGAGTACCCTTCGCCTTGCAAGATGTGGAGCACCGCCCCGCCGGCGTGGTAGTGCGCCTTGTGGTACCGCCCGCTGGGCCAACCGGCCAAATGTCCGCCCAACGAGTTGTCGGCCATCTCAAAGTGGGTGATCTTCACCCCCGTGCCCTTGCGTTCTTCCGGATCCAACAGCGCCACCTTGGCGTCCTCAATGAAGTTGGTTTCCCAGACCATGCCTCCGGGAACCAGGTACTTGCGGCTGCGGGTGAAATAGTCCGCGGCACCGTCGTAGCGGTCGCGGAAGGCGAAGGAGTCGCCAAAGAGAAACTCGGCGGAGTGAAAAATGTCCATCAGCATCGGCGCATCGGTCACCGCCAGGAGCCTCGCCCCCGCCTCGCCCGCCCGCAGTCGGTAGGTGGCGTTGAGGGGGATGGCGAACAGGGCTCCGGAACCAAAGCTCCTGCGCTGGACCAAACCTCCGTCCCACGGCTCCACCTCCAGCTCGCCGCTTCCCTCCACCACGTGATACAACACCTGGTAGAGGTGATGCCCTCGGTTGGTGCTCGTCCCAGGCGCCAGTTTCAAGACGTAGGCCCCGGTCAGCCCTTCCATCCCCGCCAACTGCAAGAAGGCGCCTTCCCCACCCATCCGCGGCCAGGGCTTGGTCTCCACCTCTCGCAAGTCGCTGACCCCAAAGCCGCGGACGATGGGAATCCCCTCTGACTCCATCCAGGCCTCGTAATAGGTTCCGCTGGCCACATCCATCCCCCCATCTCTCTCAAACGTCTTGGTCCCTCGTCAGATCGCATAGCCGCGGTCCACCGTCGAGGGGGCGAACAGCTCTTCGAGGCGCAGGTCGTTCGAGACCAGCCCTTGCCGACGGGCGTAGCGGATGGCCGTCTCAACCGTCTTGCGGTTGGCCTCCAGCCCGTACGGCCATAGGTCCTCCCCCAACACCGCCTGTGCCTCTTCCACCGCCTGGTAGAGCCACGGCAGGGCGGCCATCGAGGTGGCGGTCTGCTTCAACCGCTCTAAGGCCACCTGTTTGGCCTCCACAAACGCCTCGTAGAGGTTTCGCGCGATCCAGGGATAGCGGTCGAGCACCCGCGTTTGGATGACCACCGTGTGCATGATCGGGTAGATCCCGGTGCGGGCGAAGTACTCCCGCTCCACCGCCACCGGGTCGGGAAACAGGCGCCGCACCACCCCCGAGGG
>JAIMAE010000114.1 GCA_023512105.1 Bacillota bacterium | reverse complement strand
GGCATGGCGAACATGCCGACTGCGGTCAAGGTGGCCAGCACGATCATGATGTCGTCGACCACCCCGGCCTTGACGATTGCCGTCCCCACCACCACCGCCCCCACCGTTCCCAGGGTGGTGGCCAAGCTTTGGGGCAGCCGGTTGGCGGCCTCCCGCAGGGTCTCGATGATGACCCACATGATCACCACCTCTATCACCGGTGGAAAGGGGATGCCCTCCCGGGATCCGGCGATGGTCAGCAACAGGCGAGTCGGCATCAGGTCCAGGTTGACGGAGGTCAGCGCGATGTAAAGCGGCATCAGATAGAGCGAGACCAAGGTGGCGGTCAGCCGCACCAGCCGGGTCAGCGTCGCCTCCCAGAAGGACATGCTGTAGTCCTGGGAGGTTTGATACAGGTCGACCAGGGTCACCGGCAGCACCACCGCGAAGGGGTCGTTGACTAGCAGGATGGCGCACTTGCCGCGATGCAGCTCATGCACCACCCAGTCTACGCGGTCGGTCAGCCGGACCTGGGGAAACAGGGTCCAGCGCCGTTCGTAAAGGTAAGGGACCAGGTCGGTCGTCCGTTCCACCATGTCCCGCCGCACCCGCAAAAGTCTCTCCTCCACCGCGCCGACCAGGGTCTCGTTGGCCACGTCTTCCAAAAACACCAGATGCACGGGAGTGGCAATCCGGCTTCCCAAGGAGAAGGTGCGAATGCACAATCCCGGGGTCGGCAGCCATCGTCGCAGTTGGCCAAGACGAGTGTCCATGGCCTCGTTGAACGCCTCCTGCGGTCCGCGCACGGCGGGTTCAATCTCCGCCACCTCCAAAGCTCGGGAGGGCGGATCGGCGGTGGGGAGGCTGAAGGCGGCCGGACTTCCGGCAACAAACAGCAGGGTTTGCCCTTGGAGCAGACGGACCAGGCAGTCGCTCCAACGGGCCAGCGGCTCGCCCAGTTCTTGCAGCGGGGCAAGGGCGTGGGCCGACTCGCCCGCTCGCGCGGCGGAAGCCAAGCAGGTGGCCAGCAGCGTCGAACTGATCAGGCTGTCGAAGTAGACCAGGAGCGCACTTGGGGCCCCAGCGGCCTGGGACCCTCCCGGCCAGGGGCGGAACACCAGGTCCGGGGCCGAGGCCAGGTCGGCCTGCAGCCGCTGGCGCACGGCGTCTAGTGCCTGCGGAATCGTCTCATCGGGAGCAGACAACCAGCTGGCAATGAGTGCCAGCAGATGGCTCGACGTGCGCTCGAGGTCTTTGACGGCGGCCAAGGCCAGCCGAGGTCTGGTGTACGCCGTGGGCACTTCCCCCTCCCGCGAGTGCGTCGATGATGAGCCTGGAATGGTCTTGGAAAGCTTTTGCAGCCTCGAGCCCGCTTATACCCACTGGCAACATGGGATCCCAGGCGGGGAAGGTCACTGGCGGGGGTCGCCAGAAAGGTTCGGCAAGCAGGATTTTCTCCAAGCGATGTGGAAGTCTACCGAGCTCGTGAATCGCTGGGCGGAGATCTTGGCTCATAAAGAAGGAGGTCATCATGCGGGCAGCGGCCACCTTGCTGGAAACCCTGTTGCAGAATCAAATCGGAACCATCTTTGGTCTTCCCGGGAGCACCGAGGCTCCACTTCTCGACGCCTTACTGGACTATCCCCAGGTGCGCTACGTTCTGGCTTTGCATGAGAGCATCGTGGTGGGCATGGCCGACGGTTGGGCCCGGGCCACTGGCCGCCCCGGGATCTGTAACCTTCACACCACCGTCGGCACGGCCAATGGGTTGACAGGCCTCTACAACGCCTGGCGCGACGGTTCCCCGGTGGTCGCCATCGCCACCCACAAGCATTCCCGCATCTTGGGCCGCGACGGCTTCTGCGTGGGCCCCGATTTGCCAGAGTGGGCCCGACCGGTCACCAAGTGGGCCTGGCAGGGGATTCATGGCGACCAGGTGTCCGAGGAGATCAACCGGGCGTTGAAGGTGGCAGCTGCCGTTCCGCAGTCGCCCGTCTACCTGAGCTATCCTGAGGACGTTTTGGCCGAAGAGGTGACGGTGGCATCGCCGTTGGCCTCTACCACTGCGCTGTCCGAAGCTTACGCCCCCGACCCGGCAGAGGTCAACCGGGTGGCAGAACTGTTGCGCGGGGCCCGGGCTCCGGTGATCGTGGCGGGAGACGAGGTCTATCGCACGGGGGCGGCCCAGGCGGTGCTGCGGTTGGCCGAGCGATTGCGCGCCCCCCTGCTGCAGGAGTCGAGGCGTTCGTCGGTGTTTTGGAATGTCGACACCACCACGCCGGCTTACGCTGGGGAATATTCCAGCCGCCATCCGTTGGTGCGGCAGGCCGACGTGATATTGGCGTTGGGGTGCCGGCTGTCGATGGAATTTTATCCGGCCAAAGCGCCGGATGTTCCGCCCGGTGCCCGCTTGGTCCACGTGCACCGCGACGCCTGGGAGGTCGGTAAGCTCTATCGGGCGGAAGTCGGGTTGGTGGCGGACGTGCGGCGCTTGGCCGAGGCCTTGTTGGACCGCCTTGAGGGATATGTTCCGCCGGCGGGAAGGCCCTGGCCGGAGCGCGCCCAATCGCCGGCCCGTCCGCAGGACGCGGCGGCCGAGCCGATAAGCCCCGCCGGGCTGGCCGCGATCTTGGGCGCGGTGGCCCCGCAGGACACGGTGGTGGTCGACGAGGCGATTCGTTCTTCGCCGGCGCTTCTCACCCATTACCCGATGAGGCCGGGAAACTATTTCCACTCCAGCGGTGGAGGGCTGGGGTGGGGACTGCCGGCCGCGCTCGGCATCCAGATGGCTTGGCCAAGTCGGCCGGTGGCGGCGGTGGTCGGGGACGGCAGCCTGCTCTTCGCCATCCAGGCGCTGTGGACGGCGGTGCGCGAGGGCCTGCCGGTCAAGGTGATCGTGCCCAACAACCGCAAGTACCTCGCGGTGAAGGCTGGATTGGTGGAATACCAAGGAAACGCGGTGGCGCGCAATCAATTCCCCGGGGTGGACCTGACGCCTCCCAATCTGGATCTGGTGCACCTCGCCCAGGGGTTTGGCGTGCCCGGGCGAGTGGCGGCGACCGCGGAGACGGTGGAGGCCGCTCTGACCTGGGCGTTTGCCCAACCTGGCCCTGCGCTGGTCGACGTGTTGGTCCGCGACGACCTCGGGGAAGGGGGCGCCCTGGTGGCCCCGGCTTGGTCGGCCCTCATTCAGTCGCAGGCGGCGACGGTGCGTTGAGGGGAACGGAACGGAAGTCCCGATTAAGGGGCTCTCCGTTGCGCCAATACCCTATCTATGCTATCGTATTTCTAGCCTAAGGAGGGGAAAACATGGCGTTGACGACTTTCAAGACGGATGTGGCGTGGCAGAGACAGGGTGTTGCCGCTCGCGCGGCGGTGCGCAATCATACCCTCACGATTGACGAACCTCCAATGCTGGGAGGGGCTGACCAGGGGCCGACACCGGTCGAGTATCTGTTGGCCGCCTTGGGGGGATGCCTGTCGGTGGTGATCACCGCTCTGGCCCCCGCCCACAACGTCACCCTGGAAGACCTCACCGTACACGTCGAGGGAGACATGGACCTGGATGGCTTTCGGGAACTTCAGCCGGTGCGGCCCGGATTCCAGGCGATTCGGGTGACGGTCGAGGTTTCCTCCTCGGCGCCGGCAGAGGCCATCGCGGCTTTGGTTGAGCACGCCGAACGGGTGTGCCCGGTCAAGGACACCCTGAGCGGGGTCCCGGTGGTGTGCACGCTTGCCGCGCCGAGCGCGAAGTAGCGAGAGGCGCCTTGGCGGGTGGGATTGCGGGACAAAGGCGTTCTCTGGTATCATGAGGGCGCCTTTTGCCGCACTCCACCTTAAGGCGTGGGGTTACCCCTGACGGTGCTCTCATTTTACAGCTTGTCGTTTGGCGGTCTTGGCGCGAGTCAGGCGGCCGCTTTCCTTACCCAAAGGAGTTTTGCCCTTAGATGACGAACGAAAACCGAGAATGGAAGTTTGAAACCACAGCGGTTCACGGCGGGTTGGAGCCGGACCCCGCCACCGGCGCGTTGGCCAAACCGATTTATCAGACCACCTCTTACGTGTTTCGGGACACCCAACACGCGGCCAACCTCTTCAGCTTGGCAGAACCGGGAAATATCTACACCCGGATCATGAACCCGACCACCGACACCTTGGAGCGGCGGATCGCCGCGCTCGAGGGCGGTGTCGGCGCCGTGGCCTTTGCCAGCGGGCAAGCGGCGATTACGGCGACCATCCTGACCCTCTGCCGTAGCGGCGATGAATTCATCACCTCCACCGCGCTTTACGGCGGGACGCATACCCTGTTTACCTCCACCTTGAGCGACCTCGGGATTCGGCCGATCCTGGTAGACAACGAAGAGGAGTTGGCGGCGGCTTTCACCGACCGCACCAAGCTGGTCTACTGCGAGACGATTGGCAATCCCAAGCTTACGGTGCCCGACCTTGGTCGATGGGCGGAATTGGCCCACCAACACGGGGTGCCGCTGGTGGTCGACAACACCTTTGCCACGCCCTACCTGTGCCGTCCGATCGAATACGGGGCTGATATCGTAATCCATTCGTTGACCAAATGGATCGGGGGGCATGGGAACTCCATCGGAGGCATCGTGGTGGACGCCGGCCGTTTTGACTATCATTCCCCGCGCTATCCCCAGTTTTCTCAGCCCGATGCCAGTTACCACGGTCTGGTCTTCGCCGACCTCGGGGAGATCGCCTTCTTGGCCCGCGTGCGCACCAAGCATCTGCGCGACACCGGAGCCTGCCTCTCCCCTTTCAACGCCTTCCTCATCCTGTTGGGGACAGAGACCTTGGCGCTGCGGGTCACCCGGGAATCGGAAAACGCCTTGGAGCTGGCGCAGAGATTGCGGGCACATCCGGCCGTGCGCTATGTGCAATACCCCGGCCTCGAGGACTCGCCGGGCCACGCCTTGGCCCGCCGCTATTTCCACCATCCGCTGTTCGGGGCGGTGTTAAACTTCGGCATCGCCGGCGGCATCGAGGCCGGGCGCAGGCTGGTTGACAACATCCCCCTGTGGTCGCACGTGGCCAACGTGGGGGACGTGCGGTCGCTGATCATTCACCCGGCATCCACCACCCACAGCCAGCTCAGCCCGGAAGAGCAGCTGGCGGCAGGGGTGGCCCCCGACCTGATCCGCCTCTCCGTCGGGGTAGAACATGTAGACGACCTCTGGGCGGCTTTGGACGACACCCTGCGCAGGGTGGCCGGTTAACGCCGAGGCGGGGGAGGCAAAGGGCCTCCCCCGCCCGATTGCGCGGTGCTTACCACAGTCCCAGTCGCTGCTTGAGCCGCCGCCGGTCGAATCCGATCCAGGTCTCCCCGTTGAAGAGAATGAGCGGGATACCTCGCCGCCCGCGGGCTAAGGCCTTAAGCTCCTCGCGAGCTTTGGGTTCGGTCAGGCTGTGATCGACGTAAGCGAATCCGTACCACGAAAGAAACTCTTTCGTTCCGCGGCACACGCTTCAGGTGGGGGCGGTGTAGAGCTCTATCGACGGCAGCTGCACGCGGTGGCCGAGAGCGACTTGCAGTACGCCTTGGTCGTCCGATCGCAGCTCGCCGGGGATCTCCACCGCGTAGGCGACGAACTCCGCCAGCTGCGGGTCTCCGAACCACCGCCCGGCGATCTCCTCCGGGTTGCCGCTAGGAGCCTCGCAGTCGATGACCGTGATCTCCCCGTAACGGCGACGGTCGTACTCGCGGACCTCGCCCGGAGGGCGAGGGGGGTCTGGGTGCGCGACCCGGATGCGATAGCTAAACCGCAGCCCTCCTTGCGCGTGGGCCTCGCGCAAGGCCTGGGCGGTTTCGTCGCTCTTGGCGACCACGGCCAGGCCGCGGTCTTGTGGGCGCAGGCGGTGGACGACGCCAGGGGCGACGCTCTCCTCCATCTCGGCCAGCCATCGATTGGATTGAAAGAGGAGGTTGACTAAGGTGCCGCGCCCCTCGGGACGGTCGGGATGCATGGCCATTCCCGCAGGTTTAACGGCCACCAAGAAAGTGGGACCTTCGTACCACAGCTCCACCGGCCCAGAGTCGATTGGCAGCAACGGCTGCTTATCCATCCCGGTCCCTCCCTACCGCGCCAGCTAGGTTGCTGGGCGGTGCCTCGTCAAAGCCCCCGATTTGGGCTATGGTGTATTGTGAAGGATTCAAAGCCCCCTGTCGAGGGTGTCTACTACGTGGGGCCAGAAGGTAGCCGCGGGAGGCCAGCGGGAACTGGCACGGCGGTCGAAACAGAAAGGACGGAGTGATGCGCAGCGATACCATTAAGCGCGGGCTTGACCGGGCTCCCCACCGCGCCTTGTTGCGGGCCGCGGGCGTGAAGGAGAGCGATTGGGACAAGCCGTTTATCGCCATTGCGAACTCATTTGTGGAGATCATCCCCGGCCATACCCATCTGGCCCGGGTGGGGCGCATGGTCGCCGACGCGGTGCGGGCGGCGGGCGGAGTGCCCTTTGAGTTTAACACCATCGGGGTCGATGACGGCATCGCCATGGGTCATCTGGGGATGCGTTATTCGTTGCCCAGTCGGGAACTCATCGCCGACAGCATCGAGACCATGGTGACGGCCCATGCCTTTGATGGCCTGATCTGCATTCCCAACTGCGACAAGATCGTGCCGGGGATGTTGATGGGTGCCCTACGGGTGAACATCCCCACCGTCTTTGTCTCCGGAGGACCGATGGCGGCCGGACGTCTGGAAGATGGCAGGGCCATCGACCTCATCTCCGTCTTCGAAGGAGTGGGGGCGGTGACCGCCGGAACCATGTCCACCGCCACTTTGGAGAAGATTGAGCGCCTGGCCTGTCCCAGTTGCGGCTCCTGCTCGGGGATGTTCACCGCCAACTCGATGAACTGCCTCTCCGAGGCCTTAGGGGTCGCCCTTCCCGGCAACGGTTCCGTCTTGGCCACCGACCCGCGGCGGGAAACGCTGTTTCGCCGCGTAGGAGAGGTCATCGTCGACCTGGTTCGGCGCGGGGTGACCATCCGCGACATCGTCACCGAAGAGGCCATCGCCGACGCGTTTGCACTCGACATGGCCATGGGGGGGTCTACCAACACGGTGCTCCACACCTTGGCCTTGGTGCAAGAGGCGGGGCTCGACTTTCCGCTCGAACGTATCAACCAGATCGCGGCCAAAGTGCCACACCTGTGCAAGGTCTCTCCGGCTTCCCAGTGGCACATGGAGGACGTCGACCGCGCTGGAGGGATCCCGGCCATTTTGGCCGAGTTGTCGCGGATTGACGGGCTTTTGCATCCCGACCGACCCACCGTGACCGGCGAGCCATTTCGCTCGTACTACAGCGGGCGCCAGAGCCTCGACCCGGAAGTGATCCGGCCCTTGGAGCGAGCCTACCGCAAGGACGGGGGGCTGGCGGTGCTGTTTGGGAGCTTGGCCCCGCGAGGAGCGGTGATCAAGACCGCGGCGATCGAAAGCGGGCAGTCGGTTCATGAAGGGCCTGCCCGGGTGTTTAACTCCGAGGCGGAGGCCCTGGAAGGCATTCGCCGGGGTATCGAGCCCGGAGCCGTGGTGGTGATCCGCTACGAGGGGCCGAAGGGCGGCCCGGGGATGCCAGAGATGCTTTCTCCCACTTCGCTCCTGATGGGAATGGGGCGGGGGCACGATGTGGCGCTGGTCACCGACGGACGGTTTTCCGGAGGAACCCGCGGGTTTTGCATTGGCCACGTCTCCCCCGAGGCCGCGGCCGGCGGGCCGATCGCCCTGGTGGAGGACGGAGACCGGATCCGCATCGACATCGAGGCGCGGCGGATTGACCTGTTGGTGGACGAGGAAGAGCTCTCGCGGCGCAGGGCACGCCTTAAGCCGTTTGTCCCCCGCATTCAACAGGGATGGCTGCGCCGCTACAGCTGGTTTGTCACTTCGGCCGACACCGGTGCGGTGTTGCGCGACGACCCGCAAGGGGACTAGGACAAGGCAGCCTCGCAGGGGGTCGGTGGAGAGCGGGCAGTGGTAGAGCAGGGGTGCGGTGCCGATGGAGGGGCTTGCACCCCTGCGCCCTCTCTCTGGCCTAGTTTAGTTGTCCCGGGGATCCATTCGGATTCAGCCTGTGTGGGCTCTGGGACTCAGGGCATCGCCTCGGTTCCGCCGGCGACGGGGTCAGCGGGTGACCAAAGCCAGCAGTCTCAGCGGCACCCCAACGGTCCAGGTCCCTGGGCAGGGAGGCCTGCAGCACCGACTGTGCAACCGGTGGCTGCCTGTCGGGACCGGCCATCAGGCCGTCGGCAGGTAGGCCGGCCGTTCAGAGGACGGCTCGCTGGCGGGAGACGTTGGGACCAGGTCTCGGTCTCTTGGAGCAGGTCAGGAACCGGCTGTCGCCGCCGTGAGCGAAACGGTGGCGCTGGCACCGGTAAGGCCGTCGGTGACGGTAACCTGTCCCTCTCCTGCGTCGCCCAGGGCCACCGGGTCCGGGGTGATGGCGACGCCCACCAAGGTACCATCTGACGTATACGCCTCGACCCGGTTGTTCAGCGTGTCCGCGACGTACACCGTGCCCTGCGGCCCGACGGCCACCGCGCTTAGGCCATCGAACTGGCCAGGCTGGCTTCCCCAGCTGCCCCAGGCCCTCAAGGGGCGGCCGGTCGGACTGAACGCCAGGACCTGCTGGCGGTCGGCGTCGGCCACGTACACGGTGCCATCCAGGGCCACGGCGATGCCGGTGGGGCCGATCAGCTGCCCCGAGCTCTCCCCGTAACCGCCGAACGCGGCGATGAGGCGCCCGTTGGGGAGGAAAGCCAGCACGTCATGATTGCCGAGGTTGG
>JAIMAE010000348.1 GCA_023512105.1 Bacillota bacterium | reverse complement strand
TCTTAGGGGTGCATCGCCTGCAAAAACCACTCGGGGTCTAGCTCCCGCCCTAACCCGAGCTCGCGGCACCGCCGCCACGCCAAGCCGGCGACGGCGGCAAATTGGGCGCCCAGCCCGATGTTGTTGACAAAAGCGGTGACTTCCTCACCACGTTGGCGTCCTGGCGCTCGCCCGGCCACCAAGTCCCCTAACGTCGGATACCCTTCCCAGGCCACCGAGGCACTCTCTGGGTGGTCGCGCAGCAGGCGTCCTTCAACCCAAGGCAAACCGGCAGAGGTGGCGTTGACCTCCCAGAGCTGGGTGTGAACCACCAAGCGGTCGACGGCCTGGATCGCGGCGGGAGTCAACTCGTCGCGCTGCAGGGTGGAAAGGTGCAGACCAGGGCGGATCCAGGCCACCGGAACGAAGCCTTGCCGGCTGTTGGTGGCGGTCATCAACAGGTCGGCTCCCGCGACGGCCGCTTCGGGGGTATCGGCCGCCTCCACCGGCCGCTCCAGGCGTTCCTGCATCCGGGCGGCAAAACGGCCCCGATGTTCCGGGGTGGGGCTCCACACGCGCACCCGGTCGAAGGAGCGGACGGACGCCAGGGCTTGAAGATGGGCCTCGGCCTGGTCTCCCGACCCAAAGACGGCCACCGTCTCAATCTCCGGCCGGGCGAGATAGTCATCGGCCAAGGCGTTGGTGGCTCCCACCCGCATGCGCTGGATTACCCCGTCGGGCAGGACCGCCACCAGCTCTCCGGTGTGCAGGTCGAAGAGCAGAATCAAGCCCAGCCAGCGTCCTGGACGCACCGGGTCCTTGACCCGCCGCAGCCCGGAGGGGTTGGAGACAAATCGCACCCGGTCCGAGCTCAGGCGCAAGGCGGCCACGCCGCCGCCCACAAACCCTCCCCCCATCGCCTTGAGGTAATGGGCCGTCGGCGAGCCGTCGGGGCTCGGCGGGCCGGGGTGATGCAGGTCGGTCCGGGGGGTGCTGACCGAGATCCCAGAGCCGACTTCTTGGTAAAGCTTGCGGAGTTCCTCGATCACGCTCGGCCAGTCGAGAACCGTGGCCACCTCTTCATTGCTCAACAGGCGCATGGCATCTGTCCTTTCTGTTTCTGGCTAGGCCATGAAGACGGCGGGGCCGGGCAAGCGGCCCCGCGCAACCGAGCTTGGGATTATTGGGAGTGGTTGACCAACAGGGATTGAAATTCGGAGGCGGCGGAAAGTCCCGTCTGGGCCCAGGCGGTGAGCTGGGAGGGGCTGGCATAGCCGACGTACAGGCCGGCCTTGGCGGCCGCGGCGTCAAACTGAGGGTTCTCAATCGCCTGCTTGAA
>JAIMAE010000347.1 GCA_023512105.1 Bacillota bacterium | reverse complement strand
CACATCGTGGCCGGTCCCAGCGCCGGGCTGATCTTGGCCGACCTCGGGGCCGAGGTGATTAAGGTCGAGCACCCCGCCACCGGCGACGCCGCCCGCAGCATGCCCAACCAGGGCTCGACCTTCTATTATCTCAATCGCAACAAGGCCAGTCTGGGATTGGATTTGAAACATCCGGAGGGGCGCGCCATCTTTGAGCGCTTGGTGGCGGCGTCCGACGTGGTGGTGGAGAACTTTGCCCCCGGCGCCCTGGAGCGCCTCGGCCTGGACTACCGTTGGGCCCAGACCGTCAATCCCCGCATCATCTATTGCTCCATCCGCGGCTTCTTACCCGGTCCCTACGCCAACCGCCCCTTTTTGGACGAGTTGGCGCAGATGGCGGGGGGATTGGCGTTCATGACCGGGCCGCCGGGACAGCCGCTGCGGGCGGGGGCTTCCATCGTCGACATCGGCGCAGCCACCTACGGCGTGGTGGCCGTCTTGGCCGCGCTGTGGGAACGCGAGCGCACCGGGCGGGGGCAGGCGGTGCAGGCGGGATTGTTCGAGACGGTGGCTTTTTGGGTCGGTCAACACGTGGCGCGATATCAGTTGGCCGGGATCCGACCGGAGCCGGTGCCTGCCCGCGGGGTGGGGGGAATGATGGGCTGGGGCGTCTACCGGCTGTTTGACACCCGGGATGGACGGCGGATCTTCGTGGCCGTGACCTCCAACCGACATTGGCGGGGATTGTGCAACGCCTTTGGTTGGACGGATTGGTTGCAAGACCCGGCCCTGAGCAGCAATCGGCGGCGGGTGGCGCAGCGATCCCGGATTGAGGCTCGCCTGGAGCCTGCGATGGCGGCCCTGAGTTTTGAGGAAGCCAGCCGGAGGCTGGCCGAAGCGGGAGTACCCTACGCCCCGGTCAACTCGCCGGCCGACCTCCTCGACGACCCCCAGCTCAAGACCCCAGGCCGCCTCTTGCCGGTTCCGGGTCCCGACGGACGCCCGGTCTCGGTTCCCGCCCTACCCATCGCCTGGTCGAACCGCCGCTTTTCCGTGCGGGCGGCCCCTCCCCGCCTGGGACAGGACTCCAAAACCATTCTGTTGCAGTTAGGGTTTTCCTCCAGCCAGATCGAGCGATGGAAGGCCACTGGGGTGATCGGAGAGGGGCCTTGGTTGCTGGAAGACGAAGCACCAGGCCAGCAGGGGAAGAAAGGGGAATCCAGGGATGAGTAGCCTTCCCAAAGAGGTGTTTATCCGCGAGGTCGGGCCGCGCGAGGGCTTTCAGTTCGAGCCGCGGGTGGTCCCCACCGCCGAGAAGCTTCGCTTGATTCGGGCCCTGGT
>JAIMAE010000113.1 GCA_023512105.1 Bacillota bacterium | reverse complement strand
GGTGTGGATGATTCCACCCAGGGCGTAACCAATGGCGCTGATGCCAAAGCCGTCAAACATCTGGCCGAGGACCACCAGCGTGTAGAGGCCGAGATGACGCAGGGTCAAATCGGACCGGTCTAACCGGTCAAACCACTGGTAGACGGCGGCGTTGGAGGCTTCCGGCGGAGTTTGCATGGGACCATCTCCTCCTCTCCCAAGGGCCACCGGTGGTGGCCTGAATGACGTGAGAAAACAGATAAAGACACCGGGGACTTAAGTCTTTAGCTTAAGCGCGTGTGGCGAGATTTTAAAACATACTGATCAGTGGATCAATCGCAACCATTGATAGCGTCCATCGCCGCCGTCGATGGAGGTGCGAAATGGGGTCTGCAGGCAAATGCTTCTCGGGATCAGCTTTTGCTGTCACAGTCCTCCTGCTCCGCTGGGGGTAAGGATCCGGGGGTCAGGCGAAGGGGCGGAGCAGACGGGGTGCGGATTTCCAATGTAAAGAGGTCGGGGCGATTGGAATGGCCGGTGAGGTCGAAGAGCAGTTTTTGGGCCGTGACCTCCCGGAGGTCCACGTTGGCGGTGATAATGGCCTCTTCTTCGTCGACTGGTCCGGCTCGGTAGGTCCCGTCGGGCCCGACAATACCCGAATGGCCGCCTCGAGAGGCGATGAGGGAGCGTTCGCTTGGACCTAGTCCCATGGCATCGACGGCGTGGTCGTCTAGCAGGCCGGCCGCACTGACCACGAAAACGCGCCCTTCCATGGCGTGGTAGGCGATGCGGACGTCAATGGTGCGCCCGCCCACCTGGCGGGCCAAGGGGAAAGCGGGCCAGGCAGCCGCGTGGATGCGCTCTTCCTGCAACAACAGGGCCAAGCGGGCAAAACTGTTAAAATGTTCGCCACAGATGAGGCCGCCCAGACGTCCAAAGGCGGCGGGATAGGTCCTGAGCCCAGAGCCGTCGCCCGGTGCGTGGACCAGTCGCTCGGAGAGCGTCGGCACCAGTTTCCGGTGTACCCCGGCCAGTCGCCCGCTAGGATCGATGAATACCAAGCTGTTGTATAACGTGCCAAGGGTGCCAGGGCGGCGCTCGTTGACCCCCATGACTACCCAGGTCTGGGCATTGCGTGCAGCCTCGCCCAGTCGTGCGGTGATTGGGCCCGGCACCTCCACCGCCTCCTCAAAGAGGCGTTGAGCCAGCGCTTGCGCGGCGGTGGAATGGGCAGGGAAAAAATAGTACCAGTAGGGAAAGGCGGGGATAAAGGCTTCGGGGAAGACGATGACCTTAGCCCCCAGCCGAGCCGCCTCGGCGATCAAGCGCAGGGCCTTGTCCAGGGTGGCATGGCGATTCAAAAACACCGGGGAAGCCTGAACAGCCGCTAGCGTCACCGCGGTTGGTTCCACTGTCCACCCTCCTTGGGTTTGGCCATCGAATGGGGCTGGGATGCCTCCATCATACGATGGATCGCTGTTGCCCCGGTTTTTGGACCCGTCAAATCCGCTAGGCTGCCACGGCCACCGCGACGAGGCACTCCTGGCCTTTGCCAGCCGTGGTCTGGCCTGGTGTCAAGGGCGGGTGGGGGCGGGTGGCCGATTGACTCCTGGCCGGCTGCCGAACGCTTCGGCGTTTGGCCAGGCGGCCGGCGCTTATTCCTTGCCACCTGCTGGCCGGTGCGCCGCCTCGTGGGCCAACAGGCGGGCTTTCAAATCAACTCCGCCCCCGTACCCCCCAAGGCCTCCGCCGGAGGCGACCACCCGGTGGCAGGGGATAAGCAGTGAGATGGGATTGCTGCCCACCGCTGCGCCAATCGCCCGAAAGCCTCGTTCTCGTCCCAGGGCGTGGGCAATCTCGGCGTAGGTGCGGACCTCCCCGTAAGGAATCTTCAACACCGCTTCCCACACCGCCTTTTGGAACGGCGTTCCCCGCGGTAGGATGGGGAAGTCCCAGTGGTAGCGGGTGCCTGCAAAGTACTCGCTCAGTTGCCGCGCCAATGGGTCAGGGAGTGTCGAGGCGCGGCGAAGGGCCGCACCGGGCCAGTATCGTTGCAGGTACCGAGTCATCTCCCAAGTCCCGGCAAGGGTGCCGAGATAGCACAGGCCTTCCTCGCCCCACAGCAGTTCGAATTCCCAGGACTCAAAACGGTAAAGACCAGTCCACAACTCCCCGGGTGTGCCAAGATGGGCGGTCATCGTGGTTTAACCTCTCTGGGCAAGTCGCGACCTCGCCACCGCCGAAGGGGGGGAGAGCGCGTGCCCCGATACTCTACCAGTAGCATACCGCACTCCACGCCCCCGGGGACAACGGAAAGCGAAAAAACCCGCCGATGGTGAGGGGGATCACGGTCCTGGCGACGTGGCCGCACCAGGATGGTATTACGAAGAAGGTCGGGAGGTGAAAAGGGTGTCCTCGGCCTTTCGCGATCTTCGACCAAGCTACCCGTGGTCAGAGGTGAAAAGGTTCGCCCGACTTGCGCCCATACGCTTCGATGCCATCCTGCTCGCGGTGGTCTGGATGCTCTTTCCTCCCAGCTGGGGTCGCTGGGCCCTCGGGCTAGGATGGTGGTTTGTGGCCGAATATTGGCTGCATCGGCGGGTGTTGCACCGCGCCTCGCCCTTTTCGGCCCGACACCGGGCCCATCATCAGGACCCGGCGAACGACCGGTGGTGGCCGGTGCCGCCGTCCTGGACCTTGGAGTTGACCGCGGGGGCGGCAGTAGTCTTCATGGGAACCGCAGGGTGGCGCGCCGGGGGAGCGATGCTCACCGGGTTTTTAACCGGACTGCTCTATTTTGAGTGGTGTCACTTTGTCGCCCATCATGCCGTTACGCCCTGGTCTTCGGTGGGACGGTGGATCAAGCGACGCCACCTCGAGCACCATTACGTCAACGAGACGGTATGGTTCGGCATCTCCCCCGGGGCTGGGGCCCTTGACTGGGTATTTGCCACTGGCCCCCGCGACACGCCGCCGATCCAGCGGACCGGGGAGGTGCCGCGGCCGAAGCTCTCCCCCTCGGCGTTTTGGGAATGGTGGGAGGGCTTGCCCGCGGACCGGCGGCAGGCCCTGGAGAGCGAGGCCGCCCGCTGGTGGCTGCTAGCTCCCGGACTGAGCATACTCGAGATGGCGCAACGGCGCGAGGCCCTGGCGCGTCGCGGGGTGGCATGGCAGCGAGCGTTGGAGGCGTGGTGCGTGCAACGGGGACTGTGGAGCCAAGAAGCCCCAGGTGGGGCAGTCCAGCCCCAAGATGGCGGTTGAGAACTTCTTTCGCGCTGGGGCAGTCCGGTTTCGGCCCGTTGGGTCGGCGAGCGTCCCGGCTTAGGCGATCTCGCCGGGATGGGAAGGGGGATCGGCGCTACGCCCCCGCGCTGGGCTGATCACCGGACCCCCTCCTCCGCCCGGCGTTCTACCGGGGCGACATCGGCTTCCGCGACCCGGGTGGCCAGCTGGTCATACAGCGACTGGACGGGGTGGCCGTCCGGGACCAAACCGCTCACTCCGCGGTCTCCGACCACCACCCAGGGAATGCGGGCCAGGACCGGAACCCCGAGACCTTGGGCAAGGCCGTCGGCGCCATCCGTGCCCAAAGGATGCCAAGTGGTGTGGCAATGGGGGCAGTCGACCGCCGAGAGGTTTTCCACCACTCCCAGCAGGCGCCGCCCCAAATTGAGGGCCATTTGCCCCGCCCGTTCAGCCACCGCGGCGGCGTTGGGGTCCGGGGTGGTGACCAACAGGGCCGCCGCTTCCGGAAAGTGCTGGTGCACGTCCAAGGCCATGTCGCCTGTGCCGGGGGGCAGGTCGAGCACCATGTAGTGTGGCAGCGACCACATCGTGTCCTCCATCATTTGGCGCAAGGCCTTGTGCAACATTGGGCCGCGCCACATAACCGGGGCATGGCGTGGGACGAAAAAGCGCAGCGACATCATCTCCACCCCGTGGGCGGAGGGAGGAATCCACCGACCTTGCCGTGGTTTGGGAGAGGTGGTGACCCCCATCAACTCGGGCACGCTAAACCCGTAGATGTCACAGTCCAAAATCGCGGTGCGAAAGCCGCGCCGGGCCAAGGCGGCAGCGAGGTTGACGCTGACGGTGGACTTGCCGACGCCGCCCTTGCCGCTGATGACGGCGATTAGCCGCGCGCCAACCGGGGGCTGGATGGGAGCAGGGCCGGCGCGTTTGGCCTGCGCCGCGGCCACGGCCTCCGCGTGGGAGCGAAGGCGCACCTGCACCTCGGCCGCCTCGGGAAAGCGTCGGGTCAAAAACGCTTGGAGGGACTGCAAATCGGTGTCGGTTACCGGGCGGTCGGCCCAGCGGTCGTCGACGTGGAGGATGAGGGAGACCCTGCCGTCGCTCAGCGGGGCCACGCCGACATTTTGGATGTGACCTTGGGAGAGCGGCCGCACCCCGGAAGGGGCGGCGAAATCGGCCAAGGCCGACAGGATGGCCTTTTTGCTCAGACTCACGGGACCAGACCCTCCTTTCCGACGCTGCCTAGAGCTGGCGATTAGGCGAACCCGAAGTAGGCTTTGGCCTCCTCCGACATCATCGACGGATCCCAGGGGGGCGACCACACCACCTCAACGTCCACGTCCTCCACGCCCTCGATGGCCAATAAGCGTTCGTAGGTTCCCTCCCGGATGTAGTCGGTGGCGGGGCAGCCGGGCGTGGTCATGGTCATCACCACCTGGACCCGCCCCCCGTCGACCGTCACGCCGTACACCAGGCCGAGATCAACGATGTTGTAGCCAAGCTCCGGGTCGATCACGTCATGTAGCGCCTCCAAGATGTCCTCGCGGGTGATCTCCTTCACCTGCACCAACCTCCTCCAAACCGTCCGATGCGTTTGCCGAAGTACCCAAGGGCCCGCTACTTTCAGACTGCCTTGGGCGCGATCCCCTCACCGTGATCCTGATCACCGTCTGTCCGGGCGAGGTCGTATGGCCGGTTGGGCGGATCCAGAGCCGCCGGAACGCTCGACGGCGATTTCGGCGCTGTGGACGGTCCGGTTGGGGCCAGGATGAGGTAGGATCCAAACCAGGAACGAGCTGCGGCGGACAGAGCGTTGCCGACCGCGGGGAGGGGGCGGATGCCGGATGAAACGAATCATCGCCATCGAACACGTCTTGGGAGAGGACTTGGGGACGTTTCAGAAGACCTTGGACCGGCTGCGAATTCCGGCGCTACGGGTGTGGCCGGTCGATGGCGACGGCTCTGAGTGGCCTGAGCTCTCTGCCAGCGACGGCCTGATCGTGCTCGGAGGCTACATGAGCGTCCACGAGGTTGACCGCTACCCGTGGATTCAAGCCGAAGTGGAATTTATCCGTCGGGCGCAGGCCCGTGGCGCAGCCATACTCGGCGTCTGCCTGGGCATGCAACTGTTGGCCAAAAGTCTCGGGGCGAAGGTGTTCCCGATGCCCAGGGCCGAAATCGGCATGATTTCGGTGCAGAAGACCGCGCACGGTCTTCGACATCCGTTGCTGGCCGACCTTCCCAACCCTTTTTGGGCCTTTTCTTGGCACGGCGAACAGATTGAACTGCCCCTGGGCTGCCAGGCCTTGGCCGGATCGGCGGATTGTCCGATTCAGGCGATCGCCTGCGGCGTTCGGAGCATAGGGCTCCAATTTCACCTGGAGGCAGACCGAAGTTGGCTGAAGAGGGTGCTCGGCCATCCCCAATACGCGCGCGATTTGCCTCCCGGGGCTGCTGCCGGGTTAAAACGCGACCTAGAGGCGTACGAGGCTCAACTGGAGCAAGCGGCCGATCGCCTTTTGTCCCGTTGGGTGGAGCTGGCTTAATTCGTTGAAGGAGCGGGAGGTTACGAGCGGTGTCCCCCTGCCCTTCCCCGGGGCGGTGGCCGGATGGGGGAGGACGTCTTCCCCCACCGGCTCCTGCTTCGGCTTTCCCGTGGCCAGGTCTCCCTGTGGGCCGAGTGGGCTATCGCCTGTAATAGCGCGCGTTCTCCTCAATCGCCGCTTGGTATTCTTCGGGCAGATCCTCCAAGGCGAAGATCGCTTCCACCGGACACTCGGGTACGCAGGCGCCGCAGTCGATGCAGACCTCCGGGTCAATGTAGAGCTGCGGAGCGGCCTCGAATGCCTCCGGGCCGTCGAGGTCGAGGGCAGGATGGATACAGTCCACCGGGCAAACCTTCACGCAGCTCTGGTCTTTTACGTCCACGCAGCGGTTGGTGATGACATGAGGCATCTTAAATCAGTCCCCTCGGAAAAAGCGTCCTCTCTCGGGCCGGCGGGAGTTGCGGACGCGACCCCGCCCTAAGGACCAGCCGGCCCAGGAACGAAAAACCGCTCGAGTCCTTCGCAGGTTGCCGACCGGCGCGTCGCGTCCGTGGCAGGCGCACCGCCGCAGAATTCACCGTACCATCGGGCCCCCGAAGGGACTGTGATTTGTCTCACATTACCCTGTTGGGGTGGATGGATGGCTGCCGGTGGGGGGCGCAACGCTCGTGCCAACGCGGAACCCTCGGCGCTCGCGCAACGAATTTTTGAGCGCGTTCCCCCACCGGGGCCTCCCAGCGGCCGGAGAACTTGAACCGGGCCGCTCCCGTTCGCCCCACCGCCAGGGGGACCGGCACCGCCTGCTGCGCTTGAGGGCCGCTCGGCAAGTGCGGTGACCGGCCCCGGTGTCGCCCGGCGGGTCGCTAGTAGGCGACGGTGAAGCGCCGGCGGATAAAACGCGGACGCTCCAGCTCATCTAGGAGCGCCACGGCAAAGTCCTCTGCGGAAATCCGGCTCTCGCCTTGCTCGTTGGTAACCAGCTGGTCGGTGCCGACCCGGTAGTGCCCGGTTCGCTGCCCAGGTTGGATGAAGGCCGCCGGGCTCATTACCGTCCACTCGAGGTCGTTGGCCTCCCGCCGGTACCAGGCCAGGGCATCTGCGGCGGCCTGGGCGATGGCCTTCCAACCGGCAGGAAATTCGGGCGTATCCAAAAGCCGCACGCCGGGCGCCACCTCGAGACTCCCCGCCCCGCCGACCACAATCAGGCGGCGGACTGCCGCCGCCCGCACACCTTCTACCAGCCGTTGGTTGAGCGTCACGAGCATCTCCGCCGGCTCCCCCCGGCCTGGGCCGAGCGCGCTTACCACCGCGTCGCATCCCCGTACCGCCTCGGCTACCTCGCCTGGGTTCAAGGCATCCCCCCGCACCACCGCCAGCCTGGGATGGCTCACCGTCAGGCGCCCGGGATCTCGCACCGCCGCTCGCACCGCATGCCCCCGGTCCAAGGCCTCCTGCAAAATGCGTTGGCCGATCGTCCCGGTGGCTCCCCACAAGGCAATCTGCATCTGCCGCCTCCTTCATGATTGAACGTTGGCCGCTCGCTCGCCTATTACTTATTAAAGAGAAGCGAGTTTCCAATGGTTAGTCTAGAGCGTGCCGGGTGTGCGGTCAAGGGAACCCGTCACCGCATCTCGTAGACGGCAGCCGTTCCTCCCCCCTGCCTGGCGCCACCGCTGCCCAGCACCCAGGCGTTCGGGTAAGGCCGCTTGTCGCGTCCTCCATGAACCTCAGGGGCGGGGCCTTGAAAGCGCGGTTTGCTAAACTATTTGGAGGAGGGTTCCGCGAAGAGGGGTAGGGGGAGCCATGGACCGGGCGGTTGACGGGCTGTTTTTGCTGTGGCTTGCGCTAGAGCTCTTTACGGTGCGGCGTCGACCGCGGAGCCGAGCTACGGTGCGTGACCGGGGGAGTCGTTGGGCCATCACCGGGGCCATGCTGGTGGCCGTGGGGCTGGCCAATCTCGCGGTGGCTCGGGCGGTCCAGGCCGGCATGCCGCCCTGGCCACCTGCAGTGCGCGCTGCAGGACTGGTCGTCATGGGGGCCGGGATTGCCTTGCGCCAGTGGGCAATCCGGGTGCTCGGACCGTGGTTTACAGTCCGCGTCACGGTGCAGGCGGACCAGGTGCTGGTCACACGTGGTCCCTACCGCGTGTTGCGCCATCCGGCCTACGCCGGGGCGTGGCTGGCGGTCATCGGGGCCGGGGTCGCCATCGGTCGAGCGGGCGCGGCGGTGATCCTGGCCGTCGTCCCCCTGTTAGGTTGGCTCTATCGAATTCGGGTGGAAGAAGCGGCCTTGTCTGCCCAGTTTGGCCAGGCGTACCAGGAATACGCCCGGCGGACCTGGCGCCTCATCCCCTGGGTGTATTAGCCCAAGGCGTCTTTTCGGGAGCACTCAGCGAGCCAGGGAGGCAATGCGCTAATCCGCCCGGGCTCTCCGGGAGGACATCTCCGTAGTCAAGGGAGGGGTGACAGATGAGCGACCGTGTCTGGGATCAGCCGTCGGCAAACCCGCGGCTTGACTGGGCGGCGGTAATGCCTGCCGCCAGGCAGGCCATGCAGGGCCTGGAGAAGGCGGTTGCCGACGCAGGGTTGGAGGCAGCCTTACTGGAGTTGGTGAAGATTCGAGTCTCTCAGATCAACGGCTGCGCCTATTGCTTGGACATGCACACCAAAAATGCGCGAGTCGCCGGGGAGCGCGAGCAGCGGCTTTATGCCCTCGCCGCCTGGAGAGAGGCGCCGTTTTTCACTCCGCGGGAGCGCGCGGCCTTGGCGTGGGCGGAGGCCTTAACCCTGCTGCCCCAAGGGGTGCCGGACGCCCTTTGGCAGGCGGTGCGCGCCACCTTCACAGACCAGGAAATTGTCGCACTGACCATGGCCTGTATCGCCATCAACGGCTGGAATCGCTGGAATGTCGCCTTCCAGACCCCCGCGGGTTCATACCGTCCCGACTTGGCTCGTTGAGGCGCCCACCGGGGGGAGACTCCGATGGTTTTTCACCTGAGGTCGGCAGGAATCGAGAAGCCCCGCCGCGAAGGATTTACGCGCGAATATTTTTATGCGCAACCCCTTGAGCGGGGTTGGGAGAGGAGGAGCCATGAGTCTCGGCGAACGGGAGGATATCAAGCAACAGGTTGCCTTGGCCTGTCGCATG
>JAIMAE010000346.1 GCA_023512105.1 Bacillota bacterium | reverse complement strand
TCCCCGTGCTGGAGCGGCGTGGACAAGGGGACGATCCGGCCGTTGACCTTGGCGCCCACGCAATGATGGCCGACATCGGTATGGATGCGGTAGGCGAAGTCGACCGGCGTCGAGCCGGCCGGCAAGTCGATCACGTCGCCCTTCGGCGTAAACACAAACACCTCGTCGGCAAACAGGTCGACCCGCAGCGTCTCCATAAATTCCCGGGCATCCCGCATGTCCCGTTGCCACTCCAGAAGCTGGCGCAACCAGGACAGCTTCTGGTCGAAGCTGGGGTCGGGACGGCCGCCCTCTTTGTACCGCCAGTGAGCCGCGACGCCAAACTCGGCGGTGTGGTGCATCTCAAAGGTGCGGATCTGCACCTCCAACGGCTCGCCCTGGGGGCCCACCACCGTGGTGTGCAGGCTTTGGTAGAGGTTGGACTTGGGCATGGCGATGTAGTCCTTAAACCGCCCCGGCACCGGCTTCCATAAGGAGTGCACCAACCCCAGCGCCGCATAACAATCCTTGACCGTCTCCACCAAGATGCGCACCGCCACCAGGTCGTAAATCTGGGCAAAGTCCCGGCCCTTGTGGATCTTTTGGTAAATGCTGTAAAGGTGCTTGGCCCGGCCCGAGATCTCTCCGCGCAATCCCGCTGCCTGCAAGCGCTCCGACAACTCGCGAATCACTTGGGCCACCACCGCTTCCCGCTCCTGCCGCTTTTTAGCCACCAGCTCCTTCATGGTTTGGTAGCCCTGGGGGTCCAGGTTTTGAAAAGCCAGGTCCTCTAGTTCCGACTTGATGTGGAAAATCCCTAGGCGGTGCGCCAACGGCGCGTAAATCTCCATCGTCTCTTCGGCGATCCGCCGCGCGCGATCCGGTGGCAGGTGGCGCAAGGTCCGCATGTTGTGCAGCCGGTCGGCCAGTTTGATCAGAATCACCCGGATGTCCTTGGCCATCGCCAAAAACATCTTGCGCAGGTTCTCCGCCTGCTCCTCTTCCCGCGTGCGCACCTCCAGCCGGTCCAGCTTGGTCACGCCGTCTACCAGCTCTGCCACCTCGGGCCCAAATTGCGCCTCGATATCGCGCAAGGTATAGGCGGTGTCCTCCACCACGTCGTGGAGCAGGGCGGCGATAATCGTCTGCTGGTCCATCTTCAGGTCGGCCAATATCGAGGCCACCGCCAACGGATGGGCGATGAACGGTTCCCCGGAGGCGCGCCGCTGGCCGGCATGGGCCTGCTCGGCAAATTCGACGGCGCGGCGAACCACCTCGGGATCGGTCGACTCGGCCTCCACCAAGTGCTCCACCATTTCAGCCACCGTCATCCTCCCTCACCCCCCTTCT
>JAIMAE010000345.1 GCA_023512105.1 Bacillota bacterium | reverse complement strand
ATCGGCCACCAGTAGCGGCGCAGAAGCTGGCCCATCGGCGTGCCGGGGCCGACTTGGGTCAAGAGCGCGTTGCGTTCAGCACTGAGCAAACTCTCCTCCTCCTCCTCTTCATCCCCACCGGCGCCGGCCGAGGCGACCGGTGGGCCAACAGCCAGTGCATTTTTCTTCAGGCTAGGTGAAAAGTAGCCTCTCCAGTAGGGCCAATGGGAGCCAATCGCCAGGGCCAATCGGCTAAAATGGTTTGCGGGTTTATCTTTCGACCTGCAGTATGTGGCCAATGGGATGGCGCCACCCCAGCCCGCGACCAGGCAGCCAATTGCGCACAGGTTGGAGCCCAAGGAGGACGTGGCCATGCAAGGTAGGACCTGGCTCAGCCCCGACGTTTGGAAGATCGCCGGCTCTGCGTTCTTCGCCGACTTGGGTTACCAGGCGGTGATCGCCGGCTTTCCCTTGTTTTTGGTTCTCGCCCTGAAGGCTCCGGTGTGGGCCTACGGGCTTGCCATGGCCATCGCCTACGGCCCCGGCGCGCTGATCGGCTGGTGGGGCGGGCAGGTGGGTGACCGGCGGGGACACCGCGGGGTGGCCATCTTCGGCAACAGCTTCATTCCACTGCTTTCCCTGATTGGGGTGGCGACCACCCCGGCGCTGGCCATCGCCCTGATCGCCGGAGGCTGGTGGGCCCGCAACTTCCGGACCCCCTCGCGGCGGGTGCTGTTGGTCCACCGAGTGCCCGACCCCAAGGGACAGCAGGCCGCCTTTGGCTTTCTTCACGCGCTAGACGTGGGCGGTGGCATGCTGGCAGGCCTTGGCACGGTCGCGCTCTTGGCCGCCCATGTCTCGCTGGCCAACATCTTTTTGCTCACCTTGGTCCCCTTGGCCCTCTCCACCCTGCTCCTGGTGGTCCTGGGCCCGGAGCCGGCCTCCGCGGTCTCCGCCAGTCAGGCGCGTTTGTCCAACGCGCCCGCCCCTCCACCTGACGTCCGCTTCCGTCGCCTGATGTGGGCGGCTGGACTGTACGGCTTTAGTTCCTACAACCTCGGCTTCCCGATCTTAACCATGGCCCAAAACACTCACAGCTCGCCCCTGGGAGTGGTGTCCTACGTGGTCTTTCTCGGTGTCTCGGCGGTGACCGGGTGGGCCTACGGGATGCGGGCCCGCGGGAGAATTTCCGAGCTGGCCGGGTGGGGGTACGGAGGAGCGGCGTTAGGCTCGGCCGCCTTGGCGGTGGCGGCCAGTCAACACGCCGGATTCTGGGGGCTTATCCTGCCGGTGGCGGTGCTGGGCTTTTCCCTCGGGGTGATTGAAACCGCCGAGCCCTGGCTGGTCGCGCAGTGGAC
>JAIMAE010000112.1 GCA_023512105.1 Bacillota bacterium | reverse complement strand
GAGGGCCAGCCCAAGCTGTTGTTAGACGCCGGCGACGGTCGCTGTCTGAACTGGACCGACAGCGTAGACGCCCCCAACTTCACCTGCCTTGACGAAGTCCTGGCCGCCGGCCTGAGTCTGGAAGAGATTCGCAACCTCGGCCAAAACGTAAGCCATCCGCAGTACGTGCCATGGGAGGAGGTGCGGTTTTCCGCGCCCATCTGGCATCCCGGCAAGATCATCTGCGTGGGGCTGAACTACCGCGAACACGTGGCCGAAGGGCGCAACGAGCGGATCGCCAGCGATGAGACCCCTACGCTCTTCGTCAAGACCAACAACACCCTGTCCTGGCCCACGCGGGAGATCAAGGTTCCCCGCGAGTTTGACCACGTAGACTGGGAAGGCGAGTTGGCGGTGGTCATCGGGAAGTCGTGCGGGCGGCTGGACCAGGATAGCTGGCCGAGCGCGGTATTGGGCTACACCGTGGCCAACGATCTCTCCGAACGGCGGCTGCAGAGGGCCACCTCGCAATGGTATCCGGGCAAATCGGTGAACGGGTTCTGCCCGCTGGGACCGTGGATTCGCTTGCACGACGGGCGCTTTGACCCGCAAAACCTGGAGTTGACCACCACCGTCAACGGCGCGGTGATGCAGCACGCCAATACCAACCAGATGATCTTCCCCATCGGGTCGCTGCTTACCTTTATCTCCAGCTTCTGCGACCTACAACCGGGAGACGTGCTGTTGACCGGGACCCCCTCCGGGGTCGGCGTCCACCGCAACCCTCCTATCTTCCTGAAAAGCGGCGACGCGGTCACCGTGACCATCGAGGGCATCGGGGAGCTGACCAACACGATTGCGGTCGTCGAGTAACGCCAGCCTCTGGCGGGCCGGACAACCCCGGCCCGCTTGGGTCAGGCCAATTCCTCGCGCGCCTTACGGGTGGCCTCCCAGTCGATGGCATCCCCGGAGGGGTCGAGAACCACCCGGTAGATGGTCTCGGCCGCCGCTTTAGACACCACGCCGTCGCGGACGTCGGCCAATACCCGCTCCGGGTCGCGGCGGGAGGGCGGGCCATAGCCGCCGCCGCCAGGGAGGTAAAAGCGCACCACGTCCCCTGGCATCAGCTTTCGGTTGGCCAGGGCCGGTAGGCGCTCCTCCCGCTGGCTTCCCGGGTTGATCGCGCACCCTGCAGCCGGTGGTCCCAATCCACCCAAAATTCCCCAGGCGGGGTGCTGAAATTGAGCCATGCGCAGGGTAAAGGTGGCCGGCTTGAGCACCCGGTACTCGCGAATGAAGCCGACCCCTCCCCGAAAGGTTCCCGCCCCAGCCGAGTCGGGCCAGAGGGTGCAGGCGGTCACCTCGACCGGATACTCGGTCTCCAAGATCTCAATCGGGGTCGACGGGGTGATCTGGCTCATCGCTTGGCAGGCGAAACTGCCGTCGGCGTGGGCGGTGGCACCGAGGGAAGAGACCAACAGTTCGTACTGCACACCATCCGGGCCGTAGCCAAAGGTGTTGCCGCCGATGCCAAAACCCGCCGGGGCGACCGCGCTCTCTGGGTCGATGGCGGCCAGGGCCGACTGGACACAGGCGTAGATCAGCTGCATGGTGGGATAGTAGTTGTTGACCGCAGCCGGAAACCCGGCGTGGGTCACCAGACCTTCCGGATTGTGGCAGGACAACACCCGCCGCACCCCTTCGTTGATCGGAATCGTCGGATCCACGGCTCCCAAGAGGGCCAACAAGGTCGCCGTCTCGGTGGCCTGGGGACGAACGCTGACCGGTCCCTGGGTGGCAGGATCGCTTTGACTGAAGTCGAAATGGATGGCCTCCCCGCGCTTTTCCGCTCGCACGTGGATGCGCACCGGTCGCCAGGCCACCCCGTCGCCGTCGAGCCAGGCCTCGGCTTCTCCCACGCCATCCCCCCAACGGGCAATCCCCTCCCGCAGTCGCCGCTCGGCTCGGGCAATGGTGTGCTCGAAGGTCTCCTGCAGCGTGTTGAGCCCGTATTCGGCGACCAGCTGGGTCAGCCGCTCCACCCCCACCCGCACCGCCCCGATCTGGGCCCGCATATCCCCCGCCACCTCGTCCGGGGTGCGGCTGTTGCGGCGCAGCAGCGCCTCCAAGTCGCGGGACGGTCCCTCGGCGGTGGCATATCGTACCACCGGCAAGACGATGCCCTCGTGCCAAGCCTCGCGAGCCTCCGCCGAGGATGATCCGGGCACCATGCCGCCCACGTCAGGCTTGTGCGCGATGCTGGCGCAGAAGCCCAAAAGCTGGCCATCGACAAAGACCGGGGTGATCACCGCCATGTCCGGGACGTGGAAGTTGCCGCTTAAAAAGGGGTCGTTGGTGGCAAAAACGTCCCCTGGCGCCATCGCCTGAGGCGGATAAGCGCGCAGCACCGCCTGGGCGATCCGCCAGTAGGGGATGAGATGGATGGGAAATCCCGAGCCAACCACCACCTCCCCTCGGGCGTTTAGAATGGTGGCGCTGCCATCAAACGATTCCCGCAAAATCGGCGAGTAGCCGCCGTGAAACAGCACCCGCTCCATGTGTTCGACCACTTCCCACAGGCGGGTGGCCACGATCTCCTCGGTAACCGGATCAATCGGCATCGCGTTAGCTCCTCCCCCCGTCCGCCCCCAACCTCACCCGCAAGTTGCCGGCCTGGTCGACCACCGCCACATCTCCCGGTTCTAGAAAGGTGGTGGCGTCCTCCTGCTCAATCAGGCAAGGCCCGACCAGCTCATCCCCAACCTGCAGCGCCGCCCGCTCCCACACCGGTACCGACACCGCCTGGCCGTTCTCCAGCAGGACGGAACGATGGCCTCGGGTCCGGCCCGCGCCTCTACCCGCCGGATGCTCCGCCCACTGTCCGCGCCAGCCTACGCTGACCTGCAAGGTGCCCCATACCTGCACCGCTTCCACCTCGGAATCCGCGGCCGCAATCCCGTAGACTGCGCGATGCAACTCGTCAAAGCGCGCGCGCAGCTCAAAAAGCTCCTCCCCAGGGTCGAAGGGCACCGCCAGCTGATAGCCTTGCCGCCGGTACCGCATGTCCAAAAACCAGCGCCACTGTTGCACCTCGGGAGCAAATCCTTCCTCTTGAGCCTCCCGTTGGCCCCGCCCCCGCAACCGCTCCACCGCCTCCAAAAGGACTTGCGGCGTCAGCTGCGAGAAGCGGAGGGGAAGAGCCTGCACGTAGGTGTGGAGGACGTCGGTGCGCAGGAGTCCCAAGGCGCAGGCCACGCCGGGGCGCGCCGGGATCAGGACCTCAGGCATCCCGGCTTGGCGGGCCACCGCGCAGGCGTGTAGCGGTCCCGCCCCCCCAAACGCCACCAAAGTGAACCGACGCGGATCCGCCCCCTTCTCCGCCAAAGCGGCGCGGACCCCCACCGCCATCTTGACGTTGACGATGCGGCGAATCCCCACCGCCGCGGCATCTAACGACAGGCCCAAGCTCCGGGCCAGCCGGCCGATGGCGGCACGGGCGCCACGACGGCTCTCCTCGGCCTCGATGCCCACAAAACGAGCGGGGTCTAAAAGGCCCAGGACCACGTTGGCATCGGTGACGGTGGGCTCTTCGCCGCCGCGGCCGTAACTGGCCGGACCCGGATAGGCGCCGGCGCTCCGCGGCCCCACTTTCAGAAGTCCATCCGGGCCGACAAACGCCACCGTCCCGCCTCCCGCTCCCAGGGTGTGAATCTCCAACATGGGAGTGGCGATGTCTTGTCCGGCAATCTGTCCGGATTGGGTCACCTGGATGCGGAGCCCCGGCAGGACCGAGATATCGGTGCTGGTGCCGCCCATGTCAAAGGTCACCACGTTCTCCAGGCCGGCCCGTTCCCCCAAGTCCCGACCAAACACCACCCCCGCCGCCGGCCCTGAGAGCAGCGTCTCGTTGGGATGTTGGCTGGCCACTTCCAGACGCATCAATCCGCCGTTGGACTGCATCAGGTACCGCTGTCCGGTGCGGATTCCCCCTTGCCGCAAGGACGCCGAAAGCCTTTGCAGATAGCGGGCCATCACCGGTCCCACGTAAGCGTCCAGGACCGTGGTGCTAAGCCGCGGGTACTCGCGAATCACCGGCAAAACCCGCGAGGAGAGGGAGACCCGAAGTTCGGGCGCCAGCTCCCGCGCCACCGCTTCGATGGCCTCCTCATGGGCAGGGTTGCGAAACGAGAACAGCAAGGCCACCGCCAGCGACTCGACGCCTTGCTCCCGCAGGCGGAGGATGGCCCGGCGGACCGAGGCCAAATCCAGCGGGCGGGCGATGGTTCCGTCCGCCCGCACCCGTTCCTCCACCTCCTCGGTCAAACTTTGCGGCACCAAGGGCTCCGGCTTGCGGTACCGGGGGTCGATCAGGTCCCGGCCCCGCGGTCGCTCCTGGGCCCGCAGGGGATAGACGGCGCGAAACCCGCGGGTGACCACCAGGCCGACTTTGGCACCTTGCCCCTCCAAGAGCGCGTTGGTCGCCACCGTCGAACCGTGGGCAAAATAGACCACGCTCTCCGGAGTGGCGGAAGTCGCCGCCCAAAACCGTTCCAGGGCGTGGAGCACCGACCGCGCCGGATCCTCCGGGGTGGAGGGCACCTTGTCGATGTAAAGTCGTCCACTGAAGAGCTCCACGGCGGCCAGATCGGTGAAGGTGCCGCCGGTGTCAATACCGACCCTCCAACTTGCGCCCATGCCCTTCCTCCCTTGCTCAACCGCTCTTGGCGCCAACGCCTGGTCGCGCAAGCCCGCCGCCAGCAGCCCCTGCCCGGCCTTCAAGAGGCGCGCCCAACCCCCGGGCCAGCAGATGGCGATCCCAGGGGCGATAGGACAGGGCGATCCCCTGGGAAGGGCCCGAGGCGGTAGGATGCGGCAAACCACGCTTGCCGCGCGGTTCATACGCCTATTAATACTGCTGGCTTTACGCGTTGTCAAACAATTTCGGGCACAGCCGTCGCGAGGAGAGACTCACTGGGAGGTGGGCTGAGCGTCTTGCTCGACCAACCGCAACAGGTGTTCAACCAGCGAGGAGAAGGCGAGACCGGCGGCTTGGGCGGCCTTGGGCAGCAAGGAGTTTGGGGTCATCCCGGGAATGGTGTTGGTCTCCAGGACCACCGGGCCCTGTGCGGTCAAAATCATGTCGGTGCGGGAGAAATGGCGACACCCCAACGCCTGATGGGCCCGAATGGCCAGCTCCTGGATGGCCGAGGCCGCAGCCGGGTCAATCGGAGCCGGGCAGATTTCATCCGCCCCGCCATCTTCGTATTTCGAGGCAAAATCGAAGAATCGGCCCCGGCGGGGGATGATCTCTACCACCGGCAGCGCCTTCAGGGTGCCGTCCAATTGCTGGAGGACAGCGCAGGTGACCTCGCGCCCAGATACGCACTCTTCGATGAGCGCCTCTGGCCCAGCCTCCTGCAAGGCCTGCTCGAGCTCCTCCAGGTCTGCCGCCAAGTGGACGCCGACGCTCGACCCCCCGGTATTCGGCTTGACCACCACCGGGTAGACGACCTCGGCGGCGGACCGATATTCCTGAGCCACCGGGATCCCGTGCAGGGCAAACCACTGCTTGGCCCGCCGTTTGTCCATGGCCAGGGCGGACGCCAACGGTCGACTCCCGCTGTAGGGCATGCCCAGCGCTTCCAGCAACCCTTGGATGGTGCCATCCTCTCCAAACCGCCCGTGTAGCGCCAGGAAGGCCAGGTCGTAGTCGACCAGCCTCTGCACGCCAGCGGCCATGGCGGCGCGGTTCCAGCGACCCGCAGGCGGTTTGGCGAAATAGGCGGCGGGCGCATCCGGGGCCTGTTGGCGCCAACGCCCGTCGGGCTCGATTACCCACAGGGTGGGACGATAGCGGGGATGGTCGGCCAATGCGCGGCAGACCATAACCCCGCTTAGGACCGAAACCCCGTGCTCCTCCGAAGGTCCACCGGCGATGACCGCCACCTTGACCCCATCTACGCCCATGCCACTGCCCCCTTTAAGCTCTGCCGATTATCTATTGTATGGGAAGGCAAGCGAAAAACACCCTGGCGCCTGAGGTCCGCCAGGGTGTGGCAGAGCTCCCTCACCGCCCCAGAGCAAAGCCACTGAGGAAAAGCCCGCCCACCAGGGCCAGTCCATATTGCAGGTGGGTTTTTGCCGTCCAGGCCATGCCTCGAGCGCCCTCTCCGCGGCGAAACGCCATAAGGCTTCTCCAGCCGGCGGGAGCAGCGGCCAGGGCGAGCAGCGCCCCCGGTGGCAAGTGGCCAAAGCACACCAACCCGGCCGTGACCGCCCCCGAGGCGGCCAGCATGCTGGCCAACAGCTGTTGTCCCCGCGGCTGACCTAAGCGGATGGCCAAGGTCTTGCGCCCCCGCGCCTGGTCCTGCTCGTAGTCGCGCAAGTTGTTGGCTAGCAAGATGGCGGCGACCAACAGCCCCACCGGAACCGAATCCAGCCAGATCTCCGGGCTCCACGTCCCGGCCTGGAGATAGTAGGCCACGCCGACGATTACCGGGCCCATGAACACGGCCACCACCAACTCGCCCAGGGGTCCGTAGGCCACCGGCCGAGGGCCTCCGGTGTAGCCCCACCCGGCCAAGATACAAAGGCCTCCCACCCACAGCAACCAGCTTCCCGTCCAGTGGCTGAGCCAAACCCCCAAGGCGGCGGCCACCGCAACCGTACTCCACGCCACCCACCACACGACCTGCGGGGGCACCCCATCCCGCACGATGGCGCCCGCGATGCCCACCGACTGGGCGTCATCCAATCCCCGCCGCCAGTCGTAGTACTCGTTGAACATGTTGGTCGCACCCTGGATCAACAGCGCACAGAGCAAGAATACCAAAAAGGGCACCACCTGTATGGTGCCCTGGGCTTGCGCCCCCAAAGCAGTGCCCACCAGCACGGGAACCAATGCCGCCGTCAAGGTCAACGGGCGAAACAGGCGCCAGCCGATCCTCACCCAGGAGAACAAGCCTTGGCGCTTGAGATTCCGGGGCCGGCAGGCCATGCTCACACCGCAGCCCGCTGGGCCTGGTGGGGGTTTACATGGATGCCGGGTCCCATGGTGGTGGAGACGGTGATGCTCTTGATGTAGGTTCCCTTGGCCGCCTGGGGCTTGGCCTTGATCAGGGCGTCCATCAAGGCCGCCAGGTTCTCCGCCAGCGCCTTGACCTCAAAACTGACTCGCCCAATCGGGGCGTGGACGATTCCCGCCTTATCGGTCCTAAACTCAATCTTTCCGGCCTTGATCTCCGCAATCGCCTGGCGCAGCTCAAAGGTTACGGTCCCAGTCCGCGGGTTGGGCATCAATCCTTTGGGTCCCAGGATCTTCCCCAGCCGTCCCACCAACCCCATCATGTCTGGGGTGGCCACGGCGGTGTCAAACTCAAGCCATCCGCCTTGGATCCGCTCGACCAAGTCCTCGGCCCCCACCACATCGGCCCCGGCCTCCTCGGCCTCCTTGGCCTTCTCGCCCTTGGCAAACACAGCCACCCGGCGCGTCTTTCCGGTCCCGTGAGGCAAGGTCACCGCCCCGCGGACCACCTGGTCCGAATGCCGCGGGTCGACGCCAAGCCGCACCGCCACTTCCACCGTTTCGTCAAACTTGGCTCGGCTGAGTTGCTTGGCCAAGGCCAGCGCCTCTTCGGCGTCGTAAAGGCGGGTGCGGTCTACCTGAGCCGCCACCTCTTGATACCGCTTGCCATGCTTCATCCCGATTGCGCTCCTTTCGTGGTACGATTGGCCCGATGGCCTCCCACCCCAAGGGGGTCCTTATTCGGCGATCTCCACGCCCATACTGCGAGCAGTTCCCTCGATCATCCGCATCGCCGCTTCGATGCTGGTGGCGTTGAGGTCAGGCATCTTGGTCTCTGCGATTTCCCGCACCTGAGCCCGGGTCAACTTGCCCACCTTCTTGGTGTTCGGGTTGGACGAGGCCGTCTCCAGCCCCAAGGCTCGCTTGATCAGAACCGCTGCCGGAGGGGTCTTGGTCACGAACGTAAACGAGCGGTCTTCGTAGACGGTGATCTCCACCGGGATGATCAGCCCGGCCTGGTTTGCCGTGCGCTCGTTGTACTCCTTGACGAAGGCCATGATGTTGACCCCGTGCTGACCCAAGGCCGGCCCCACCGGTGGCGCCGGGGTGGCCTTTCCCGCCGGAATCTGCAACTTAATTACCGCCGTCACTTTCTTCGGCACGCTAATCCCTCACTTCGTTGTTGACCTTAAACGGAGTTACTCCATCTCCGTCACTTGGGCGAAGTCTAACTCCAGCGACGTATCCCGCCCGAACATGGAGACAATCACCTTCACCTTGCCGCGCTCCGGCGAGATGGATTCGATCCGGCCCGAGAACCCTTCGAAGGGGCCATCCACCACCGTGACCTCCTGTCCAACACTCAGGTTGATCCGCGGCAACTCCGGCGTGCCAGAGAGGTCTTTGCCCAGGATCATGTGCACCTCATGTTCTTGGAGAGGAATGGGCCGGGACCCCGAGCCGACAAATCCGGTGACTCCTGGTGTGTTGCGCACCACATACCACGAGTCGTCGGTCATGATCATCTCCACCAAAACGTAGCCGGGGAAAACTTTTTTCTTGACGACCTTCTTGCGGCCGTCCTTGACCTCCAGTTCCTCCTCCATGGGCACCACCACCCGGAAGATTTTGTCTTCCATGCCCATCGAGGCCACACGACGCTCCAGGTTTGCCTTGACCTTGTTCTCGTACCCGGAGTAGGTATGAATGACATACCAGTCTGCTCCCATGGCCTGAGCCTCCACAAAAAAACGCGCCAAGCCGGTGACGGGTTACGGCCTAAGGCGCTTTCCTCCCGTGTGACCAATCCTCAGCGGATGAACTGCTGCAGCCCCAGATTGAAGAGGGCGTCTAACCCCATAATGATAAGCCCCACCAACACAGTGGCCGCAACCACGGTGCCGGTGTAGGACAACGTTTGCCGGGGAGTAGGCCACAACACCCTGCGGAGCTCGGACCGCACTTCCTTCAGGTACTTCCGCGAGCGTTCGCCGGTGGTGTTAGCCGCGTTGCCTTTGGCTTCCATCT
>JAIMAE010000344.1 GCA_023512105.1 Bacillota bacterium | reverse complement strand
CCATCCGAGGGAACGCCAAAGTCGATGGGGCGGCCGAGGGCCTCCTCGATCTCTTGGCGGGATAGCCCCGACCCGTCGCGGTTGACCAACAGCCGAATCTTCTCCCGTGGGTACTGAAACCCTTGGTCAAATAGGTCCAGCGTGCGAACCACCGAGCGCACGGTGACCACGTCGGGAGTGAGCACCAGGAGGATGAGGTCGGCCACGTCCAAAGCGGCGACGTTGACGTCGGTGTAGCCCAGCGCGGTGTCGACGATCACCGCTTGAAAGCGGCGCCGAAGTACCTCCAAGAGCGCCACCGCCTGTTCCGGCTCTACCTCCTCGGCCTCCAGGGGGTTGACCGGCGAGGCCAACAACTGCACGTCGGTCTTGTCGATTGGCGCCAGCATCCGCTGTACGCCGTCGAAGGTCAGGGTGGGAAGGCGGACCACATCGGCCACGGTGGCGCGCGGCTCGACCCCCAACAGGGTAGAAAGGTCGCCAAACTGCAGGTCGAGGTCGACCAGGGCCACGCCCTCTCCGATGCGCTCGGCCGCCGCGCAGGCGAGGTTAGAGGCGATGGTGCTTTTGCCTACGCCGCCTTTGGGGGAGAAGACCGCCACCACCGGATGGCGCTCCGGCTGGCGGGCGGCCAAAAGGCGCTCAAAGACGGCTGGAAGCTCTGCCTCCCAGGCCTCCTCGCGGACGTATTCCTCGGCCCCGGCGGCCAAGGCGCGGCGGAAGGCTTCCGCGTCCACTGGCCCGACCACCACGGTGGCGATCTGACGAGCCTTGAGGTTGGGCAGCCACCCCAGATTTTCCCGCAACACCGCATCATGGACCAAGAGCGCGTCGGGAGGGTCCTCGCGGAAGCTTTCCAGGGCGCCGCGAAGGTCGTAGGTGGAAAGCCGCAGGGTGAGGTCGGCCTGCCTGCGCACCCATTGGGTGAGTGCAGACAGCCGATCCTCCGGTGCCACCACCGCCATCGTCAGCCCCATGCCCTCGCCTCCTTCCTTCGCGCATTCATTTACCTGGCGGGGGGACCAAGACGATCTGCAAGCTCCCGGAAGCCGCCGCCGCCAGCACCGCTCCCGCCTGAGCGTTGGGGACGGCCAGGGTGAGCAGGGCCGTTCCCGAGAGGGGAGTGCTGACGGTGTTGGCCAGGCTCCCGTTGACGGTCAGGACCCGAGCGGGATTGACCAACACCTGGGCGCCCTTGGCCGTCACCTGGTAGAGCGCCACCGCCTGTCCCGGGTGCACCCAGCCTCCGGCGGCCTGGACCGCGCTCAATTGCACGCTGACCGCCACCTCCCCCGGTTGTAGCAAGGCCGCCGGGATTGGAGTGGCGGAGGCGGCCAAAAGG
>JAIMAE010000343.1 GCA_023512105.1 Bacillota bacterium | reverse complement strand
GTGCTTTCCCAATCGCTGATCGGAACCCTCTCCAACGTGATGACGGTGGGCTTTACCTTGGCCACCATGTTGGCGCTCAACTGGCGCCTGGCCCTGGTCTCTGCGGTGGCGCTGCCCTCCTTCGCCCTGCCCGTGCTCCATTTTGGCCGCCAGCGCTACTTAGCCGTGCAGCGCACCCAAGAGGCCTTAAGTCGCCTGACCGTGGTCTTGGAGGAGACCCTGACCCTCTCGGGGATGGTGGTGGTCAAGGCCTTTGGAACCCAAAATCGGGAGCGCCAGCGCTTTTCGGAGGAGAACAAAGCGGTGCGCGAGGCCCAGGTGCGGCAGACGCTGGTTGGCCAGTGGATGCTGTTTGTGGTCCGAGCCCTCTCTGCGCTAGGGCCCGCCCTGTTGTACGGGGTAGGAGGCTATCTTGCCATCAGCAAACAGATTTCGGTGGGCACGGTGGTGGCCTTTGCCGCCTATCTGGCCCAGCTGTATGCCCCTGCCTCCAGTCTGGCCGGCGTGAACACCAATCTGTTGGGAAGTTTGGCCCTGTTTGATCGCATCTTCGCCTTTTTGGACGTGCCGGTTACCACTCCGCTCCCCAACCCGGGGGTGCCGTTGATGCGGCTACAGCCGGGCGTTCCCGCCATCGAATTCTCTGATGTGAGCTTCTCGTATCGCGCGGGGCAACCGGTGTTGCACCACCTGAGCTTCGAAGTTCCCCAGGGACAGCTGGTGGCCTTGGTGGGGCCAAGCGGGGCGGGCAAGACCACGATTTTAAACCTGATTGCTCGCTTCTACGACCCGGATCAAGGGGCAGTGCGGGTGTACGGGGTCGACCTCAGAGAGCTTTCCGACCAAGACCTCCGACGGGTAACCGGCCTGGTAACCCAAGAGCTCTTTTTGTTTCATGCCACGCTGCGCCAAAATCTTCTCTACGGCAATCCGGAGGCGTCAGAGCAGGCGCTCTGGGAGGCGGTGCGGGCGGCAAGCTTGGACGAGGTGGTGGCGCGGCTGCCGGAAGGGTTGGACACCGTGGTCGGGGAGCGCGGCTATCGCTTGTCAGGGGGTGAGAAACAGCGCGTGGCGATCGCCCGGGCGATCTTGCACGACCCCCAGATCCTGCTTCTCGACGAGGCCACCAGTTCCCTCGATTCGCGGGCCGAGCGGGCCATCCAAGAGGCCTTGGCTCGTCTCTTCGCCCACCGCACGGTGGTGGCGATCGCGCATCGCCTCTCTACCATCTTGGCAGCCGACCAGATTCTGGTCATCCACCATGGGGAGATCGTCGAGCGCGGCACGCACCGCGAGCTTTTGGACCGCGGTGGCCTGTATCGCACCTTGTACCACGAACAGTTT
>JAIMAE010000342.1 GCA_023512105.1 Bacillota bacterium | reverse complement strand
AAGTGCTACGGGGGAGACGTCACCCGCAAGAAAAAGCTCTTGGAGAAGCAGAAAGAGGGCAAGCGGCGGATGAAAGCAGTGGGCAACGTGGAGGTTCCCCAAGAAGCCTTCATGGCGGTGTTGCGGGTCGACGAGGGACGATGAGACCCTGGGGCCTTTACGTCCACATCCCATATTGCCGGCGCCGCTGTAGCTACTGCGATTTTACCATCCGGGTCGGCCAGGTGGAGGCAGAGGCGCCGCGCTACGTAAAGGCGCTGCTCGAGGAGGCCAGAGGCTGGCGGGAGCAGCTGGCGATCGCCGAGGGGCCAAGTTCCATTTACTTCGGGGGAGGCACGCCATCGCTCTTGCCGGCACCGCTCTTGGTCGAGCTCCTGGAGGGGTTGTGGCGGATCTTCGGGCGCCGGGCGGAGACGGAAGTCACGGTGGAGGCCAACCCAGACGCCCTAGCCGAGTCCTCGTTGCGGGCCTGGCGGGAGGCCGGGGTCAACCGACTGTCGCTGGGGGTGCAAAGTTTCGACCCCGAGGTGCTGCGGGCCATGCGCCGCAGCCACGAGGTGGCCACCGTAGAGCAGGTGGTTTTCCAGGCCCGCCGGGCTGGGTTTGACAATCTCAACCTCGACCTCATCTATGGATGGCCGGGGCAGGACCTGGCCAGCTGGCAGGACACGGTTGAGGCGGCGATTTTGCTCGAGCCCACCCACCTCTCCTGCTACCAGTTGCAGGTCGAACCCTTGACCCCCTTGGGGCGGTGGGTGGCGGCGGGTCAGGTGATGGCTTCCGACGACGAGTTGGTGGCGGCGATGGCGGAGTGGGCCGAGCGGAGGCTCTCTGCCGCAGGCTTCAGCCGCTACGAGATCTCCAACTACGCGCGTCCGGGATGGGAGTGCCGACATAATCTTTTGTACTGGCGATTGGAGCCGTATCTTGGATTAGGCGTGGGGGCGCACAGCTACTGGCAAGGGCGGCGGTGGTGGAACCTGGCTTCCCTGCCCGCCTACCTGCGCCGCCTGGAGGCTGGGGAGGTGGCGCGGGAAGGCCTGGAGGAGCTAGACCAAGTGGAGGCGATGCGCCAGTTTTTGTGGTTGGGCCTACGGGAGTTGCGCGGGGTCCGGCGCGGGGATTTCCGGGCCCGCTTTGGCCGCGATTGGGACGCGGTGTTTCCCACCCCGCTCCGGCAGCTGGTGGACTGGGGACTGTTGGAAGAAGATTCCGTGGGGTTGCGCCTGACCGCTCGCGGGCGCGACCTGGCCAACGTGGTCGCCCGCCAGCTGGTCGACGCCCCCGATGAGGGGCCAGGCAGTTCCCTTGACAGCCCATAGCGGCCTTGTTAAGGTCAGAAGGA
>JAIMAE010000341.1 GCA_023512105.1 Bacillota bacterium | reverse complement strand
AACCGCACCACATTGCCGGATCCGCGATGACCGAGGGCGCTTTTAAGCATAGCACCTGCCGCCTCAAGATGCAAGATACCTCCCGGGCGACGCGCGCTGCGCCAATCCAGCCAAGGCAACGGTGGCACAAAAAGCTGTGCGAGTAAGCTCCCTGAGCGGTCTTCCCTGAGCTTGGGCGCGACGCCTGTCCGTTGCGCGCCCACAGCGGATTGCCCACCGGGTTAACCGGCAGATATGTCGAACGATTGCTCGTCCCAAACCCTTCCGTTGCCCTGTAATCACCCTGAATCCCCTATTCCTGGAGAGAAGGACGGAGGTAATGACAGCTGCGACATGACTTGCGGCCGAGATGATTTCGCGCCACCGCGGGCAAAAGAGTTCGCGTCGTCCCGTCCGCGATAGGAAAATCTTATAATCAGCTAGCTCAAAGTCGCCGGCCCTCAGCCTCTCGGCCACCAGGTCCAACTCGATGCTTTGCATCCCGCCTATTTCAAGGTAGACACCTCCTTTTCGAGGCATAATGATCATCGGGTCCCCGCGACCCAGCTGACGCCAATCCAAGCACCCGCAGGAGGAATCTATGGACCGCAAGCGTCTCGTCATCGTGGGAGCAGATGCCGCAGGGATGAGCGCCGCCTCGCAAGTGCGCCGCCTTAACGCAGCATTGGACATTGTCGCGTTTGAGCGAGGGGCATACGCCTCCTACTCCCTGTGAGGGCTACCGTACTACGTCGGCAGGTTGGTCGACGAGACACAGCACTTGATCGCCCGGACCCCAGAAGAGTTTAAGGTCCGTCAAAACATCATCATCTATCCTGGTCACGAGGTGACGGCCGTTGAACCTGCCTCCGGACGCATTCGCGTTCTTCGTCGGGAAGACGGCAAAGAGTGGTGGGAGCCGTACGACCAGCTCCTTTTGGCTACCGGAGCCTCCCCCATCCGTCCACCCCTCCCCCACATCGATGCCCATGGCATCTACACCGTCAATTCCCTCGCCGACGGCATCGCTCTGCGTGCGGCCATAGACGCGCGTCCGCCGCACCGCGCGCTGGTGGTAGGCGGCGGCTACATTGGCCTGGAAATGGCAGAGAACTTGATTAGAGTCGGCATCCCGGTTGACCTGGTGGAACAGAGCCCACAGTTGATGACCTCGCTTGACCCCGACATGGCCGCGTTGGTCGCCCGAGCAGCGGAGTCGCTGGGCATCTCCTTACATCTTGGCGAAGCGGTCACCGGGTTTGAAGTCATCCACGGGGCGGTCAGCGCGGTCATCACCGACCGAGGAAGCTATCCGGCTGAGCTGGTGGTGCTAGGCCTGGGAGTGCAACCCAACAGCGACCTGGCCCGC
>JAIMAE010000111.1 GCA_023512105.1 Bacillota bacterium | reverse complement strand
GCCCCGCGAAGTGATGGAATTCGTGGAGGACCAAAGTCGCCGGTATGGGCGGCTGCGCCTGGTCCCGGCGCCAGATCAAGACGGCCTGTGGCTCACCGGCCCCGACCCCACTCTCTTGACGCTCATCGGCAACAACCGGCAGGTCGCTCCGTACCTCGGCCCCGCCCTGCATCCGGGCTACCGGATCGCCCCCGAGATGCGCGGCCTGTTAAAACAGGCCTTGGCCAAAATCGGCTGGCCGGTGGACGACCAGGCGGGATACCAGCCGGGGGCCCCACTCGCCTTCTCCCTGCGCGACATCGACGGCCACGGTCGCCCGTTTGCCCTCCGCCGGTACCAAGAACAGGCGGTGCAGGCCTTCTGGGGCGATGGGCGGGTGGACCGCGGCAGCGGGATCATCGTCCTCCCCTGCGGGGCGGGCAAGACCATGGTCGGCATGGGGGTGATGGCGCGGGTGCAAAGCCACACCCTGATCCTCACCACCTCCCTGGCCTCGCTCCACCAATGGCGGGACGAGCTTTTGGACAAGACCAACCTGCGGCCGGAGCAGATCGGTGAGTTCTCCAGTCAAAAGAAGGAAATCCGGCCCGTCACCTTGACCACCTACCAACTCTTGGCCCACCGCAAACAGGGACAGTTTGACCACTTCCACCGGCTGGACCAGGCCGACTGGGGGCTGATCATCTACGACGAGGTGCACCTTCTGCCGGCCCCGGTGTTTCGGCTGACCGCCAGCCTGCAGGCCCGGCGGCGGCTGGGGCTGACCGCCACCTTGGTCCGCGAGGACGGGCGCGCCGACGACGTCTTCGCCCTGATCGGCCCCAAGCGCTTCGACGTCCCCTGGCGGGAGTTGGAGGCGCAAGGCTGGATCGCCACCGCCCAGTGCCGGGAGATCCGGGTGCAGATGAGCGAGTCCCTGCGGCAGTTGTGCGCCATCGCCGACGACCCGGAGCAGGTGCGGATCGCCGCCGAAAACCCGGCCAAGCTGGCGGTGGTGGAGACCTTGGTCCGCCACCACCAAGACGACCACGTGCTGGTGATCGGGCAATACCTCTCCCAGCTCGAGGCCATCGCCGAGCGGCTGCAAGCCCCCCTGATCACCGGCAAGACCCCGCCGCGCCAGCGCGAGGCCTTGTACGACCGCTTCCGCCGCGGCGAGGTTCGCCTCTTGGTGGTCTCCAACGTGGCCAATTTCGCCATCGACTTGCCAGACGCCAACGTGGCCATCCAGGTCAGCGGCACCTTTGGCTCGCGGCAGGAAGAGGCGCAGCGGCTGGGCCGGATTTTGCGCCCCAAGTCCAATGGAGGGCAGGCCATCTTTTACACCGTGGTCTCGGAAGAAAGCCGGGAGCAGGACTTCGCCCAAAAACGCCAGCTGTTTTTGTGCGAGCAAGGGTACCGCTACGAGGTGGCCCACGCCGACGCCGCCGGCCGGCCAATCGAGCGCGAACCCTCCCCCGTGATCCCCTTTCGCGCTCGGAGTTAGCACCTATGCAGCTATGGGTTGGCCCGACACTACAGCAAATCTTACCGATGCTCTCTCCGGCCGAGCTGCGCCGGCTGGCCGAGGCGGCGGAAGTCTCCTCCACCAACCGGGAGGCCTTGGAGCGCCGCCTGTCCGACCCTGCCTACATCGCCAGGACCGTACGCCGACTGTCGGCCGAGGAACGCCAAATGTTGGCCCACTGGTTGATGCGAGGGGGGTTGTCGGCCCTGGACGACCTGCAGCCAGCCAGGGCGTTTAGCTCGCTGGTGGCCAAGTTGGCTCGAGCCGGGTTGGCCTACCTCTTGCGCAGCGACTACTACCGCCCGCTGTTTACCCTGGCCGCCGAGGCCACCACCCCGCTCTGGGAGGCGGTCAATCCCGCCCAGAAGGCACGCCTGGCGGCCAGTGAACGGAGCCCCCGCCAGGCGCAGTCGATTCCAGAATGGTCCCCCTTTTTTCACGACGTCTTTCAACTGGTGGCCGCCGCCGACCGCCAACCGATTCAAGTCACCCAACAGCACTACGTGTACAAGCGGGTTCAGACCAAGCTGATGCAGTGGCTATGGGAGAAGGGAGGCGGCGAGCGCCAGCACTACCGATTTGCCATCGTCTTGCAGTTTGCCCAGGTCTACGGCCTTTTGGCCTTAGACCCCGACCTGCGGGAACTGGTGCCCAATCCGGAAGGGGAGCGGTACTGGGAGAAGCCGTTTGCCGAGCGGGTGCAAGACTGGTTTCAGTTCGCCGCCAACATCCCCAGTCACCAACACCTCACCCCGGTCTTGATCTGGGTGGCCGCTGGCCTGGAGCCCGACCAGTGGCTCGACCTCAGCCAGATGGAACAGTTCTTGCGCCAATACAAGGTGCGCCCAGAGCACCTGCGCCAGCTTCCGGAGGTACTGGCCCGGCTTGCGGCGGCCGGGATCTGGGAGGAACGGGCGCGGCTGGGCCGGCTCACTGACGAGGCCTACGCCGCTTGGCACGGGCGCTGGGAAGAGCCGCGAACCTCGGCCGCAATTGTGCAACCGACCGGCGAGGTGCTGGTGCCCCCGGAGACCCCCTTTCGCGAGCGGTGGCTGTGGAACCGGCTGGCCAACCCCCTTCGCTCGGACCGGGTGTGGGTCTTGCAAATCGACCGCTCCGCGATCGAGCGGGCGCTCGACTTCGGCTACGACCAGGCGCGGTATCTGGCCGCGGTGGCCAAGCTCTGTCGCACCGAACTCTCTGGCAACCTGGTGGCCAACATCCAGGACTGGTTTCGGCAAATGGACCGCCACCGCTGGATCGAAGCGCTGTTGCTCCACAGCAGCTCCCCGGAAGACTCCCAGGCGGCCGAGCGCCACCTCAAAGACCTGGTGGTCCGGCGACTCTCTGAGCGCGACCTCATCCTCCGCCACGACGCGTCCGCGGTGGCCACCGAGCGACTGCGCCGGGCCGGGATTTTCATCCGCGACAAGGTCGAGCTCCCGAGCCTCCCCGCCCCCGCCCCGCAAAAACCCGCGGTCTGGCCGTCGCAACTGGCCGGCCTTCCCCTCTGGCAAGGCTACAGCCAAGTGGTAGTGCCCAATCTCGACGAATCGCTGGCGCTCTACTCCCCGCCGGAGCTGGAACGCCAGTTGTCCGAGGCCATCCGCCGCCAAGCCTCCCTGGTCGTCCAGTACTTTCTTCCCGGGCGCAGGGAGATCCGGCGCGACACCATCGTCCCCACCCAACTCAGCCGGGGATGGCTCCAAGCCTTGACCCTCCCGGCGCGAACCGGGCTGACCGTGCACGTCACCCAGATCCTGGGGCTAGGCCCGGCCTGAGCGAACCCGGGGAGAAGAGGCGCGCGCCACCTGGCGGTAGAGCGCCGTCATCGCGTCCAGGCTTTGCTCGAAGTCGTAGCGGGAGGCCACCCACTCCGGCCCTCGAGCGCCCATCTGGCGAACGCGCTCGGGCGCCTGGGCCAATTCGGCGAGCAAAGACACCCAGGCCCCGCGGTCCCCCGGCGCCACCAGCCAGCCGGTCTGGCCTTCGGCGATCACCTCGGGCAAGCCGCCCACCCGGTGTCCTGCCGCCACCCGCCCCAGCGCCATCATCTCCAGGGGCGCCACCCCAAACGATTCCCGCCAAGAGGGATACAGGCCTAAGTCGGCCCAAGCCAAGGTGTCGGGAAGCTCGGAGGCGGCCACCCGCCCCATCCAGGCGATCCGGCCCGACAAGCCGAGCCGACGACACAAATCCCCCAACGCCTCGCGCTGGCTTCCCCCACCCAAGATCCGCCCCTCCCAGGGCAGTGCGGCCGGCAGCTCGGCCAACACCTCGAGCAGAAAGTCGATCCCGTAGACCGGCTCCAAGGCCTTGTTGACGACAAACCGCAAGGGCGTGGTGGGCGGGTTGGGCGGACGAGGAGCAAAGCGAGTGCGGTCGATGCCGAACGGGATCACGCTCACCGACCGCGCTCCCAAGGCCTGGGCCACCCCTGCCAAGTAGCGACTGGAGGCGGTGACCGCTGCGGCCTGGGACCAGAGGTAGCGCAGGAGCGGGCGGGTCAGCCAGGGGCGGTGGCGCGGGAAGACCTCGACGTCTGCGCCCCACACCGAGAGCACCAGCGGCCGGACCCCGGCCAAGGCCCCGTAGAGGCCGTAGCGGGAGACATAGTGGGCGTGGACGATGGCGGGAGCGTACCTCGTCAGCTCCTGGCCCAGCTTGCGGGCGGCCGTCCACCACGACAGACGCGAGGGGGAACCCGGCAAACGGTGGACCGCAATTCCCCACCGGCTGGCCTCCTCCCAGGGGCGCTCGGACCAAATCGCCACCGTAAGGCCTCTTCGCACCAGCCCTTCCGCCCAGCGCTGGGTGTGGACGCTGGCGGCGTCGGCCAGCAAGGCAATCCGCATGCTCAGGGGGCAGCCTCCCACAGCTGTTGGAGGAGGCGCCGGCCCCGCCGGCGGATTCGCTCGGCTTGGATCACGGTGTGCACCTCTTCCACGCAGCGCTCGAGGTCGTCGTTTTGCACCACGTAGTCGTAGGTTTCGGCCTGCCGCAGCTGTTCCACCGCGTTTTGTAGCCTGGCCTCGAGGTTGTTGACCCGGGAGCGAGCCAAAATCCGCCGCCGCAGCTCTTCTAAAGACGGCGGAAGCAAGAAGATGGAGACTACTTCCCGAAAGCGCGCCTGGTACTTGAGTCGGCCCTTGTAGTCGAGCTCGATGATCCCGTCGTGGCCAGGCACGAAGACCTCTCGGGGCGAACCGTAGTAATGGTCCTGGTAGACCTTCTCGTATTCGTACAGCGCGCCTTGAGCCAGCAAGGCCTCAAATTCCTCCCGGCTGACGAACCGGTAGTCAAACCCGTTGACCTCTCCCTCCCGGGGGGGTCGGGTGGTGTAGGTCACCACCTTGGCCAGCCGCTCGTCGCGGGCCAACAGGGCCCGCATGACCGACCCCTTGCCGACTCCCGAGGGGCCGGTGACGATGAACAGGATCGGCTCTTCCACTTCGCTATCCTCAGCGCCGCTTCTCATGCCCCTATTGTAGCAGTTTTGGCTCCCCTCTACGCTGACCAACCGGCTACTCCTCCGGTAGCGGCTCCGCCTTCCGGGGCATCCAAAGCTCAAAGCCGATTCCGGCCAGGCTGGCCACCAACAGGCCCCAAAAGACTTGGTGAATCCCCAGGTACAGCCCCTGGCGGACGAAGTCGAGCGCCCTCGGGTCGATGTGGGGCAGCTGCCCGCCCAAGACCATGGTGGCGGCGTTGAGGGAGCGGGGAAGGAACGGCGCCACCTGGGGCGGTGGGTTGGCAAACCAGAGCTTTAGCCGCTCGTTGACCAGACTTCCGTAGATGGCGGCTCCGAGGGTGCTGCCCAACATGCGGGTAAACATGTTGGCCCCGGTGGCCACCCCGCGGCGGTTCCACCCCACCACGCTTTGCACCCCGACCAGGAGGGCGGTGGCCATCAGTCCCAGCCCAAGCCCCATCACAAAACTGGCAGCGGTCACCGCCACCGCGCTCGAGGCGGCGGTGAAGCGCAGAAACCACAGCGAGCTGAGCACCGTGATCCCCGAGGCCACCAGGGCGCTTTGGCGAAACCCGATGCGAAGGTAGACCAGCGCAGAGAGGGAGGAGGCCAAGGGCCAGCCCACCGACATCGCCGCCAAGGCAAACCCCGCCACCACCGGACTCTGTTTCAGCTCGGCCTGGACAAAGGTGGGCAAGAACGAGGTCAAGCCCATGGTCAGCGCCCCCACCACCAGCGCGGCCAAATTGGCGGCGGCCAAAAACCGATAGCGATACACCCACAGTGGCATCACCGGCTCCTGGGCGGTGCGCTCCACCCGCAGAAAGCCGACCAACAGCGCAACTCCGAGGCCAAAAGTGGCCGACGAGGGCCATGAGAGCCACGGCCAGGCCACCCCGCCCTGCAGCAGGCCGAGGATGATGACCCCGAGCGCCCCGGTGAGCAGTGCCGCCCCGAGGTAATCCAAGCGGTGCGCCTTGTGGTGCACCGACTCGTGGAGAAAGTAGCCCACCATGGCCATGGCGGCCAGGCCGACCGGTAAGTTGATGAAGAAGATCCACTTCCACGAGGCGTACTCGACCAAAAGGCCGCCTAAGGCGGGCCCGAAGATGGCGGAGATGCCCCAGACGCTGGAGACGTACCCTTGGATCCGCCCCCGCTCCTCCAAGGTGTAGAGGTCCCCCACCACGGTGATGGCCACCGGCTGCACCGCCCCGGCCCCGATCCCCTGAATCCCCCGAAATACGATCAGCGCCACCATGTTCCAGGAAAGGCCGGAGAGCACCGATCCCAAGAGAAAGATGGCCGAGCCCACCAGGAGGACCGGCTTGCGCCCGTACAAGTCGGCCAGCTTGCCGTACAGCGGAATCGTGACCGACTGAACCAGCAGGTAGACCGAGAAGACCCATGGAAAGAGGGCAAACCCCCCCAGGTCTCGCACGATGGAGGGGATGGCGGTGGCGACGATGGTGCTGTCCATGGCGGACAGGGCCAAGGTCAGCATGATGCCGATCAAGATGTACCCCCGACGCAGCGGGCGGGGGCGGGTCGCTTCAGCGGCACCTCTCTGCGAAAGTGACATTTCCTGACCCTCCATGCTCACCCCTCCCAAATCTCCTGAATGCGCCCAAGCGCGGCCTCAAACTCCTGCATCATCCGCGACAACAACTCAGCGGCCGACGGCAGGTCGCGAATCAGCCCGGCGGCCTGCCCCGCCCAGACAAACCCGCCATCCAGGTCCCCCTCCAAGGCCGCGCGCCGGTTGACCTCGCCCCGGATCAGCTGCAAAAGGCGCGCCTCATCGCCTGTCGCCTCGGCCTCGGCGATCGCCTGGGCGGTCGGCGAGGCCAGCACCCGCCCCGGTCGGCCGAGGCTCCGCTCGACCACGGCGGTGGAGGTAATCTCGCTCTCCACCAACCGGCGCTTGTAGGCGGGATGGGCGGGCGACTCCTGGGTGGCCACAAATCGCGTCCCCATCTCCACCCCCTCCGCACCCAGGGCCAGCGCCGCCAACAGTCCATAGCCGTCCACAAACCCGCCCGACGCCACCACCGGGATGGTCACCGCCTGGCAGATAGCCCGGGTGAGGACCAAGGTGGTGACATCGTCGCGCCCGATGTGGCCCCCTGCCTCAAACCCCACCGCGATCACCGCCAACGCCCCGAGCTCGGCGGCCTTGCGAGCCGCCCGCACACTGCCAACCAAGGTCATCCAGGGCACCCCGGCGGCCTGAAGGCGCTCCACATAGGGAGCCGGATTGCCTCCGGTCAAGGTGACCACCGGCACCTGAGCTTCCAGCGCCACCTCCAAAAGGTCGTCCACCGGCCGGCGTCCCAGGGCAAAGTTGACGCCAAAGGGGGCGTCGGTGCGCTGGCGCACCGAGGCGATCTCCCGGGCCAAGGCCTGCGGACCATCCAAAGTGGTGGCGGTGATCTGCCCGAGCCCGCCCGCCTGGGAGACCGCCGCCGCCAGCTCGGCGCGGGCGAGGTAAGCCAGGCCGCCTTGCAACACCGGCAGCCGGATGCCGAGACGCTCGGTCAGGCGAGTCTTCACGATCCGGATGCAAGCGCCTTCCTCAGCGCCTCAGCCATGGCGGACAGCGCCTCCGGCTCTGCCTTCACCCGGTGGTCCAAGTGCAGGTCGGCCTCCGTGTTCATCGGAATCAGATGAAGGTGGGCGTGCGGTACCTCCAAGCCCGCCACCACCGCCCCCACCCGAAGGCAACCCGTCACCCGCCGCAAGGCGTCAGCGATGGGCTGGCTGAAGACCCAAATCTCCCGCAAGATCGATTCAGGAAGGTCGAAGAAATAATCGATTTCCACCTTGGGCACGACCAAGGTGTGCCCCGGCTGCACCGGGTAGATATCGAGGAAGGCGTAGAACCGGTCGTCCTCGCGCACCGGGTAGCTCGGCAATTCGCGGGCAATAATCCGGCTAAAGATGCTGGGCATGTTCGGCCTCTCCTTTTCCAGGCACCTATGTTCGCCAAGGTCCCGCCGCCGCGGGGGCAGGCAATGGCTGCGCCCCACCTCCTCTTGGTCGCCTTTCCCTGGTACAACCCCTTCGGGGGGAGGGCGGGCGCTTTGTTTAACCTCAGTATAACGATTTCCTGGCCTCAGCAGAAGCGGGCTCCCGCAGGCCCGCCGAGTAAGCGGGAGGTCCCAGCGAGATACTATGGCGTAACCAAGTCTGGAGCGGTCGCAAAACGGGCGATCGAGGAGCAGAAGGAGGAGTACACCGTGAATGGGTTGCGGGTGGCGATTGAAGGCGAGTTGCACCCCTATGCCGAAGCCTTGCGGGAGGCCGGTTTTCAGGTGGTCCCGCTAGACCAGACCCGGTTGGACCAGGTGGCCGCAGTGGTAGTACAGGGCACCGACGTGCGCTTTTTGGGCATGGAGGAGCCGGCCACCCCGGCTCCGGTGATCAACGCCGATGGGATGACCGCCGAGCAGGTGGTCGAGGCCGTCCGGCGCCGAGCCGTGGCCCCGGGGCACTGATCCCCGGGGTCGGCTTCATTTAGGTGTCGATGGCCTCCTTCAGAAAGCGCAACAGCCGCGGGTAGAGGTCGTAGAGGTTCTTCAGACGGGAAATCCCGTGCCCCTCGTCCCCGTAGCAGAGGTATTCCACCCGCTGCCCCCGGGTCTTCAGGGCGGCCACGATCTGTTCCGCCTCCGCCACCGGCACCCGGGGGTCGTTGGCGCCGTGCACCACCATCAGCGGCACCTGAATCTGGTCGATGGCGTGAATCGGGGAAAGCGCGCGCAGCACCTCCCGGTCCGTCTCCAACCGGCCGTACTCGGCTTCGCGCAGCGCCCGCCGCCATGGCCCGGTGCGCTCTAAAAACGCCTCTAAATCCGCCATCCCGACCATCTCGATGCCGGCCCGAAACCGGTCAGGCAAATGGGTCAAGGTCAGAAGGACTAGGTAGCCGCCGTAGGAGGCCCCCATCGCCACCATGCGGCGGGCGTCTAAATCCGGCTGGCGCTGCACAAAGTCCACCACCGCGGCCACATCGCGCAGGACGTCAAGTCGCCGCCGACCGTCGTCCAGGGCGGCAAAATGCTTGCCATAGCCGGTGCTCCCGCGCACATTGGGCGCCAGCACGGCGTAGCCGGCCTCGCACAGGGTCTGGTAGAGCGCGGAGAAGAAGGGGCGCTCTTGCCATTCCGGACCGCCGTGAAAGGCAATCACCACCGGAAGCTTGGCTCGCAACGGGGAAGGGCGGTACAGCCAGGCGGTAAAGTCAAGGCCGTCCCCGCTGTGGATCGTGCAAAGGCGCGGCGTCACCAGCTGATCCGGGTCCACCCCGCACCAGGGAGC
>JAIMAE010000110.1 GCA_023512105.1 Bacillota bacterium | reverse complement strand
GTAGATTTCCCGTGGTCGATGTGGGCGATGATGGAAAAGTTGCGAATGCGTCGTGGCTCCACCGCCATCCTCCTTCCTGGCTCCATGCTACCATGGACCGCCACGAAAGCGAGGGGCAGGAGCAAGGTGCAGCCGTCGTTCAGTCAGAGACCGGCAGGCGCGGTTTCCCCGGGACTCCCTCGGGGCGGATGACTCGCAGATAGGGAGGGCGGGTTACCTTGGACTGTCGCCGAGCCAGGTGCACTCCGGCGAGAAAGCCCACCATGCCCACCGGTACCAGGGCGAAGGCCAGCAACGAGAGGAAGGGGCCTGCCCCCTGCGACAAGCCGGTGCGAAAGATGGCGGCGATCCAAGGCGCGTCAAACGCCACCACCACCACCGCCAGCACCGCGATCCAAACCCCGGGGACCCCGCGGCGGGGCGGGCGGGCAGAACGGACGCGACGACGGTGACCGACCTCCCGGAACGGGGACGCAGGTTTGGACATGGCGCACTCCTTTCGTTAGGCTGACGCGAAAGTCCCCACTAATAGGCATTCTCTGAGTAATGGGCTCTTTTAGGGCAGGATAGCAAAGATGGCCCCCCAATGCAATCCCTTTGTACTAGTTCCTCCGGGTCAAGCCGTGTCGGGCGGCGGAGGCCGGAGGTCATCCGGTCGCCGCTCTCGGACCGGTCCGCACCGATTGCTTGCGCCGCCTTTTCCGGCCGCAGTATAGTGGGGCCAACAACCCGAGAAGGAGAGCTGACGATGCAGGAGCTTGCCTGGTGCCGCGCCTTGTTCCCTTCTCTCCGTCGCCAAGTCGACGGCCGGCCCGCCATATTCTTCGACGGACCAGGAGGCAGCCAGGTCCCCTACCCGGTGATCGAAGCCGTCTCCCGCTACTACCGGCGCTCCAACGCCAACACCCACGGCGCCTTCGTCACCAGTCAGGAAACCGACCACCTGATCTGGCAGACCCGAGAGCGGGTGGCCCAATTCCTCGGCATCTCCAACCCCGCCCTGGTGGCCTTTGGTCCCAACATGACCACCCTGGCCTTTGCCGTAAGCCGCGCCTTGGAAGAGCAGATTCACCCCGGCGACGCGGTGGTGGTGACCGCGCTCGACCACGACGCCAACGTCGCCCCGTGGTTGCGCTACCAGCGCCGAGGGGCGGAGGTCTTGACCGTCCCGGTGCGAGGCGACGGCACCCTGGACCTAGACGCCTTATCCGCCTTCCTGGAGCGACGTCCCCGCCTGCTGGCGGTCGGCTGGGCCTCCAACGCGCTCGGCACCGTCAACGACCTGCGGCGGCTTCGGGCCTGGACCCGGCAAAGCGGTACCTGGCTGGTGGTCGACGCCGTGCACTGGGCGCCCCACGGCCCGATCGACGTCGAAGGGCTGGACCCGGACATCCTCTTTTGCTCCGCCTACAAGTTCTTTGGCCCCCACGTCGGCATCGCCTATATCCATCCCGACCTGGCGCCCTTGCTGCGCCCGGACAGCGTGCGCCCAAAAGCCCAGGACGGGGTGGCGGCATTGGAGACCGGCACCTTAAACCACGCCGCCTTGGCCGGGTTGTCGGCGGCGATTGAGTTCATCGCCCATTTGAGCGGCCAACCTGACCCCGAGCCGACCCGCCCGACTTTGGTCCAAGCCATGGAAGCGGTCTACGCCTACGAGCATGGGTTGGCGCGGCGCCTGTACCGGGGGTTGCAGGCGCTTCCGGGCGTCGAGGTGTTGGGGCCGCCGGTGGAGAGCGGGACGCTGCGCGCCCCCACCCTATCCATCCGCCATCGCACCAAAACCGCGCCAGAGCTGTCGGCCCGCTTGGGCGCGCGGGGCATCTTCACCTGGGCCGGAGACTTTTACGCCTACAACCTGGCCCAGGCCTGGAACCTTCAGGCCTCGGGGGGAATCCTGCGCTTTGGGTTGGCTCCGTACAACACCGCCGAGGAAGTCGACCGGGCCCTGGACCAGCTCAGCGCGCTGGTGTCGGAGGGGCCGTAAGCCCCATCTGGTGGACCACCGCGGCAATCGCCTCGGCCAGGTCGTGCACCGCGTAGCGCTCTTCGGCCAGGCTGTTGTCCGGTCCCCCTACCTCGATCAGCAGGTCGTTGGCCATCAGCTGTTGGTTGTAGCGATAGGGGACCGTCTCAATGCCTTGCCCCCGCACGATCCCCGGCGCCACCTGCTCCAAGGCCCGGGCCAGAGCCAGGGCAAATTGGTAGTTCTCGTGCCAGTAGGGGTTGGGCAAGAGCTTGTTGGTCCCCACCACGATCAGGATCTTGGCCACCTTTTGCCCGTGAATCACCGCCGTGGTCTCGCTGCCAGAGGCTTGGCCGCGATGGAGGTCGATCAACACCCGCACCGTCGGGTACCAGCGCACCAGCCGCTTGGCGGTATAGTAGGAGAGGTTGTAGCTGGCCAACACCCCATCGGCCATGTTGTCCACCCGCGATTGCACCACCCCCACCCCCGCCTGGTACAGGTCCTGGGCCAGCCACCAACCCACCTGGACGATGGTCTTGTCCCACTCCGTGGTATACGGAGTCGGCGAGTGGGGCGGCAACTCGGGCCAGAAGGACTCCCGGCTGTGGGTCTGGTAGATCCCCACCACCGGCCGCGCCCCCAATTGGGCCCACACCTTGCCTCCCAGGCCGGGAAGTCCAGGCATCACCTGATCCCGTTGACCGGCTGGCGCCGGCGGGGAGGCAGGGGGCGGGCTCGGAGCCGGACTCGGGGCAGCGGGCTGTAGTCCCGGAAGTTCCATCGCCAGCACGGCCGTCAAGTTGGACAGGCGCACGCCGACCAAGGTCTCGGCTGCCTGGGTAACCAGGGCCTGCCAGGCCAGCGGGGTCGGCCGTTGGCCCATGCCCAGGATTCCCTGCTCAAGCCAGCTCTGGGCGGCCGAGGGATTGCGGGCCGCGAAATCCAGTATCCTGTCGAGCCAGGACAGCCGCGGCGCCGGCACCCCCAGGGGGGCAGTCACCGGCACCGCCGTCGCCTCCGGCTTGCGCCCAGCCCAAAAGACGGCCGCCGCCACTCCCAGGCTGGCCAGGTAGGCCCAGGCCATCGGCGGAATTCGCCACGGGCGCCGGGGAGGGCGTCCCCAGCGGGTGCGCCGGGGCCAGCGCAAGCGGGGGCGAGCGGGACGCCTGACCCGCCAAATTACCCAGGGCACGCGCCATCGATTGGCCATCCCACTCGCCTCCATGGCTTGAGTCTATGGCGGACAAGCCGGGGATAGAACGGTACCTTGGTGCGCCCCGCGGGCAGGAAAATGCCGAACTCGGCCGAAATAGGGATGCGAGGAGGTCGTAGCCCGTGGACTGGTACATCGTGGTGCCCAAAAGCGCCGAGTCCAACTTCCGGCTGGCCCGCGAACACAATACCTGGGGGGCCAAGGAGCGCCAACAGTTTTCCCATCCCGAATGGGGCGAGATCCAAAAAGGCGACCGCGTCCACTTTCTGACCGACCTGCAGTGGGCCGGCGACGGCCCACAACCTCGCGAATACCCTCGACTCCCCGCCGACCGCTACGCCGTCCGGGGGCGGGAGTGGGTGAGCGAAGTGGTGGACGACCTCTATGAGGACCAACGGATGATCTGGGAGGGGCCGCAGGGCGAACGCTACCCGTATCGATTTCGCTTTCGCCTGCTCCAGGACCCCGTGCAAGTGACGCTTCGCCCCGGCGAAGGGCGCGAGGCGGTCCGCGAGGCGGTCCGGCTCTCCCACAACCAGAACAGTCGGGCCCTGCCGGTGCCGTTTTCCCTGCGGGAGGCGCTCAGCCGGATCCTGCGCGAGTTTCCCCAGGCCCGGCGCGAACCCTTCTCCCGGCATCCGCTGGGCGAGTTCGTGCGTCGCCAAGTGGTCGACGGCCTGTCCGACTGGCCCTGCTGTCGCCACCGCTATGTGGTGCAGGCCTCAGTGGGACAAGGAAACTGGGGCACCGTGCCCTGGATCGCGATTCGCGACCCCAAGCTGGCCCCCTCGGTGCGAGAAGGGGTCTACGTGGTCTATTTACTGGCCGAAGACATGTCGCGAGTCTACCTCTGTTTAGACCAGGGGGTCAGCCGCCTGCAGGAAGAGCTGGGACGCCCGACGGCGCACGGGGAGTTGGCCCGGCGCACCCAGCGCTTCCGCGAGCAGCTGGGAGATCCCCCGCCTCCCATCTCCTGGGAGGAGGCGATGGTGGCCGAGTCAGGGTTGGGACGCGACTACGCCGTCGCCGCGATCGAACACATCGCCTACGAACGGGATCACCTTCCCGAAGATCCCGTGCTCTTGCGCCACCTGGAATTGATGCTCGCGCGCTATCAAAAGCTGGCCGAGGCCGAAGCGCTGGCGGCCAAGCCACCTTCCCAAAGCTCCGAAGCTCCCGCGGCCCCGCGCCTGGAGGAGGCCTCCGCCTTCTACCGGCAACCCTTCACCTTGAGCCGGGCGCTGGAGGTCTTTCAGGCGGTGGGCTACCAAATCTCCCCGGAAGACTTGGCCCACGTCCTCTTGGCCCTGATGGTGCGGCCGTTCATCATCTTCTCCGGGCCTTCGGGCACGGGAAAGACCTCCTTATCCCGGCTCCTGGCCGCCCTCTTCGGCTGGCGCTTTCTGCGGGTGGCCACCAGTCCGGCCTGGTCCGACCCCTCGGACCTCTTCGGGTTTATCAGCCCCATCAACGGCGAGCACGTGGAGGGGGCGCTGCATCCCTTACTGAGCGAATCCGGGGCGGCCTTACTCTGCCTGGACGAGTTCAACGTGGCCAAGGTCGAACATTATTTTGCCGATTTTCTCAGCGCCATGGACCATGGCAGCGGGGGGCAATTTTGGGGGGAGATGGCCACCTTAGATCGCCTCAACGCCCGCCGGGCCGCCCGGTTAGCCTTACCGTCGGAACTGGTGGTGGTGGCCACCATGAACTTCGATGACTCGGTGCAGTCGTTAACCCCGCGGGTCTTGGACCGCGCCCACGTGCTCGAATTTTCGGTGCGGGCGGCCGAAGAACTCCTGCTGACGGGAGAGCTGCGCTGGGAGGCGGTAGACCCCGAGGCCTTCGCCCCGTTGTCCTGGCCTCCCTGGACTCCCTCCGAAGAGGTGGACCCCGCGGTGCGCGAACAGCTCGGCTTGATGTGGTCGGCTTTGCAGGCCTCCCGCGGTCAGTTTGGCCACCGGGTGGCGCAAGAGGTCGCTCGGTACGTCAGCTGGGGCCTTCGCTGGGAGGAAGCCTTTGGGCAGACGCCCGACCCCAAGGAGGCCCTGTTCGACCAGGCCGTGGTGGCCCGCATCCTCCCCAAATTTCACGGAACCGCTCAGCAACGCGACATCGATGCCCTCATCCGCCTGCTCCAGGTGCTGATCCCCGAACTAGGCGACGGCGCCCCGGCGGGGGCGGCCGAGCGCCAACGCCTGTTGGAGGAGGCTAAGAACAGCGGGCGCTACCCCCGGACGGTCAAGAAAATCGAGGCCCTGCACACCCGCTTTGCCGAGGACGGCTATGCCAGCTTCTGGTGAACTGCTGAGAGTCGTGGGCGAGTGGGCCACCTTGGTGCTCCAAGGGAAAAGCCCCGCCCTGCCCTTTCCCGAACTCAATCCCCAGCCAAACCGCCCGAGCCTCTATCCCCTGGGCAAAGGGGTGCGGGCTTGCTCCCAGGCTGAGGATTTCGCCGGCCTGTACGACGACACCACCTACACAGTGGTCCTGTTTGCGCCTTCCCCCTGTCAGGTCACCCTGAGCGGGTTCCCCTTGGACTTGGAGTGGACCTCGGACCAGACTCGCTGGGTTGGCCACGGCCGCCTCTCTTTTGCGCAAATCGGGTGGGCCGAGCTGATGGTGTGGGCTCAGGAGCCCTTCGGGGTGCGGGTGGCCGTGCACTCCCGCAAGCTGGACTACCAGGCGGACTACCAGCTGATGGTGCAAAGTTTGGAAGAGCAAGTCCGAGGCCTCACGGCCAAAGCGGTCAGCCAAACCCTCTACCCCACTCGCCTGGGCGACACCGCGGAGGACTTGGCCCTGCACTGGTTGGTGACGGTGCAGACGCTCTGGGCCGACTTGCGCCGCCATCTGGAGAAGGCCTGGCACACCTTGCCGCTACAACTCGAGGTGGAGGAACGACGCCGTTTCATCGGGCAGATCCGTCAACCGCGGTGGGTCGAGGCCGCCCGCTACGCCGCCACCTCCAATCCGGTGGTGTCAAGCCAGATCCCGGTGTGGCGAACGCTGAGTACAGAGCGCCGCTACCTCTTGCATCTGCTCCAAGACCTCCATCGTCGTCTGCGGTCGCTTACTCAACTGGCGCCTCGCTTGGCCGAGCATGTGGCGATTCGCCAAGTCCAAGCCGAGGTGGCGGAGCTTTGGGGACGATACCAAGCGGTGGCCGGCCCGGTGCGCCTGAAGGGCCCGGTGGTCATCCCCAACTCGCCCTTGGCCGAGGCCCATCCGGCTTTGCGGCAAGTCATCCGCCTGCATCGCCAGCTCAACCGCGGCCTCTTCCCGGACGCCGGGGCTTTCTTCCTCGGCCTGAAGAACATCCATCGCCTGTACGAATACTGGTGCTACCTCACCATCCTGCGCCTGATGGTGGAAGAGTCGAAAGGCCAGTTGGTGGTGGAACCGGCGGTGGAGCGAAACCCGGTGCACATCGCGCTGAAGGCTGGATTGGAGCGCCCGGCCCGGGTGGTCACCGCCGGCGGCGCCGCCATCTCCGTGTACTACCAGCCGAAATACGCTGGGCTGCCCACGGTCAGTCAACAGCCCGACTACGTCGTCCGCCTGCAAGGGCCCGGCGGCGCCCTCATCTTCGACGCCAAATACCGCTTTGAACTCGACCGCGAGCGGCTGCGCCACTATGGGGACGGCCTTCCCATTCCTCCAGTGGAGACGCTGAACACCATGCACCAGTATCGCGACGCCATCGTGGTGGCGGAGGGAAGGGGGTACCGGAGGCTGGCCGACCGGGCCATCGTCCTCTTCCCGCTGCCCAGCCCCTACTGGCGGCAATGGTGGCAGCACCGGTTTTATCGCAGCATCGAGGCGGTGGGAATCGGCGCCCTGCCGCTTTTGCCAAGCGGAAGCGACCAGGGGCTGCGGGAGCTTCTGCGCCGCTATCTGCTCGACCAAGAGGAAGCTCGGGGTCTTTAGACGATTTGACCCCGGAGAGCGTGTAAACTTTCTTTAGGTCAGGGATCGTCAAAATGACGAGACCTTCAACAGGGAATCGTTGGGATTCCCGCGAACACCTCGGTTGGCTCATCTCGAAGAGGAGGGCTGAAGGTCTCGTGTGGACGATTCGGCAAATCATCCCGATGGTCCTGCTCCTCATGGAGGGGATGCGTGCACGCTTGTAGATCGCCCGAGATTTTGCGGCGTTGGAGACGGGCATCGTGGAATTCAGTCAGCCAGCGGCCCGTCAATTGCTAACAGCGGCGTTAGAGCACCTGGATGACACGATCTGCGCGGAACGGGGCGAGACGATGCGCATCGTCAGCAGAGTCGAACGGCCGCGGACGACGCGGGTGGTCCGGGAACGGCCAGCAGACGGTCTACGGGGCCTCGGGTCCCGCCTGCCAGGTGGTGATGACCGAGAGCCTGCCGGCCCAGGCGGTGCTGCAGGCCGTCATCGGTCCGCCGGGCGCCCCCCAGGTGGTCCAGACGTCCAACCCGGTCACCGACCCCAACGGCCAGCCCATCCCGCCGAGCCAGCTCGGGTCGGGCGCGGACCGTGATCCGCAGCCAGACCACCGGTCGCATCGTGGGGAGCTGCCCCGTCACCCAGCTCCCCTGCACCGCCCTCGTGCGGCACGGGCGGCCAGGAACGCGGTGGTATGTGGCCAAACTCAGCTCAGGATGGTGAGATAGATCTACCCGCCTTCAGCGGTGGCTTGGGGCGCCGGCGGAGGCCAGCGGCTGCAGTCGGGCGGTGATGCCTGGAAGCCAAGGCTGCCCGGCGTCACCGCCGCCCATGCGCGGCCGCGTAGAGGGTCTCGGGCGCGACGTCGGCGCCGTTGGGCCACACCACGATGCCCAACTCTGGATCCACCTTGTTTCGTCCGGGTTTCCCCGGCCATGTTGGCCTGGCTCGCAGGCCATATATCACTATCCAATTCCAGATCCCCACGAGCCTCCTCCAAAACCTGTCGATCTTCTGTCGACGGGATCCCTCTGGGGAGTTGCCATTTGAGGAATATACGACTAATATGATCATGTATATAGTGTAACTTGTCTACAGCGGAGGTGCACCTTCGTGTCTAGCCCCGATCCGACCCCCGAGCTGAACGCACAGTTCGCCACCTGGAGCCCCCAGGCCATGCTGCGCTGGCTCTACACCCACTACGATCCGGACGCGGTGACCCTGGCTTGCAGCTTTGGCCTGGAAGACGTGCTGCTGGTCCACTGGGCGTGCGAGGCGACCGCCCACCCCGACGTCTTCTACCTGGACACCGGGCTGCTGTTTCCAGAGACGTATGCCTTAATCGAGGAGATCCGGCGCCGGTACCCGATCCGGCTGCGCCGCATCGCGCCCGCGCTCACCCTGCCGGCGCAGACCGACCGGTACGGGCCCGCGTTGTGGGAGCGGGATCCCGACCAGTGCTGCCGCCTGCGCAAGGTCGAGCCGCTGGCCGACGCCCTGGCCGGGTACGCGGTGTGGGTCACCGGCATCCGGCGCGATCAGACGCCGGCCCGCCGGCAGGCCCCCTGGGCGCAGTGGGATCCGGCCGCCGAGCGCCTGAAGGTTAACCCCCTGCTGGCGTGGTCGTGGGAAGCGGTCTACGGCGCCGTCCAGACGTTGGGCGTCCCGTACAATCCCCTGCACGACGCCGGGTATCCCTCGGTGGGGTGCTGGCCGTGCACCCGGGCGGTGCGGCCGGGGGAGGACCCGCGCGCCGGGCGGTGGCCGGGCTTCGGCAAGACCGAGTGCGGGATCCACGCATGAGCGGGCCGGGGACGACGGGGAACGCCCCGTGGAGCGGCTGGGCCGGCGCTCCGCAGCTGGTGCTGTCCCCTGCCGCCGAGATGGAGGCGCGGTTGCTGGCCTGGGGCGCCTACGCCCCCCTGACGGCCTTCATGGACCGCGGCCAATATCAGGCGGTGCTCGACTGGTTGCATCTGCCCGACGGGGAGCTGTTTCCCCTGCCGGTGGTGCTGCCGATTGCGGCCGCGCAGCGGGCGGAGGTGGCCAGGGCGCGGCGGGTGGGGCTGGCCGGCCCGTCGGGGTTGCGCGGCTGGCTGGAGCCCACCGATTGTTTTCGGCGCGATGTGGAGGCCGAGGCCCAGGCAGTCTACGGGACCACCGACCCGCGGCATCCGGGGGTGGCGGAGTTGCTGGCCCAGTCCCCGTGGTGCGTGGCCGGGCCGGTGACG
>JAIMAE010000109.1 GCA_023512105.1 Bacillota bacterium | reverse complement strand
CCCTCCTCCGGCGGGCAGTCGGGCATTCAGGTGGTCAACGGGGCCACCGCCACCTTGCGCAACAACCTGGTCGCCGAATTGGGTGCACCTGCGAGCGAGGGGCCAGACGTGGCCGGCATCGTCCTGGAGGACGTCAGCGGGGTGGTGGTGGAGAGCAACCAGGTCCGAGACGTGACAGTGGGGATCTCCGTCTTCTCTCGGGGTCGCTCGCCCGATCCCTCCAACTGGTTGATGACCGGAAACCTGGTCAGCCAAAACCGGGTCAGCTACTCCTCGGCTTATCCCGGGGCCTCGTTTCCCGAACGCGGCCTATGGCTGGGCGCCCTGCATCCCAACACCTCGGTGTCACTGGTGGTGGTGGGCAACGGCTGGTTCGGACAAAACGCCACGGTGCTGGCCCGAGGGCTGGAAGTCGACACCCAAGGCGGCAGTGCCAGCGCCGTGGGCTCCCAAAATCAGATCGTCGGCTGGGGCACCGGGGTGACCGTGAGCGGTGACCAGTGTATGGTGGACTTGAGCTTCAACGACCTGGTGGGAAATCTCACTCAGGCGCGCGCTGCGGCGAGCGGCCCGGTTTCCTTGGCCAACAACTGGTGGGGGGCTCCGGTGGTGCCGTCTAACGTCAGCGGGGCACTGGTGCTCTTGCCGATCTTGTTGGCTCCGGTCGCCCGTTAGGTGTTTTATGGCGGAGGCGGCTTCTCGGCGGTGTGCGCCCAGGGTCGCCTCCCGGCTGTTGCGGCCATCGGGCGCTAGCGCAAGGCACGGCCTCCCGCGGTGGCCTGTCAGGGGGGCGGTACGGCCCCGGCGGGGCCTTAGCCCGGGTAGGGCTCTGCTTGGCATCCAAGGAGTCGTTGCAGCCAGCCTCGGGCCCCCCCGGCGGTCAGGTCTAGGAAATAATCGCGCCTTGGGTCCTCCGGCGCGGCCGGGGGCAGCTCGGCAAATCCCATGGCTTGGAACCCTCGTTGCCACCCGGGAAGGAGGGCGGTGGCCAGATGATGGCGGCTGGTGCGAAAGCGCGTGGTCAGTTGGCGCCACAGCTGGGCGGTCGGCTCCGGACCGGCAGCGGGAGCCGCCGCCAGGTAGGCGTGAACCAGGCAATCGGGGAGGGAGGGAACCTCATGCCTCGCCTGGTGCTCCAGATACCAGGCCACCACCCGCTTGGCCTCCGGATTGTTGAGCAAAAGGGATTGGGTGGTTTGTTTGAGCGGCAGGGCGGCGCGAAAGCCCAGCAGCCGTTCGGCGCACCACACCGTGTGCCAGTCGACCTCCGGGTGGGTCAAAAAGTCGCGCAGGGCTTGAGCTTGCTCCGAGTCCGAAGCGTGAGCCTGGGCGGACGCCGACGCACACCAGAGGGCAAGACAAGGTTCGAGGTCTGGGCCCTGGCCCGCGCGGGCGCTCCACGGGCTTCGCAGATTGGCCGGGAACAGCAGTTCCTGCAGCACCGGCTCTTGGATCAAGAACAACTGGGACAGCCAGACCCACTCTGAGGCCCGACGGTCCTCCAACTCTCGGTAGTACCCGGCGGCCGCGGCCTGCAGCCGCTGACACAGGGCGGGGAAGCGCCACCGCAGGTCGTGGGCCAACACCCGGCGAACGTGGTCGTGCCAGCCAAGGCCTGTTTCGGTGGGGACGAATCCGGAGTAGCGTTGCAGGTAGCCGAACAAGGCGTCGCGGACGTCCGTGGGAACCTCGAGCACGTTGGAGAAGCGTTCGACCAACTCGTGGTTGACCTCGTGGACCAGGGACATCGCCTGCGCGACTCGGCGTGCCCAGGGATGGGCAATCTCCTCTAACATCCATTGGGAAAGCTGCACCGCTGTCCGCGGCCACTGGTCCTCCCACCCGAGGGCTTCCGACCCCCGTTTCCGGTGGCGGAAGAGTTCTACCGCCAAGGTCATCCCCAGGGGGCTTCCGCCCACCCGTTGCAGGGCGGAATCGACAAACTCGGGACGGTCCAGGCCGTTGGCCTCGAGGTAGCGATGGACCTCCTCGCGCGTCCAACCGAACTCCGAGGTCTCGGTCAGGCAGCGTTGCCAGGGGCTGTCGAGCGGCAGAAAATCCCGCAATCGGCCGCGACTGGCGAAGGCCAGGCGGACCCGGGGATGGTGGCGCGGCGCCCACTGGTCGTGAAAGCCGGCGTCCAGGAGCTCACGGGGGTCCAGGTGGTCGACCAACAGCACCAGCGGTGGGGCGTCCTGACCCGCCGCGCAGGCGGCGCGGGCGGCCGCGGCCACGCGCCGGAACGGCGTCCGGCGTCCGTCAAACCGGCGGACGGCGTAGCCGCGGCGTTGGCAGATCTCCAGATACTGGCCCATCAGCACGCTCTTGCCGGTTCCGGGGGGGCCCCACAGGTTGAAGACGCCTGGCTCGCCCTCCAGCCAGCGCAAAAAGGCTTCGACCGCTTGAGGGCGGGGGATCTGAAAAGGAGACTGCCAGAGGGGGCGCGCTGGATCCTCGCCGCCGCGCTGGGCCAGCTGCCTGGCCCGGCGGTAGGCCTCCACGGTATCTTGGCTCAGGCTGAGCCCCACCTCCCGGTGAAAGCGCGCTACCGCCTCGCGGTAAGACGCCTCTAAGGCAGGCAGGTCGCGCAGGTAGCCCATCGTCAAGAAGAGATAGCGCCAGTGCGACTCGCGCAGGGGATCGGCTCGAATCGCCTGATTGGCCACGTCTCGCGCATCGCTCCAGTCCTTTTGGGCGATCAGGGTCTCCAAGACGTCGCTCACGGTCTGGGCGTAGACGGTGCGCAACCGCTCCCGTTCGATCTCGAGGTGGTGGAGATCCTCCGAGGCCAACAGTTCGCCTCGGTACAGGGCCAACGCCCGCCGGCGGGCTTCGAGGCCGGGCCCGGTGCTGCACTTGAGAAATTCGTGCACATCGACTCGCCAGTCCTCGGGATTGCGGACACCGATCACCGGGCCGTCGAGGTCAAAGATGTGACCGCTCTCCGGTAAAGCTTCCCGCAGCTGGAAGAGCGCTTTGCGCAGATTGGTTCGAGCCTGGTCCTCAAAGGAAAGGGGCCACAGCATTTCGGCCAGCCGACTGCGGTCGACCCGCCCCTCGGGGACCAGGGCCAAGGTGGCCAACAGCAGCCGAATGCCTCGCGAGGCAGTCCAGGCGATGGGATACCCTTTCCACAGCCAATGAAAGCTCCCGAGGAGATGGACCTCCAACATGACCGTCCTCCCGCCCCTTCCGCAAGGGCGCCCCGCTCGCCCGCGCCGCTCGACATCCCCATTATACGGCAAGCTTATCAGCGACCTCGCATCCACGCGCAATCCCGCCAAAGAATTTAACCGTCGAGCGAATTCGACCAGGATCGGCCCACATGGCGGGGGAACGCCGACAGCGCCACTCTGGAGGATAAAAGCCAGGGGATCGGCATGGGCCGGGTTCAGGCCCTCGCTGCCCTGGCTTGGCCCGCGCAGAGGGGGCAGGGGCGGTTTTTTGCGATTCTCTCCCTGCAAATATCGAGATCACGGAGTGTTGGCGGCATGCGATTGTTTCCCTGGATTCGACGAATTTATAGTCAATTTCGGGTTGAAGGACAGCAAAGAGGACGGTTTGCCGGCGCACCCGGACACACCCCGGTTCGGCGGGCAGGTCTTGCCCACCCAGGCGGTCAGCGGGGCTTGGAGGTCGGGGCCTGCTCCAGGGGGAGCTGGGAGGGAGCGCGAGGTTCAAACAACGAGAGGGGGAAGGCATGCATACCAAGTCTTTGCGCAGCTGGCTGGAGTATCTCCGCGCGCAGGGGGAGATGGTGGAAATTGCCCGCCCGGTCGAGCTGCGCTACGAGTTGGCGGCGGTGGTGAAACGGCTGGACGGACAGAAGGCGGTGCTTTTCTCCCAGCTGGTGGGCCACCCGGGGCGGGTGGTCAGCGGGGTGGTCGGCAGTCGGGAGCTGATCGCCCAGGCCCTTGGAGTGCGGCCTGCGGAGTTAAGTCGGCGGTTTGCCAGGGCCCTGGAGGGACCGATCCCAACCCGGCAGGTGCGGCCAGACCAGGCGCCGGCCAAGGAGGTGGCGGTGGCAGGGGAGATTGACCTGACTGCGCTGTGCCCGATTCCCACCCATCATCGGCACGACGCGGGCCCCTACATCACCGCCGGGCTCTTGATCGTGCGCGACCCGGACACCGGCAAGCACAACGTCGCCATTCATCGTCTGCAGGTACTGGGCCCAAACCGCTTGGGCATCCTCCTCTTGCCGCGCCATACCCGCCAACTCTTTCGCCGCTTCGAACAACGGGGCGAGCCCCTCCCCTGCGCGATTGTCATCGGGGTCGACCCGATTACCCTGTTGGCGTCGCAGGCCACGGCGGCCTACGGGGTAGACGAGTTGGAGGTGGCCGGGGCACTTAGAGGTGAGCCCCTGCCGGTGGTCCGCTGCGATACCGTGGACGTCGAGGTTCCGGCCACGGCCGAGTTTGTGCTCGAAGGCCGCCTGTTGCCCCACACCCGGGCCCCGGAAGGGCCGTTTGGGGAGTTTCCCCGATACTACGGCGCGCGCGGCGAGCGGGAGGTGGTGGAGGTGGTGGCGGCAACCCACCGACGCGATCCCATCTTTCACACCATCCTCCCCGCGGGCCGCGAGCATTTGCTGCTGGGCGCCATTCCCCGGGAGGCGGGGATCTTTGACGCGGTCTACCGGGTGGTGCCCGGCGTGCAGGCGGTGCACCTGACCCCGGGGGGCTCGGGTCGCTTTCACTGCGTGGTCTCGATTCGCAAGGACGAAGAAGGCCAAGGCAAGCTCGCCGCCCTAGCCGCGCTCTCCACTCACCCCGATCTCAAGCACGTGGTGGTGGTGGATGAGGACATCGACGCCTTTGACCTGGAGTCGGTGGAATGGGCGTTGGCGACCCGGTTTCAAGCCGACCAGGACTTGGTGGCGGTCTCGGGCAGCCAGGCCTCGCGACTGGATCCCACCAGCGTCCGCGGGGTGGGTGCCAAGCTGGGCTTCGATTGCACCATCCCGCTGGACGCCGACCGGTCTCGTTTCACCCCGATCGACATCCCGGGGTACGAGGCGATAAACCTGGCCGACTACGGCCTGGACCGGTGAGCCGCCGAGGAGCGATTCGCACCGTCGACGCCGGCGTCTCCGCCGTTGCCGATTCGCGCCTGCCGGTCGCGCGGACAGGCGCACGATTCACCACACTGAAAGGAGAGATTCGACCATGAGCAACCAGAGCACGCCGCTGGCCGTGCCGGTGACCTCCGTGGGCTCCGGCAAGCGGGTCGCGGTGGCCTTGACCGCCTCCCTCTTAGGCTGGTCCTTGGACTTATATGACCTTTTTACCCTCCTGTTCATCGCTCCGGTCATCGGCCAACTGTTCTTTCCCAGCAAGTTTCCCACCCTCTCCCTGGCGGCGGTGTACGCCTCGTTTGCCGTGACCTTGTTGATGCGGCCGGTTGGTTCGGGGCTGTTTGGGGCCTTGGCGGATCGCCGCGGACGCAAGCGCAGCATGACGGTGGCCATGGTGGGAGTCGGGATTTCGGCCGCCTTGTTGGGTGTCCTTCCCACCGTCGACCAAGCCGGGTTGATGGCCCCGATGCTCTTCTTGTTCTTGCGCCTGGTCGAGGGGGTCTTCGTGGGAGGGGTGGTCGCCTCCACCCACACCATCAGCACAGAGTCCATCGCGCCCCGCTGGCGAGGGACGGTCTCCGGCCTCATCGGGGGCGGGGGCGCCGGACTTGGCGCGCTGTTTGCCACCCTGGTGTTCTACGTCCTCTCTCGCCTCTTCCCCGGCCACCAGTTTGCGGTCTGGGGCTGGCGGGTCATGTTCTACACCTCGCTCCTAAGTTCGCTGCTGGCCTGGATGGTGTTCCGGTATTTGGAGGAGTCGCCCTACTGGCTTAAAGTCGTCGAGCAGGGGCAGGCCGAGCGTTCCGCTCCGGTGCGGGCCGTGTTCTCCCGGCGCTACCTCCCTATTCTGTGGGTGAACCTGTGCCTGGTGATTGGCGGCGGGTCCGGCTACTACCTGACCTCTGGTTTTCTCCCCACCTTCCTCGGAGTGGTCAAGCACCTCTCCCACCTGGTCTCCTCTCAGATCCTGATCTGGGCCAGCTTAACCGTCCTCTTGGCGGCGGTGCTGTTCGGCTGGATCAGCGACTTGTGGGGACGGAAGAAGACGTTTCTGGTCGCCGGGATCATGGCCTTGGTGCTTCTGCCTGTGTCCTACTTTAAGTTGGCCTCGTCTCCGGACGCCGCATCGACGACGTTTTGGGCCCTGCTCCTGGTGTTTGTCGGCAATGCCACCTACGCCCCCATCCTCATCTTTCTCAACGAACGCTATCCCACCGCCCTGCGCTCCACCGGCACGGCGCTCTCTTGGAATTTGGGGTTCGCCGTGGGCGGGATGATGCCCACCTTTGTCACCTTGGCCGCAGGCAAGACCACCGCCATTCCCCTCACCCTCTCGCTGTTTGTGGCGGCCATCTTTGCCCTCTACATAGTAGGGGCGATTTTGAGCCCAGAGACGCGCGGCGAGTTTCATTGAGAGGGGAGGGGACCCTCCGGCAGCGGTGCTGGCCTGGGGAAAGTGGCAGAACCGGGGCAGCAGACCTTGGGGGGCCCAAGGATTTCCGCCTTTCGGGCGGCGAGGTGTCGATACAATGGTGATGGGAGGGAGCCGGGTGGGAGTTTTTCAGCTGCAGGTGCCGACCCAGGTGCGCTTTGGCGCCGGGCGGGCGCAGGAGTTGGTCGAGGTGTTGGCGCAATGGCAGTGCGAGCGCGCCTTTTTGGTAACCGATCCGGCGGTGATGGCTACCAGCGGGGTGGAGCGGGCCGTGCAGGCCCTCACCGAGGCCGGGATCGAGGTTGCCCTGTGGGATAGGGTGATGTCGGATCCTACGCTCGATTCCGTCCATCAGGCGGCGGAGGCGTTTGCCCGGTCGGGGGCCGCTGGCCTGGTAGCGGTGGGAGGAGGCAGCGCCATCGATACCGCCAAGGGGATCCGGGTGTTGGCCTCCGCCGGGGGAAGGCTGGCCGATTACGCGGGGCCCGAGGGCAAGGCGTTTTGCCCCCGGGTGTCGATTCCGGTGGTGGCGCTGCCCACCACCGCCGGGACGGGCAGCGAGGTCACCTTCTTTGGCGTGTACAGCGATCCGGCGCGCCACCTGAAGGTGACGGTCACCAGTCCCCACCTGGCCCCGGAGGTGGCGATCGTGGACCCGGAACTGACGCGAAGCCTTCCGCCGATTCCCACCGCCCAGGCGGGGATCGACGTCCTTGGTCACGCGATCGAGGCGTACGTCTCGAGGGCGGCCAGCGCGGTCTCGGACCTGTTTGCCGAGCGAGCGATTGGGCTGGTGGCGCGCCATCTCCCGGTCGCCGTGGCCGATGGCGCGAACGAAACGGCCCGCGAGGGCATGGCGGAGGCCAGCCTGCTCGCCGGGATCGCCTTCAACCACGCCGGGCTTGGGTTGACCCACGCCATCGCCGCCGCCCTCAGCGGGGCGGTGGGCCTTGCCCACGGGGCAGCCATCGGCCTCCTGCTGCCGGCGGTGGCGGAATACAACTGGCCGGCGGCACCACAGAAGTTGGCCCGGGTGGCCGAGCTCTTGGGGCGCCCGGCCACCAGCGGAGCGGCATTGGGCGCGACCATCCGGGCCTTGGACCAACAGATCGGCATTCCCACCCGACTGAAAGAGGTCGGAGTCACCGAGGGGATGTTGCCGGAGATGGCCCGGGCCACCGCGTTGAGCGTCCAGCTGCGGTTCAACCCGCGCCAGCCGACGGAGGCGGAGGTCGTCAACTTGCTTCGGGCCATTTGGTAGGGAGAGCAGCCAGGGAGGTAAGCGGTGGATCTCGTCCGAATGTTTCAGTACAGCGTGGGACGTGCCCCCGGCGCCTGGGCGGTCAGCGACGGGGAGCGCCGCTACACCTACGCCCAATTGGAGGAGGCGGTCGGGCGACTGGCGGCGGCCCTCCGCCGCTTGGAGGTGGGGCCCCACGACCGGGTGGCGGTGTTGCTGAAAAATCGCTGGGAGACGGTGGTGGCCTTTTGGGCGGTGCAACGGGTGGGCGCGGTGTTCGTTCCCCTCAACCACCACTTCTCCCGGGCAGGCCTGCGCTTTTGTCTGCAGGATGCCGAGCCCCGGGCCATTCTCTACGAGGAGGGCGCGGTGCCAGACGTGAAGGGGCTGGCCGAAGGGTTATGCGCCGTGCTGGTGGGATTAGACGACCCTGCCGCCCACGTCGGGTTGCCCGAGCTGTTGGCGCCGGCTCGCCACGACGTTCCCCTGGCGGAGCCGGATGATGATGACGTGGCTGTGATGCTCTACACCTCAGGGACCACCGGACGCCCCAAGGGGGTGCCTCGTTCGCACCGCAACACCTTCGCGGCGGCGGTGGCCCATGTCGTGCATAACCGCTATCGCTGGCGCGAGCGGACCTTGGGGGCGATGCCGCTTTATCACACCATGGGGCTGCACCTGTTGGTGGCCACCGCCATGGTCAATGGGATGTGGGTGGCCATGCCCGAGTTTGACGCCGATGCGGCCTGGGAGCTGATCAACCAGGAACGGGTGTCCACTCTGTATTTGATTCCTACCATGTACTACGGTCTCTTCAAGGGCAGCGCGGGCATGGCCGGCACTCCGCCGGTAAGGAAGTTGGCGTACGCCGGGGCGCCGTTGTCCGACGAGCTCATCCTCGAATGCCGGGAACGCTTTGCCCCCGAGGTCTTTGTGAACCACTACGGCAGCACCGAGGTCTACACCCACACGGTCCACGACGTGCTCGGCCCCAAGCCGGGGAGTGCAGGCAAGGCCGGCATTCACAGCCAAATCGCGGTGGTCGCCTTGGAGGGGGGCGGGGAGGTGCCACACGCCTTGGGCGCCCACGAAATCGGCGAGATCGTGGTGCATGGCGGCTCGGATGAGGCGTTTCGCGGCTACTGGAACCGTCCCGACCTGACCCGGCAGTCCCTGCGCAACGGCTGGTATCACACCGGCGACCTCGGCTATCTGGACGAGGACGGAGACCTGTTTGTGGTTGGGCGGGCCGACGAACTGATCATCTCCGGGGGCGAGCACATTCTTCCCAGCGAAGTCGAGCGGGTGCTGGCCCTGCACCCCAAGGTGGCAGAGGTGGCGGTGGTGGGAGAGCCCGACCCGCAGTGGGGGAAGATGGTGGTGGCCTATGTAGTTCCCAAGACCTCTGGGCTTTCCCCCCAGGAATTGGACTCGTTTAGCAAGCGTCAGGGGGAGTTGCCCCTTTGGGCGCGCCCGCGCAAATACGTGTTTGTGCGCCAGATTCCGCGATCCTCGGAGGGCAAGGTGCTGCGCCGGGCCTTGGTCAACCTCGAAGGCACGGTCTAGGCCAGGTCGGCTACCGGCGCGGGGTGGGCAGAGGAAGGGAGAGGGTATGGCAGAGGTCCTCATCGTCGACGACGACCCGGTCAGCCGCCGTCATCTCCGGCTACTG
>JAIMAE010000340.1 GCA_023512105.1 Bacillota bacterium | reverse complement strand
GGTGCCCTCCGACCCAAGCCAGCCCGCCACCCAGGTTGCGGTGTGGTTTGACAACCAGACCCAATCGGTGGCCTCGACCTCTCTCCACACCTGCCAGAAGACGTTTGGTCCCGACTCCCAGGGCGTCACCGGATGGTCGTGCGGCCTGCAAGGCTGGGACCAAGAGGCCGGGCCTGGCCCCACCGCGACCGAGCTCAACGTCGCGGCGGCGCACTGAAAAGGGGGAAGCGAGGGGAGGCTCGACCCCCATGAGTCCACCTTCCAAACCTCCTAGGGCCGGTCCTGGCTCACCCAGGGAATATCTTTCGGCAAGGCAAGCGGTAAGGCCTGCTGAAGGCGAAGGGATCGAACCGGGAAGTCCTTACCACCGAAATTCAAAGGAGGAGATACCCTATGCGTCTTATGCACTCGAAGCTCGGCCGCCTCATCGCCCCGGTGGCTTTGACCGTGGCCTTGGGCGGCTCCGCCTACGCCTTCATGGCTTCCAACACGGTAGATGAGTCCAGCGCCGGGGTAGGTTCCGGCACCATCACCGGGTACACGGTCTCCAATGTCCAGTACACCTTGAGCGGGACGGCCAACAATCCCAGTCAAATTACCAACGTCAGCTTCACCCTGAGCCCCGCGGACTCAGGAGGCTCAGCGGCAGACTCGGTGGCGGTGTGGTTTGACGGCAACACCGCCAATGTGGCCTCGACAGCTAACTCCGAGTGTACCATCACCCAAGTCAGCAATAGTAGCAACGTCAACGTGAGTTGCAACGTCTCTTCCCTGAACCAGCAGGCCGGGCCCAACGCCGCTATCCAGCTGGACGTGGCCGCCGCACATTAACCGGACAGGCGGGGCCAGGGGACGGGCTCCAGTCGTCGTCTGGCCCCTCTGGGTTGCGATGAGTGCAGATTGCGGAGGAGAGGAAGGGAGTGCGTGAGCGCGCCATCCAGAAGTCGCCGTTGGCTGAGGTGGTTTGTCTACGGGATGTTGACCGCGGGCCTGTGGTACACCTTGGCCCCTCCTCAGCTGGGTGGGAAGACCGCGATCCTGCTCGTCCAAGGGACCAGCATGTTGCCCCGATTTCACGCCGGAGACTTGGTGGTGGTGCGCCAGGCCGCCCACTACCCGGTGGGAACGCTGGCCGCATATCACTACGTGCCGTTTCACTCGGTCTTTTTCCATCAAATTATCGCCCGGGTCGACGGACGCTACGTCTTTCAAGGCATCAACAATCCGGTGGCGGATAACTACCACCCGACCCGCCAACAAATCATCGGTCGCCTGTGGTTCGCCCTCCCCGGGGTAGGCAGCTGGGTCATCTTTTGGCGCCAACCGACGCATGCCGCCCTGTTGGTGGGAGCTTTGGCCTTGGTGACCACCCTCACCGCCCCA
>JAIMAE010000108.1 GCA_023512105.1 Bacillota bacterium | reverse complement strand
GCCTCCAAACGGGCCAGCGGGGCGCCCAGGCAGGTGTGCACGCCAAACCCAAAGGCGATATGGGGATTGGGGTGCCGGTCGATCAGAAACTGGTCGGCTTGGGGGAATTTTCCGGGGTCTCGGTTGGCCGAGCCCACCCAGGCCACCACCGGAACGTTGGCCGGAATCTCCACCCCGTCTAAGATTACCGGATGCACGGTGTAGCGCGAGATCCGCTGCACGGGGGACCAAAACCGCAACACCTCCTCGACAAAGGGGCGGATTAGCCGCCCCTCCTCCGCGCGCAGGCGATCGAAGGCCTGGGGATGGAGGGCCAGCCACAACGCGCCGTTGGCTAGGAGGTTGGTGGTGGTCACATGGCCGGCAATCAGGAGCAAGACGCAGAACTGGAAGATTTGTTCGTGGTTGAGGGGATGGCCTTCGATTCCCCCCTGGACAAGCAGGGTCATAAGGTCCTCGCGGGGTTCGCGGCGCCGCAGGTCCAAAAAGTAATCAAAGTACTCTTCCATCTCCTCTCGCACCGCCTGCCGGGCAGGGTCCTGCAGCCACTGGCGGCGAAAGCGAAAGGGATCGGAGGCCCCGAGGGGAATTAAGGTGTCTACCCATCGCTTAAAGCGGTCTCGGTCCGAGGCCGGCACACCCAGGAGTTCCGAGATCACGGTCACCGGAAAGGGAAAGGCAAAGTCGCGGACAAAATCCATCCCCTGCGGATCCAGCTGCTGCAAATACCCCTCGGCAATCTGGCGCACGATGGGGCTCAGGCGCTCCATCGAGGGCGCGTTGAAGGCCGGGTTGACCAACTGCCGCAAGGGGGTATGCTCCGGGGGATCGAGGCGAATCAAGCTCTCGCCGAAGAGGGCTCCGCGCGGCGGGTTCTGGCCGGTGCGAGCCCAAAAGGCGCGAAAATCCGAGGAGAAATCGTGATAACGGGAGAGCACCTGCTTCACCTGGTCATAGCCGAACACCTCCCAGTATTCCCCTTCGGGTTGATGGTGGATGGGAGAGCGCTCCCGCATCGCCTGATACCAGGAAAACGGATCCTCCCGCGTCGGTGCTAGCGGATAAGCCAAGGCCTTCACCTCCAGGTTGAGGCTAGTGTGCGCAGAAGGCCTAAGACTCTCTCAGGCCACCCAAGGAGGTCCGCTGCACCAATCCACCGCCTGGGCGGCGAAGGACCAACCCCTGCACTTCGCCCAGGCGGTGGTGGCCACGGCTTTCAGACCGGCCGCAATCCTGCGGCGCCCCCACCTCACCGCATACTCATGCGATATCCACATCTTCACTTGCAATCATCATTCATTTATCGTATCATTCCCCCGGCAGCGCGCAGCCGACGGCCAACGGGTGCCGGTGCGCCCTCCCGGCTGCAAACCGGGCAACTTCGCACACTGGGCGAAGGCTGGGTTCGACTCCCAGGGGCCGTCTCCATCCGGGTTTCCCGTCAAAAGGCGACCCCTGCATTCGCGATGGATGGCGCGGCGCTTCCTTCTAGGCAGGGTATCGCCCTTGGGCCACATGCCGCGGGTCGCGGACCGGATCGCCCTGGCTTACACCTCCGGCCCTTGGAGGAGCCGAATCGAACGCAGGCCGCCGGTCCCTGATCCGGCCCCGCCCCAGAGAGCCCCGCGGGTCTATCCCTCCCCCGCCCATGGGCCGTTTGCTCGACCGCGCCGGCGGGTTGGGGAAATCGCTGGTGCCGGCTACCTTTCCCCTTGCCCGCTGTCCCCACGGGTCTCCAACACTTGCTTGGCGATGGTCATGGCGTTCATGACCCGCGGGAAGCCGACGTAGGGGATGCAGTGCAAAATGGCCTCGACGATCTCTTGCGGACTTAGCCCCACGTTAAGCCCGGTGTTGAGGTGCACAGAAAGCTCCGGACCGGTGTCTCCCAGCGCCACCAGGCAGGCGATGGTCAAAAGCTGGCGTTGTTTTAAGTCGAGCCCAGGCCGCCGGTAGATGTCGCCATAGGCGAACTCCACGATGTACCGGCCCAAGTCCGGCGCGATTGCGTCAAACGAGGCGATGGTGCGCGCCCCGGCCTGGGCGTGCATCTGCTTGAGCAGCTCCCAACCCCGCTCGAACCGTTCTTCCACCCTAAACTCCCCCTTCCACCCCTCGCCAACCGAAACGCCCTCTGCTTCCCCACAGCTCCCCATCGGCCGTTGACGCCTCCCTCCCCCGTCCCTGCGCCCGGCCCTGAAACAACCAGGCGAACCCGGAAGCACCCCGGATTCGCCTGCCGCGCTGACTATGCCCCGCGCCCTTCACTCCACGGTCACGCTTTTGGCCAGGTTGCGCGGCTGGTCCACGTCTTCTCCCCGCGACACCGCGGTCCAGTAGGCCAACAGCTGCAACGGGATGGCGGCCAACACAGGGGCGAGGAGCGGGGCGGTGGCGGGGATGGGGATGAGGCGGTCGGCCGGCACCCCGCTGAGATTGGCGCTGACCACCGCCCACACCCGCGCCCCCCGGGCCTTGACCTCCAACACGTTGGAGATGGCCTTGTCGGCCAACTCGGGCTGGGTGAGGATGGCGATCACCGGCACCCCTTCCTCGATCAAGGCCAGCGTCCCGTGTTTCAGCTCTCCGGCGGCGTACGCCTCGGCGTGGAGGTAACTGATTTCCTTTAACTTCAACTGCCCTTCCTGGGCCAACGCCCAGTCCAGCCCCCGGCCAATGAAAAAGACATCGCGATGTTGGGCCAGTTCTTGACCCAACCCGTGCAGCCCCTGCATCGCCGAGAGCACCGACTTCCCGGCCTCCGGCAAGCTCAGCACCTGTTCGGCCAACTCAGGATAAGCGCGCCCTTGCGCTTGGGCCAGGGCGATGGCAAACAACGTCAGCAACAAGATCTGGGTGGTATAGGCCTTGGTGGAGGCGACGGCGATCTCCGGGCCGGCATAGGTGTAGCCCACGGTGTCTGCCTCCCGAGCCAGCGTCGAGCCGACGGTGTTGGTGACCGCCCAAACCTTAAGACCCATTTCCTTGGCCAAGCTGACCGACGCCAGGGTGTCGGCGGTCTCCCCGGACTGGGAGATCGCCACCACCAACGTCCCTGGTTCCAACAAGGGACGCCGGTAGCGAAACTCTGACGCCACGTCCACTTCCACCGGAATCCCGGCCAAGCTCTCGACCAACACCCGCCCCACCAGACCGGCGTGGTAGGCGGTGCCGGCTGCCACCATCACCACCCGGCGGATGGCCTTGAGCTCCTCCGCGGTTAGCCCTAACGCCTCCTCGACTACCCGCCCCCGCTCGATGCGCCCAAGCAGGCAATCGGCCCATGCCTCCGGTTGCTCCATGATCTCCTTCAACATGAAGTGGGGATAGCCGCCTCGTTCCGCTTGGTCCAAGGTCCAATCGATGTGCAGCACCGGGCGCTCCACCGCGACCCCATTGGCATCGTGAATCTCCACGCTCCAAGGTCGGATCACGGCCAAATCCCCGTTGTCCAGCACGACCGCCCGCCGGGTGTGGCGCAGAAAGGCGGTAAAGTCGGAGGCCAGGTAGTTGGTCCGCTCCCCAAGTCCGACCACCAGCGGGCTGGAACGGCGCACCGCGACGATTTGGTCCGGGTGGGTGGCGGAAATCGCCAAAAAGGCATAGGCCCCGGTCAGCCGCGCCTCCGCCCGCTCTACCGCCGTCTTCAGGTCGTCTAAGCCCCCGTACTCCTCGAGCAGGTGGGGAATCACCTCGGTATCCGTCTCCGAGCGAAAATGGTGCCCGCGCGCCATCAACTCGGCTTTTAAGGTTTGGTAGTTCTCGATGATCCCGTTGTGGACGACGGCAATCTGCCCGTGGCAGTCCAGCTGGGGATGGGCATTCTGGTCGGTGGGACGCCCATGGGTGGCCCACCGGGTATGTCCAATCCCGCAACTCCCGCGCACCGAGGTGGTCGTCAGGGCCTCAACCAGTCTTTGCAGTTTGCCCTGGCGCTTTTCCACCGTCAGGTGGTTCTCCTGCACCACCGCCACCCCGGCCGAGTCGTAACCGCGATACTCCAGACGTTGCAGCCCCTCCAGCAGAAAGGGCAGTGCGTTCTCATCCTCTCCGACAAACCCCACGATTCCGCACATGCGCAAGGTACCTCCACCTTGGAATATGGTGTCGGTCTCAACCGCATGGTTTTGTTCCGCCCTCGCGAACGGACTTTGTCCATGTTTTCACGGCTGTTGAGAAGCCGGAGGTCACCCGCCGAATGCTTCGAGATCCCTCACCTCGTCGACCACAACGGTCCCGGCGCTTGTGGGCTTCATGGCCGTGCGCTGGCCGACTCCAACGCCTCGTCCACCACCGCCGCCAGGCGGTCCGCCCATTGCTCTATGGTCTCGGCATCCCTCCCTTCCACCATGATTCGCAATACCGGCTCGGTTCCGGAGCGGCGGATGAAAACCCGGCCCGCCTCGCCTAAGGCCGCTTGCGCGGCGGCGGCCAATTCCTTGAGTCCGGGAATCGCTTCCCAGTCCCGATACCGGGCCGGTATCTTTACGTTACGAAGCACCTGCGGGAAGGGTTCAAAGCCCGCGGTCAGGGCGGCCAACGAGGCGTGAGCCCGCGCCATCTCCCGCAACAGGGCCAAGGCGGTGATCAGGCCATCGCCGGTCTCCCCCCACGGGTGCAGGATGATGTGGCCAGACTGCTCCCCACCGATCGCCGCCCCTCGCTCCCGCATGGCCTGGGCCACCCAACGGTCGCCCACCGGGGTCCGCCATAGGCGAATCCCCAAGGCCTTTAAAGCCTGCTCCAATCCGAAGTTGGACATCACGGTGGCCACCACCTCAGACGGGTTCAGCTCGCCCCGCTCCGCCCAACCTCGCGCCAAGGCGTAGAGGATGGCATCGCCATCGACCACCCGCCCCTTTTCGTCAACCGCGATCAGCCGGTCGGCGTCGCCGTCAAAGGCGAAACCCACATCGGCCCCGCGTTCCACCACCGCCCGACTTAGCCGTTCGGGGTGGGTAGCCCCGCACTCTTGGTTGATCCAGCGCCCGCGGGGAAGGTCGCAGATCGCCTCCACCCGCACCCCCAGCGCCTCCAAGACTGGCACCACGGTGGCCACCGCGGCCCCATACGCCAAGTCTACCACCGCGTGCACCGGCGCCACCGCTCCGCGAAAACACGACACCAAGTAGTCGCGATATCGGGCCAGGCCCTCCTCGGCGACCGAGGTAAGGTTGCCCACCGCCGACGGCTCGGCCAACTTCCACTCTCGCCGTCCGATCCGTTGCTCCACCTCTCGCTCCCACTCGGCGTCCCATTTTCCGCCGTGTCCGGCCAACAGTTTGATCCCGTTGTACTGGGGCGGGTTGTGGGAAGCCGAGATCATCACCCCGGCCGCCGCCCGAAACGAACGAATCAAATAGGCCAAGGCCGGCGTCGGCAAAAGCCCGCAGGAGAGCACCTCCACCCCGGCCGAGGCCAAGCCCGCACTCACTGCGGCCTCCAGGAGCGGGCCAGACAACCGAGTGTCTCGCCCGACCAACACCGTCGCCCCCGGACCCAGGGCGGACCCCGCGGCCAGCCCAATCTGCAGGGCCAACTCGGCCGTCAACTCGACATTGGCCACGCCGCGCGCACCGTCTGTTCCAAACAACCCCAACCTGCTTCCTCCCTCTGCCATGCTCCTGGCCCCCTGACGCCTGGCTCAACGCCGTCAAGAACTTCTGGCAATGGTCACCGTGGCCGTGACCTCCGACGGCCCGATCGCCGACACGCCCGGAGGAAATTGGATGGCCACCATTTTGGTCACGGTGGCGGTGGCCCCCTGAATGTTGACCGGTTGCGTATTGACGCTGGTGACCCCCGCCAGACTCTCCTTGGTGCCTGTGATGGTTATCTTGCCCGGGCTGACGGTAATTCCGGTGACATGATATCCATTCGCCGGCCGACCGGTTAACTGGACCACCACCCCCACGGTGGCCTCCGGCGGCTTGGGAATGATCTTGACGTCAGCGGTGATCATCGGCGGGTTGACCTCGACATGGCTGACCGTCGCCCCTTTTTGATTTAAGGGCTGCAAGAAGGCCTGCTCCTCGAAGCTGGAGGTGTGGCCGGTGACCGGAATCACCGCCGTCACCCGCTGGACTTGATTCAAGGCGCCCAACGGACCCGTCACCACCGCGGACTTGGTGGAGAGGGTGATCGAGGTGACCTCGTACTGGGAAGGCACCACGCCCGTCACCTGCAACTCCACTGGGAAGGTGCGACTTTCGATTTGGTCGACCGTCACCATCACTTGGTTAGGGGTGATGCTCACCAGCGAGGTTCCGGAGGGCACCGAGGCCACCACCGGCAGACTGTAGGTCCCCGGTTGTCGCACGTGGCTGAGATCGACCCAGGCGGCGATCTCGTGCGCGGTGGCGTTGGCCACCACCTGGGGCGGCCCTTTGATCTGCACCTCCACCGAGTTGGGCTGCAGCGCGGTCACGCTCAGGTTCTTGACCGGCGGAGGGGTCCACTCCAAAGCAATCGGCCCAAACGGCCGATTGGCGTCGCGCACGTTGGTGGAGCTGACCTGGACCCAGAGGGCAATGGCCACCAACACGGCCAATATCTTCAGCAGGGTGTCGTTCTCGAACAGTCGGTCCATCTACCCGCTCGCACCCCGGTGCCAGATTCGCAAAGCCGGTGAAGGTCGAGGGCGAAACAGGCGGGTCAGCATCTCCCGTAGCGCTCGATCTTCGAGCCTGCGTTGTAGTCGGCCTTCGACCGCGAGCGAGATCCAGCCGGTCTCCTCCGACACCGCGATCGCCACCGCGTCGGATTGCTCGGTGATGCCAAGGGCGGCGCGGTGCCGGCTGCCCAATTCGCTCCCAGGTTGCGCACTTTCGGTCAAGGGCAAGAAGGCCGCCGCGGCGATCACCCGATTGCCGCGGATGATGCAGGCCCCGTCGTGAAGGGGCGTGTTGGGGGTAAAAATGTTCTCTAGCAGGGCGGCGGTGGCCACCGCTCCAATCGGAATCCCGGTGGCCGCGTATTCGTTAAGGCCGGTCTGCCGTTCCAGCACGAACAAGGCCCCGATGCGATTGCGGGACAAATAGTCCGCCGCCCGCGCCACCTGGTCGATCATGGTAGCGGTGTCGACCTCTTCGTGATTGAGAAAGCTCTCCGAGAAAAACCGCCCCTGCCCGATCTGCTCCAGCGCCCGCCGCAGTTCGGGCTGAAAGACGATCGGCAGCGCCACCACCAACATGGTCTCGATGTCCTGCAGCAACATGTGGGTGGTGTAGAGGTGCAGCCAGTTGGCCACCGGCGCCGCCACCAGCACGGCGATGATCCCCTTGAGCAGCTGCAATGCGCGCGTGCCCCGAATCAAGAGAAAGAGGCGATAAAATCCGTAGGCGACAATGGCGATGTCCAGCACCGACAACAACCAGGAAGACCAGGTCATGTTGGCCACAAACTGAAACACGCCGCATCCCTCGCTGTCCTACACAATCCCAAGCCCTGATTTCAAGCGTACCACAATCCCCTTCAAAACCATATCGCCTTGGGACGATGTCCACCGCCTCGCTCCAGCCGGTATGTTAGACTGAGGACAAGACTAAACCCGAGGCCGGACAAGCCGGGCGGGCGGAGAGGAGGACCGGGTGCCTTCATGGGGGACACCGGCAGGCCGGCGCCATCTCCAGTGGGAGAGCCGGGCCCAAAACCAGTGGCTGCCCGGGCCCGCCGCCTGGGCCTGGGAGCCGCCCTCCTGCGCACGGCCGCTGTCCTCTGGCTGTTTGTCGCCATGGCCGGGGCCATCTGGTGGCGCGGACGGTGGCGGGCCGCAGTCGAAACCGACCGACAAAGCTGGGAGGAGTTGTGGCGGCGGCAGGCGGTGCGCTTTCGCACGGTGGCCGAGCGCCAGGGAGGTCTTTTGATCAAGGTCGGCCAATTTCTTTCTAGCCGAGTCGACCTTTTGCCTAAATCGTTCATCGACGAACTGCAAGACCTGCAAGACGCCGTCCGCCCGGCGCCGTTCTCCTTGGTGCGCCCGATCTTGGAGGAAGAGCTGGGGCCGATTGCCGCCCATTTTTCCGAGTTCGACCCGGAGCCGGTGGCGGCCGCCTCGCTGGGCCAGGTGTACCGCGCGCGCCTGCACGACGGACAGGAAGTGGCGGTCAAGGTTCAACGCCCCGCCATCGACTCGATCGTCGCCGCCGACTTGGCCGGGCTGGGGCTGGTGGTGGCCTTTCTCTCCCGGTTTACCGGCTTTGGGCGCACCTTTGACCTGGTCACGGTCCTCAGAGAGTTCCGGCACATGGTCGCGCACGAACTCGACTACCGGCAGGAGCTGGAGAACACCGAGCGCCTGCGCCAGACGCTGTCGGGCTTCCCCTGGGTGCGGGTGCCCGGCACTTTTCCCGCGCTGAGCTCGGCCCGGGTCCTGACCATGGAGTACTGGCGGGGCATCAAGGTCAACCAGCGGGAGGAGCTTAGCCGCGCCGGGATCGACATCCCCGATCTGGCCGCCCGGCTCATCCACCTCTACCTTTACATGGTGTTGGACGCCGGCTTCTACCACGCCGACCCCCACCCCGGCAACATCTTGGTGCGCCCGGGCGGCGAGGTGGTGTTGCTCGACTACGGGATGGTCGGCCGCATCGAGCTGGCGCAAAGGCGCCAGATTCGGCGCCTGTTTGTGGCGGTAACCCTGCGGCAGCCCAACGAGCTGGTCGAAAGCCTAAGAGCGCTTGGGATGATCCGGCCGCAAGCGGACTTAAACCGGCTGCGCCGGGAAGTCCGCTACCTATTGGACCGCTACTATGCGGAAACCCTCGACCAGTTGGCCCGCCTGGACGTGATACGCCTGATGCGGGACTTGGAAGGGCTCTTGCGCGACCAATCGGTCCAGATCCCGGGAGAGTTCGCCTTTCTCGGCCGCGCCATCGCCATCTTGGTCGGACTGGCCACCGCCCTGGACCCGGAGATCAACGTCATCGAGCTCTTCTCACCCTATGTCGAGCGCCTGATGACCGAAGAGCGCGGGGGCTGGAGCCACGTGGTGCGCTCCAACCTGCGCAAGTGGACGGCTTCGGCGGCCGCCACCCCCGACCTCTTTTTCCACCTACTCCAACAACTAGAAAACGGAGAGTTCGAGGCCCGCTGGCCTCAAGGCGAGAGAAGGTGGCAGGAGACGACCCGAGCGTTGGGTTCTCTGGGGCGCAGCGTGTACGTAAGTGCCCTGCTCCTCTCCGCCACCCTGCTCTACCTCCACGGACGGGCGACGATGGCGGCCATCGCCCTGGCCATCGCCCTTCTCCTGGTCCTCTGGGGATGGAACCAAGGTCGCGCGGGGGGCCAATGAATTCCCCTCCAAGTCGACACCGATCCTGAGACGGACGGCGAGACTGCCGAATCGACTCCCACCCGGTATGGTGTTTAGGGAATGGGCCAGGAGATGGGCTCATCCCCCCAGCGCCATCGACCGAGTCCGCTTCGACCGGCGGGTCAGAAAGGAATCGTCTGCCATGGGCTTTGGGAGTCGCAGCAAACCATCGGGCGCGCGAGTACGCCG
>JAIMAE010000339.1 GCA_023512105.1 Bacillota bacterium | reverse complement strand
CCTTTGTACGTCTATGTCTGGAACCACTCCCTGATTGCCACCAAATATAGGCTGGTCGCCAATGAGCCATTGGCAAATCTGGCGGGGTTGGAGATCGCACCAGTGCCTGCACTGGAGCCCATGCCGGCCACAAGCCAGCTTGCAAGAAGGGGTAGGAGATTTACCGCACGAGATTGGCGCTGGAAACAGCCTTGAGGGATGTCGCGCCAGACACCTGGCAACGCGAGCACGGACATGTCCGGCTCGGGACGGTCAGCCTCTTGGCGGCCATTGACTTGGCGACCGGGGAGGTCACCGGCTTGGTGCGCCCGCGAGATCGCAGCCAGGACTTCATGGAGTGCCTCCGGCACCTCGATGCCCGCTATCCCGCGGACGTCAAAATCCCAGTCGTCTTGGACCATCGTTCGGCTCATACCTGCCGGGAGGCCCAAGCCTATCTCGCGACTGTGCCGCACCGGTCCGACCGCGTATTCATCCCCAAACATGCCTCTTGGCTCCATATCATTGAGGGCTCTTCGCCAAGCTGACCGAGCAGCTGCTGCGAGATATCCGAGTGGCGCCGGTCGACGACCTCCACGCCCGGATTCTGCAATACCTACCTGGATCAGGTGAACGCCGACCCCGTGCCCCCTCGCGGGAAGTGGAAACCCCAAATGCTCCTCGACGATGCGCACGCTATTTAGGAATGGCTGTAGCAGGGCCTTGTACACCGGCCTCGACGTGAAAGCTTGGAGGTCGGGGTGCGATGCCCGGCCAAGATTGAGGTGACCTGGACGTCAAGATGGTCTGACAGCGCTGGCGAGAAGGAGTCTTTCTCCCTCCGTCCTTCGTGCGCGCCACAAAGCACTGCTCTGCTGGTCGGAGGCTTCATAATGGTCATTTCGCAGGGAGCAATCCCTGATCGGGGTTCTCGCAAAATGAAAATCCCCGGCTCATGGCTCATAAGACCGGGATGTCTTCCATGTTTGTGGGGCCTGCCGCGCAACCTATATCGGTCGTTACGTTACGACCTCAGGGTTGGACGGACTCCGGCGGTTGGTTTTGAAGCCTCCTCCATAGCACCTCAAGCTGCTCGAGTAAGCGGGCAGGTCTTGTTGCACAGTCTCCCACACCACCCCCCGTCGGTTCCCCCGTAATGGTGCACCAGTCGGTGACGCATGCCGATAATATCGGACCACGGAATGTAAGGAGTTTGCTCCTTTATCTCTAGGCTGAGGATCGCAGCTCCCTCGCCTAGCACCTCCAAGTTTTTGGCCACCGCATTCCGCATCATGCGATTGGCCAGGAATGTTTCCAGGGACTGGTTAGCCGTATAGGACAAGATTGCAGTGGCAGCATCCAACATCGCTTCAATGGTCACATCGTCATCCCGTCTTGCGCTCAAGGATC
>JAIMAE010000004.1 GCA_023512105.1 Bacillota bacterium | reverse complement strand
TGAGCCTGGGCGCGGTTTTCCTGCTTCGTCCCCCTGGACAAGAGCTGGCGGGTTGTGCTCTAGTAGTGGGTGAGTTGGAGCGGGAGGGAGATATCCACTGTTTAAGAAGATCCTGGTGGCCAACCGCGGTGAGATTGCGATCCGGGTGATGCGCGCGGCGCGGGAATTGGGGATTAAAACCGTGGCGGTCTATTCGGAAGCCGACAAGGACGCGCTGCACGTCGAATACGCCGACGAGGCGTTTCCCATCGGCCCGGCGCCGGCCGCCTTGAGCTACCTGCACATCCCCAACATCATCAACGCGGCCGTGCAAACCGGGGCGGAGGCCATCCATCCGGGATACGGATTTCTGGCCGAGAACCACCACTTCGCCGAGGTCTGTGCCACCTGGCACCTGGTGTTTATCGGTCCCCCGGCTTCGGCGATCGAACAGATGGGGATTAAGGCACAAGCCCGTCAACTCATGCAGAAGGCCGGGGTTCCGGTGGTTCCGGGCACCGAGGGTCCGGTGCGCACCTTGGAGGAGGCCTTAGCCATCGCCGAGCAAATCGGCTACCCGGTGATGGTCAAGGCCTCCTATGGAGGCGGGGGCCGGGGGATCCGGGTGGTAGAGCGGCGCGAGGAGTTGGCGGAGGCCTTGGAGCGGGCCAGCCGGGAGGCCAAGTCGGCCTTTGGCCACGGAGACGTCTACGTGGAGAAATACCTACATAATCCCCGGCATATCGAGATCCAGGTGCTGGCTGACGGCCACGGCCACGTGGTGAGCCTGGGCGAACGGGAATCTTCCATTCAGCGGCGTCGGCAAAAGCTGCTGGAAGAGGCGCCCTCGGTGGCGGTCGATCCCGAGCTGCGCCAACAGATGAGCGCGGCGGCGGTTCGGGCCGCCCAAGCCGTGGGCTACACCAGCGCCGGGACTCTGGAATTCTTGTTGGACGAGCACGGGCGCTTTTATTTCATGGAAATGAATACCCGCATCCAGGTCGAGCATCCTGTTACGGAGATGATCACCGGGATCGATATCGTGAAGGAACAACTCAAGGTGGCCGCGGGCTACCCGCTGTCGGTCGACCAGGAAGCAGTGGAGATCCGCGGATGGAGCCTCGAATGTCGGGTCAACGCCGAAGACCCCGAGCAAGGGTTTCGGCCCAGTCCGGGATTGGTCCAGCGGTGGCGGGAGCCGGCCGGCCCGGGGGTGCGGGTGGATGCGGGGATCCGCGAGGGCTTGACCGTACAGTCTTTCTACGACTCGCTGATGGCCAAGGTGGTGACCTGGGGCCGCGACCGGGAAGAGGCGGTGGCGCGGATGCGCCGCGCCCTCTCCGAGTTCGAGGTCGAAGGGGTCAAGACCACCCTGCCGTTGCACCAACGGCTGATGGAGGACGAGGACTTTCGGGCCGGTCGCATTCACGTCAACTTTTTGGCGGAGCGGATACCGGGAGCCTAGGGCTCGGGAAGGAGCGGGAGATGGCAGAGCAGGCGGCAACATCTACTCAGCCGGCGACCACCGTCCAGGTGGACCACGAGGTAATCGGAGCGATCGCGGCCATCGCCGCCAGTCAGGTGGATGGGGTGGTCGGCTTCAGCCCGGGCTTGGTGGGGAATTTGGGGGAGATGTTGGGGCGTCGCTCGGCCACCCGCGGAGTGCGGGTGGAGCGCGCGGGTCAGGAGATGACCTTGTCGCTGTACCTGGTGATCGCCTACGGCAGTCGGATTCCTGAGGTGGCCCAGCGCGTCCAAGAGCGGGTCAAGCGGATGGTGGAGGCGATGACCGGGCTTCGGGTCACCGAGGTGGCGATCCATATCCAGGGTGTGTCCTTCGCCACCCGACCCCGCAATGCCGCGTCCTCTCCTGCGACCGGCAACGGCAGCTAGCGAGGCTTGGGGGAAAGGAAGGGAAGATGCCGCGCCATCGCGGACGCATCGCCGCGCTGAAGATGTTGTTCGAAGAAGACTTGGCACACCCCGAGCTGGAGGGGTTGATCGAGCGGGGGCTCGCCGAGGTGCGCCGCGGCGACCGGCCGTTTGTGACCAATCTGGTCAAAGGGACCTTGGAGCGCCGGGCCGAGATCGACCAGGCGATCGAAAGTGCGGCCATCGGCTGGAAGGTGTCGCGAATGCCCACGGTGGACCGCAACATCCTCCGCCTGGCCACTTTCGAGCTGGGGTGGGAGCCCGAGGTCCCGCTGTCGGTGATCATCGATGAAGCGGTCGAGCTGGCCGAAACCTACAGCACCCCCGAGGGCAAGCGCTTCATCAACGGGGTGCTGGCCACGTTGGCTCGGCGTCTGCGGCCCGAAGAGGCGGGATCGTGAACTCAGCGCATTGGGTGCTTGGGGTGGACACCAGCGCCTACACCACCTCATTGGCGGTGGTCGGCGAGTCCACCATCCGCTGCGACGTCCGCCGCCTGGTCGCGGTGCCCCAGGGTCGGCGCGGGGTGCGGCCCCAGGAGGCGGTGTTTCACCATATTCGCCAGTTGCCCGAGCTTTGGGACGCCGTCGCCCAAGCCCTGCCCGCCTCCCGGCTGGCGGCGGTGGCGGCCTCGGCGCGACCGCGGCCGAAGCCCGACTCCTATCTCCCCACGTTTATGGCCGGCCTAGGTTTTGCCCGGGTGCTGGCCCGGGCCCTGGAGGTGCCGCTCTTTACCACCTCCCACCAGGAAGGACATCTGCGCGCGGCCCTAGGGCTCGAGGGGGTCCCCGACGCCCCGTTCTGGGCGCTTCACCTCTCGGGGGGAACCACCGAGCTTTTGTGGGCGACGCCTCGCGCCGAGGGCGGCTTTGCCATCGAGGAGGTCGGGACCTCGGCCGATCTGTACGTCGGGCAGCTGGTCGACCGGATCGGGGTGGCCTTGGGGCTGGGGTTTCCGGCCGGGCCGGCCCTGGAACGGCTGGCCGGCGAGGTTGCCCCTCCGGCTCCGCTGCCCTGCGCCCGACCGTGGCGGAAGGAGGGGAGCTGGTGGATCAGCCTTTCCGGTCCCGAGGCCGAGTTAAAACGGCGGATCGCCGCGGGCCAGCCGGCTGCCGAGGTGGCGGCGCTGCTGCAAGAGACCTTGGCCCTGGCGATCAGCCAACTGGTCGAGGCGGCGGCCTCCCCTGGCCTGTTGTGGGTGGTGGGAGGGGTGGCGGCCAATTTCCGGCTGCGTCACGTATTAGAGCAGCGCCTGGCCCCGCGGGGATTTCAACTGCGTTTTGCCAGCCCCGAGTTAAGCCGAGACAACGCCGTGGGAGTCGCGTGGGTGGGGCTGGACGCGCTTTTGGCGAATCAAAGCAACCGGTGAGACAGAAGGAGTGAAGGCAATGGCCGAGGCCGAGTTGATGGATGGCAATCTGGTAGCCCAACAGGTTCGAAAGGGGTTGAAAGACGAGATCGCGGCGGCTGTTGCGGCAGGAGGGCGGCGGCCGTGTTTGGCGGTCATCCGGGTGGGAGAGGATCCAGCTTCCGCCGTCTACGTCCGCAACAAACGCCGGGCGGCGGAGGCGATTGGGATGGAATCGCGAGAGACCCACCTGCCGGCGGAGGTCAGCGAGTCGGCCCTGTTAGAGGAAGTGCGGCGGCTGAATCAAGACCCGAGCGTGGACGGAGTCTTGGTGCAGCTGCCCTTGCCTCGCCACCTCTCCCCGGACCGGGTGCTGGAGGTCTTAGACCCGGAAAAGGACGTCGACGGCTTGACGGTAACCAATCTCGGTCGCTTGTGCGCCGGGGAGCCCTACTTGGTGCCGTGCACCCCCCGTGGGATCTTGACCCTGCTCGACCACTACCAGGTGCCGCTGGCCGGTCGCCGGGCGGTGGTGGTGGGGCGTAGCCGCTTGGTCGGCCTGCCGGTGGCGTTGTTGTTGCTGCAGCGCAACGCCAGCGTCAGCATCGTCCACTCCCGCACCCCCGATCCGGCGGCCTATGCGCGCGAGGCCGAGGTGCTGGTGGTGGCGGCCGGGCGCCGTCATCTGGTCGGTCCCGACTGGGTTCGCCCCGGGGCCACCGTGATCGACGTGGGGATTCACCGCACCGAGGACGGCTTGGCCGGCGATGTGGACTACGAGCGGGTGCGAACGGTGGCCGGTCGGATCACCCCGGTACCGGGTGGGGTGGGGCCGATGACGGTGGCCATGCTGCTGGCCAACACCTGGACGGCCTACCGGCGGCGGCAGGGGCCGACTGACGGCGCAATCCCCCGATGACCCGGTGGACCGTCAGCGGGTTGGTGGCGGCGCTGCGCCAGCTGGTCGAGGGGGTTCCCGAGTGGCGGGCGCTGTGGGTGGAGGGCGAGCTGTCCGGCGTTAAGGCGCACATTTCCGGGCACTGGTACTTTACGTTAAAGGACGCCTCGGCGCAGCTGCGCTGCGTGATGTTCCGCAAGGACGCCGAACGCCTTCGCTTTCGTCCCCAAGATGGACAGGCCGTGGCCGCCTTCGGGCGGCTCGGGGTGTTTGAGCGCGACGGGCAGACCCAGCTCTACGTCAGCGCCTTGGAAGAACTTGGCTCCGGCTGGCATTACCGGCAGCTGGAAGCCCTGCGCCAGAAACTGGAGCAAGAGGGGCTGTTTAGTCGGCCCAAGCGCCGACTGCCGCTTCTGCCGCGGGCGGTAGGACTGATCACCTCGCCTTCCGGGGCGGCGCGCTTTGACGTGGAAACCGTGGTCCGGCGGCGCTTCCCCTCGATGCCCATCGTCTTCTACCCGGTGTTGGTGCAAGGGGAGCAGGCGGCGGAGGCGATCGTGGCGGCGCTCCAGGCCGTCTCCAAAGAGGCGGTGGACGTGGTCATTTTAGGGCGAGGGGGCGGCTCGCGAGAGGACCTGATGGCCTTCAACGACGAGCGGGTGGTCCGGGCGGCGGCGCGCTGCCCAGTGCCCTTGGTGTCCGCCGTCGGCCACCAAATCGACGTGACGCTGACCGACCTGGTGGCCGACCTGCGGGCGGAGACGCCGTCCGCGGCAGCGGAATTGGTGGTACCGGAATACGACCGGCTGTTCAGCTGGCAGCGGGAGCTGGCCCGTCGGGCGGAGATGGCGACCGTACGGCTGTTGGCCCAGGCCCGAGAGCGCCTGCGCCAATGGGCGGAACGCGGGGTGTTGGCCCGTCCCGAGGAGTTTTGGCGGACCGCGCGCTTTCGCTTGGAACGGCTGGAAGAGCGGAAGGACCGCGCCTTCGAGCGCGCTTTGGCCGAGCGTCGGCTGGCTTGGGAGCGATTGCGGGGCCGCCTGTTGGCGGTCGACCCCCAAGCCCCGCTGGAGCGGGGATACGCCTTTGTCACCGACCGGGGCGGAAACCTGGTCGGATACCGGGAGGTGGTCTTGGGGCAGCGGTATCAGGTTCATTGGTATAATGGGAGTCGGTGGATGCAGGCCTTGGACGTGGAGGCGCGACGCGATGGACAACCCGGAGTCGATCGAACTGGACCAATACGAGGCGGTGATGAGCCGGCTGGAGGAAATCGTCCGCCGGCTGGAGAGCGGTCAGGTGACCCTGGCGGAAGGGATGGCGCTGTTTAAAGAGGCCCAGCGCCTGGTGCGGATCGCCGACCAGTTGCTGACGCGGGCAGAGGCTGAGCTGGCCCAACCGCCATTGGTGGGAGAAGCCTAAGTGGAGTCGATGGAGGGATGGGCCAGGACCTGGCGGGAGGCGGTGGAGGCCTGGATTGCGGCCGACATGGACCGCGAAGAGGCGCCGGGGGGACGGATTCACGAGGCCATGCGCTACTCGCTGACCGCCGGGGGGAAGCGCTTGCGGCCCTTGTTGGTCCTGGCGGCTGGCCGCTACGTGGGCATCCCGGAGGTCGTCTTGCGCCCCTGGGCGCTGGCGGTGGAATACATTCACACCTACTCCCTGATACACGACGACCTGCCGGCGATGGACAACGACGACTTTCGGCGCGGGCGTCCGACTTCCCACCGGGTCTTTGGCGAGGCGATGGCCATCCTGGCCGGAGACGCCCTCTTAACCGAGGCCTTTTTGTGCCTGGGGGCGGCCACCGAGGCGCCGTTTTTGCCTGAACGGATCTTGGCCACCATCCGGGAGCTGGCGTGGGCCGCCGGCAGTCAGGGGTTGATCGCCGGTCAGGTGGCGGATTTGGGCGCTCAGCTGGAGGGGGCCACCCTCTCCACGGTGGAGGCGATCCACGCCCGCAAGACCGGGCGGCTGATCACCGCCGCGGTGGTGATGCCCGCGCTGCTAGCCGGAGACCAAGAGGCCCAAGCGCGCCTGCGCCGATACGGCGAGCACTTCGGATTGGCTTTTCAGATCGTCGATGATATTTTGAATGTGGTCGGCGACGCCCAGCGGCTGGGCAAGGCCACCGGCAGCGATGCGGCGCTCGGCAAGGTGACCTACCCCGCCTTGGTCGGGGTGGACCAGTCGCGGCGATGGGCTGAGCATCACCGCCAGCAGGCGCTGGCGGCGGTGGGGGAAAGCCGGGAGGCGGATGCGCTCCGCTACCTGCTGGATCAAGCGGTGGTCCGCGAGCGCTGAAGGGAGGAGGAGCCCGGGTGTTGGAGCAGATTGAATCTCCCCAGGATCTGCGCGCACTCAGCGTCGAGCAGTTGGAGGCGCTGGCCCAGGAGATCCGGAGCTTCATCATCGAGACGACCGCGCGCAGCGGCGGCCACGTGGGGGCCAGCTTGGGCACGGTGGAGCTGACCTTGGCTTTGCATCGGGTGTTTCACTCGCCGGAGGACAAACTGGTGTGGGATATCGGCCATCAGGCCTATGCCCACAAACTGGTGACCGGGCGCCGGGACCGCTTCCCCACCTTGCGGCAGCTTGGCGGCTTGTCGGGATTCCTCAAGCGCGCGGAAAGCCCGCACGACGTCTGGGAGGCCGGGCACGCCGCCACCTCCTTGTCGGCGGCCCTGGGCATGGCGGTGGCCCGCGATCTCAAGGGGGAGCGCCACCACGTGGTGGCGATCATCGGCGATGGGGCCCTGACCGCCGGGATGGCCTGGGAGGCGTTGAACCAGGCGGGGCATTTGCGGACCCGATTGATCGTAGTGGTCAACGACAACTCGATGTCGATCGCCCCCAACGTGGGCGCGTTTTCCCGCTACCTGACCGACCTCCGGTCTGCTCCGGCCTACAGCCGGTTGAAACAGGAGGTTGAACAGCTGTTAGAGAACGTGCCGGTGGTGGGCGGGCGGCTTCGGCGGACGGTGGAGCGGTTGAAGGACCTGATTCACTACGCCGTGCTTTCCGGCAACGTGTTTGAAGAGCTTGGGTTTCGGTACTTTGGGCCGTTGGATGGCCATGACCTGGCCGACCTGATCGCCGTTTTAAACAACGCCCGGGCGGTCGAGGAACCGGTGGTGGTGCACGTGATCACCCAAAAGGGACGCGGCTATCCCCCGGCCGAACGCCATCCCGACCGCTTTCACGGACCGGGGCCGTTTGAGGTCACCTCTGGCCGGATGTTGGGGGATGGCGCGGCGCCTCCGAGTTACAGCCAGGTCGCCGCGGAGACCTTAGTCGAGCTAGGCCGGACTCACCCGGAGTTGGTGGCGATCACCGCGGCCATGCCCGATGGCACCAAGATGGACCTCTTCGGCCGCGCCTATCCCGACCGGTTTTTTGACGTCGGGATCGCCGAACAGCACGCCGCCACCTTTGCCGCGGGTTTGGCGGCCAGCGGCATGCGGCCGGTATTTGCCGTGTACAGCACGTTCTTGCAGCGGGCCTACGATCAGCTGATTCACGACGTCTGCCATCAAAATTTACCGGTGCTGTTCGCCATCGACCGGGCGGGGTTGGTGGGGGCCGATGGGGCCACCCATCAAGGGGTGTTTGACCTGACCTTCCTGCGACCCATTCCCAACCTGGAAATCGCCATGGGCAAAGACGAATCGGAGCTGCGCGGGCTTTTGGCGGCGGCGATCCAGCGGCCGGGGCCGGTGGCGATTCGCTACCCGCGAGGCTCGGGGCGCGGGCTGCCGTGGAACGGGAGCCTGGAACCCTTGCCGTGGGGCAAGGCGGAGTGGTTGCGCCGCGGGGAGGACGTGACCTTGATCGGCTTTGGGCCGATCGTCTACCAGGCCTTGAAGGCGGCCGACCTTTTGGCGGCCGAAGGGTACCGGGTGGGGGTGGTCAACGCCCGCTTCCTCAAGCCCCTAGACACCGAGATGCTGGCCGAGGCGGCCGGGCGCTCGCGCCTTTTGGTGACGGTGGAAGAGCACGTGGCGGCGGGAGGGTTTGGCAGCGCGGTCCTGGAGTGGGTCAGCCAGGCGGGCTTCAGCACTCCGGTGCAGATCCTGGGGTTGCCCGACGAATTTATCGACCACGGTCCGGTAGATTATTACCTGGCATTGTACGGCCTATCGGCCGAAAAGATTGCAGAGCGGGTGGAGGCGTGGCTCGGCAAAGAGTGTCGTCCAGCATCCCGGTAGGGCGAGCGGAGCGGTTGGATATCCGCCTGGTCCGCGAAGGGCTGGCGCCCACGCGCAGTCAGGCCCAGGCCTTGATCTTGGCCGGGCGGGTCCGGGTCGGGGAACGGATGGTCACCAAAGCGGGGACGCCCGTGCCACCCGATGTCCCCGTCCGCGTGGAGGCTCCGGTATCGCGCTACGTCAGCCGCGGTGGCCAAAAATTGGAATACGCCTTGCGAGCATTTCAGCTCGATCCGCAGGGCTGGGAGATCGTCGACCTCGGGGCCTCCACCGGAGGCTTTACCGATTGTTGGCTTCAGCACGGGGCCCGGCGGGTGTGGGCGGTGGACGTGGGTCGGGGACAGTTGGCCTGGACGCTGCGCCAGGATGCGCGGGTGGTGGTCCACGAAGGGCTCAACGCCCGCTATCTGACGCTGGCTCAACTGGGCAGAAAAGCGCCTTTTGACGCCGCGTCGGTCGACGTGTCCTTCATCAGCATCCGCTGGATGTTTGAGCCCTTGCTCAGGGTGGTGCGCGACCAGGGGGACGTGGTGGCGCTGATCAAGCCGCAGTTTGAGGCCGGGCCGGAGCGGGTCGGCAAAGGGGGCGTGGTGCGCGATGCCTCGGTCCATCGGGAGGTGCTGATACAGGTTCTCACCCGCGCCCAGCAACTGGGCCTGGCCCCCTTGGGCCTCATTCCCTCGCCGATTCGGGGGGCTCAGGGCAACATCGAGTTTTTGGCCTGGTTGAAAGTCGGGGGCCAGGGCCGTTGGCAACCGGGGGACGTGGACCAGGCGGTGCAAGACGCCTGGCATAAGGGGGGCGCTGGCGACGAGTGAAGTCAAGGCCCGGGTGTTGATCTGGCCCAATCCCGAGAAGGAGCAGGTGCGAGGGCTCTTAGGGCAGATTTTGCCGTGGTTTGAACGCCACGAGGTGGAGGCGGTGATGCCGCAGGAGGCGGCCTGGGTGCTCGGTCACCCCGAGCTGGCGGTGGTCGATTGGCCGGAGGCGCTCGGCCGGATCGATTGGACGGTGGTGCTGGGGGGCGATGGGACCCTGCTCAACGCGGCCAAACGGGTGGCGCCCTACGAGGTCCCGGTGCTGGGGGTCAACCTCGGGCACGTCGGGTTTCTCACCGAGGTGGAAGTCCCGGAGTTGTTCCGCGCCTTCAGCGCCGTCTTGCGCGGGGAGTACCTGCTGGACGAGCGCAATCTGTTGGCGGCCCGGATTGTCCGCCAAGGTCAGACCCTGCAGCAGGTGGAAGCCTTAAACGATGTGGTGGTGGCCAAGGGGCCATTTGCCCGCCTGATCCATTTAGAAACCTTTGTCGACGAGGCGTTTGTCACCAGCTATCCAGCGGATGGGGTGATCGTGGCCACTCCCACCGGCTCCACGGCCTATTCCCTCTCTGCCGGAGGGCCGATTCTCACCCCGGAACTCGAGGTGATGGTGATGACCCCGATCTGTCCCCATTCCTTCTTTGACCGCTCGGTGGTGATTCCGGCCCACAAGACGGTGCGGGTGCGGGTGCGCACCGAGCATCGGGAGACGATGGTGACGGTCGATGGCCAGGAAGCGTATCCGGTGGAGGATGGGGACGAGGTGGTGGTGACCACGGGAACGCGCAAGGTGCGCCTGATTCGGCGCTTCGGCTGGAACTTTTTCCAAGTGCTACGCGGTTGGAGAAAGGGGCATTGAAGATGCGCCACGATAAGCGGACGCGCCAGGCGTTGATTCAGGCCATGGTGCAGACCTACGCGATCGAAACCCAGGAGGAATTGGCGGAACTGTTGGCCGAGCGAGGGATCCCAGCCACCCAGGCTACGGTGTCTCGCGACATTAAGGAGCTCGGGCTTTTGAAGGTGCCCTACCAAGACCGCCACCGCTACGCGCTGCCCTCCTCGCCGACCACGGCGGCGCACGAAAAATTTCGGCGCATCATGCGGGAGGTCTTGGTCGACGTGGTGGTGAGCGAAAACCTGGTGGTGGTCAAAACCCTGCCCGCGGGCGCCAACGTGGTCTCCGAGGCCATCGACGGGATGAACTGGGAGGACGTGGCTGGCACCCTGGCCGGGGACAACACGGTGTTGGTGGTGGCCCGTTCCCGGGCCGAGGCGCCTCTGATCGCCGACCGCCTGAAAGCGCTGCGGTGAGCGAGCGATGTTGCGAGCGCTCCAGATCGAGAACTTTGGCCTGATTCAACACCTGGACCTGGAGTGGCCAGCGGGGTTGGTGGCCATCACCGGCGAATCAGGCAGCGGCAAGAGCCAGCTCTTGGAGGCCATTTTGGCCGGCTTGGGACTGCGTTGGGAGGGGCAGTGGCTGGGGCGGTTTGGCCCCCGATGCCGAGTGGTCGAGGTGTGGGAGATTGCGCCACACCACCCAGCCTGGGCGGTGCTGGAGGAGGCCGGGGTCGAGCGGGAGGCGGAGTTGGTGATTCAACGCGAGGTCACGGCCGACCGTTCCAGCTTCCGGGTCATGGGCCAGCCCGTCTCCCAACGCACCTTGCGGGCCGTGGCCAGCCGGTTGGTGGAATACGCCGGCCAGCACGGGGCCACTCGCCTCGGGCCCTCTGAGATCCTGGAGTGGCTGGACCGCGCCTTGGGCCTCATCCCGCTTAGGGACGCGGTGTCGAGCGCGTACAAGACCTGGAAGGGGGCCGAGCAGAGGCTTGCCGAGTGGGCCCAAGGGCTGCCCAGTGCCGCGGAGCGCGAGCGCCTGTTGGAAGAGCTTGAGGCTTTGGAGGCCTTGAACTTGCGCCCGGGAGAAGACGAGGAGGTGGCGGCGGAACTGGAACGGCTGCGCCACCGGCAGCGACTGGCCGAGGGATATGCCAGGGTCTTGCAGTGGCTTCAGGGCAGCGAGGGCGGAGTGGGAGTGGAGCGCTCGGTCTACGAGGTGGGGCGAGAGCTGCGGGCCATGGCGCAGCTGGACCCGAGCCTGCAAGCGGTGGCCGAGACCTGGGAGGCGATCGTCGAACAGGTCAAAGAGGCGGGATGGGAGCTTGGGCGTTGGCAGGCCGCGGTCGATTGGAATGCTTCCCACCTGGAGGCGCTGGAAGAGCGGGCCGACCTTTTGGCCCGAGCCCGCCGGCGGTGGGGGCCAACTTTGGACGAGGTGATCCACCGCCGCGAGACCCTGCGGGCCGAATCCCTGCGCTGGCAAGCCCTGGGGTTGGAGGAGCACCGGCTGCAGCGCGCCCGCGAAGAGGCCTCGGAGGCCTACCGCCAGGCCGCGCAGAAGTTGTCAGACGCGCGTCGCCAAAACGCCCCGGGTCTGGCCGCCAAGGTGGTCGAGCTCTTGGCGGACATGGAGATGCCCGGTGCCCGTTTCGAATTCCAATGGGATCAAGCGCCCTGCGGACCGGAAGGCATGGACCGGCTGGAGGTGGCCTTTGCGGCGGCTCCCGGCCAGCCGCTCAAGCCGTTGGCCAAGGTGGCTTCGGGCGGCGAGCTGGCCCGGGTGGCCTTGGCGATGACGCTCTTAGAGTCGGGCCAGGAAGGGGCCACCTTCCTGTTAGACGAGCCGGATAGTGGACTCGGGGGGGTAGCCGCGCTGCGAGTCGGACAGCTGCTTCACGGCTTGGCGGCTCACAACCAGGTGGTGCTGGTTACCCATCAGCCGACGATCGCGGCCTTGGCAGGGCGCCAACTGCTGGTGGAGAAATGGGTAGGCCCGGAAGGGGCGGTCACCCGGGTGCGGTGGGTGACCGGCCCCGAGCGGACGGCGGAGGTGGCGCGGATGCTGAGCGGCCAGCAGGACGAAGCCGCGCTCAGGCATGCCGCGAGTTTGCTCAACGAGGAGGATGCCGGTGGGCAGAGGGTGGGCTAGCATGGCCGCAGCCTGGTTGGACGTCAATCCCGTGTTACTAACCGCCGTGACCGCGGCGCTGTCTGCCCAGGTCCTAAAGTTTTTGCTTTACGCCTGGTACCGGCGGCGAGCTCGCCTGGAACGCCTGCTGGGGGCCGGAGGGATGCCGAGCTCCCACTCCGCGATGGTCGCGGCTTTGGTGACCGGCATCGGGCGGCGCTACGGCCCCCACTCTTCGGCCTTTGCGGTGGCCACCGTGTTTGGCCTGATCGTGCTCTACGACGCCATCGGGGTGCGCCGAGCGGTGGGATTGCAGGCCCGCTATTTAAACCGCCTGCAACGCGCGCTCAGCGTCCACCCGGTTCGCATGGGCGAAGAGCCCCAAGATTTTCCCGAGTACATCGGCCACACCCCGGTCGAGGTGTTGATCGGGACGCTGTGGGGCGTGGCCTGGGCAATCTGGGGATAGGTCGAGGGCCTGCGTTTATGCATTCACACAGGAGGTATGTGGGATGATTGAACCGTATTCAGCGGTCGGACTGATTCCGACCGTCTATGGCATCCGCCATCGCAAGGAGATTCGGCGCAATCTCGAGCATCTGGCCGACCTGATGGCGGCCGCCGCCTGGCTGTCGAGCCTGGAGTTGCCGGTGCGGTTGGTGGCGATTCCCGAAGGAGCGCTGCAGGGCTTCACCGACGAAGTGTTTGACCTGGACCACGAACGGTATGCGGCCGAGTGCGCCATCGACATTCCCGGAGAAGAGACAGAATTTTTGGGACAGTTGGCCCGCCACTGGAAGGTCTACGTGATGGCGCAGGCCAAGGCCCGCCACCCCGCGTTTCCCCAGCGCTTCTTCAACGTCGGCTTTATTCTCGACCCGGAAGGGAACGTGATCTTGCGCCACCACAAGGTGGCCCCACTGTATCCGGTGGAACACTCCCTCACCCCCTTCGACGTCTACGACCACTGGGTGGAGCTCTATGGCGCGAACCTGGAGGCCTTCTACCCGGTGGTCGACACGCCGATCGGGCGACTGGGGATCATGATGGCCAACGAGGGGTCGTACCCGGAAAACGCCCGGGGGTTGGCGATGAACGGGGCCGAGGTGGTCTACCGCGGCTCCTACCCCCACCCGCACACCGGCAACGAATTCTTTGAAATCCAAAACCGGGCCCGAGCCCTGGACAACAACCTCTACATCGTGGCACCCAATTTAGGCACCTACTACCTGGAGGCTTCCTCTTCCCTCCCCATTGACACCTTCGGCGGCCAGTCGATGATCGTGGACTACAAGGGACGCATCGTGGGGCAACAGCGCTACGGCGGGGGATCGACCTACGTGGCCGGCCCTATCGACATCGAGGCCTTGCGGCGTCACCGCACCGCGGCGCTGTGGGACAACTGGCTAAAGGACGTGCAAGCCGAGCAGTACCGCCTAATCTACGATCGCCCGGTCTATCCCAAGAACCTCTACCTAAATCGTTCCCCATACGACCACGCCGGATACCGGCGGGAGGTGATCGAACGACAGGTCGAAAAATTGATCGAAGCTGGGATTTGGAAGCGGCCGGATCCGGGGACTTCGGGTTAAGGTCGCCATCGTCTCCTGAAGACCGCCCGGGGTGTTCCCGGGCTTTTTGCTTTGGCGGCGTTGCCGCAACCTCCCTCGGGCGGCACCGGCGGCACCTTTCTTGTCGCATTGCTGGCTGGCTTGCCGGCAATCCCGGGAATGGCGGGGGAGGCGGACGGGGGAGGTTAGGGATGCCGAAGGGACGGCAAACGCCGTGGAAAGGAGCGTGGAACCTGTGCCCCCGTCACCTCCCCGCATGCGAAAGTGGGTGGCCAGCCTGCTGGGCGCCGTGGTCCTGGCGGCCCCACTGTTACCGCCGGTGCGAATATGGGCGTTGTGGCCGCATCGGATGGACGTGGTGCGCGGTCAACCGCGGTGTTTGGATTGGAGCCCGTGGGTGCCGGTCGCGGTGGCCGCCAGCGGGGCCAAGGTGTTGGTCAACGGCCGGTCGGTGGCCCATGCCTGGCAATTTTTGCACGCTAAGCAGATCCAAATTGAAGCCTTGGGTGCCGGACGCATCCAGCTGGCCTGGCGGGCTTGGGGATGGCTTCCATTGGGCCAAACCGAGGTCGAAAGCGTGCCGCCCCAGTACGTCTTGCCGGGCGGGCAGGCGATCGGGGTGGTGGTGCACACCCAGGGCTTGGTGGTCTCCGGCTGGTCGCCGGTCCACACCGCCCAGGGGCTGACCCTACCGGCCCAAGCGGTCGGCATCCAGGCCGGGGAGATTTTGCTCCAAGCCGATGGGCAGCCGTTGACCTCTGACGCCCAACTGAGCCAGCTGACCCAAGTCGCCGGACAGCGGCACGCCCCCGTGACCTTGGCTGTGGCAGGGCCGGACGGGGTGCGCCAGATCGCGGTGACCCCGGTCTGGGGCATCCTCAGCCACCGCTATCGCCTTGGCCTGTTGGTGCAGTCGCAGGCCAGCGGGGTTGGCACCCTAACCCTGGTTTTGCCCGGCCGCCGCGCCTATGCCGCCCTCGGGCATAGTTTGACCGATGGGCTGACCGCCATTCCCGCTCCGGTCTTGCGCGGCCAAGTCTTCAGCGCCAAGGTGGTCGGGGTCAAGGCGGCCCAAGAAGGCAAGCCGGGGGAGAAGATCGGGGTGCTGGAGCGCGACGGCGGGTTGGCGGGGAGCGTGAGCTGGAACGGCCGGCTCGGGGTCGGAGGGATCTTGTCTCGAATGCCCGCTGACCTGCAAAAGGTCTCTCCGATGCCGGTGGCCCTGCCCGACCAGGTGCATCCGGGCCCGGCCAGCTTGTGGACGGTGTTGGACCAGGGGACGGTGGCCCACTATCGGATTGAAATCCTGCGCACCTTCCGTCAAGACCGCCCGATGCCGCGCGGCATCGTCTTTAAGGTCACCGACCCCCGCCTGCTCGCCGAGGCCGGGGGCGTGATCCAAGGCATGAGCGGCAGCCCGATCGTCCAAGACGGTCGGCTGGTGGGTGCCGTCACCCACGTAGTGCTAGGGAATCCACAACTCGGCTACGGCTGTTACGCCTGGTGGATGGTGCAGGAACTGCGGTCCCATCTCGGGACCGGGGGCCAATGATTCACCGACTGGGGTCGACGCCGCCCCAGGGCAGCTCTCCAATTTTTTGATGGCGCCCTGACGACTGGCAGGGAATCCCGCGAATTATGTCGAAATGCTGAGAAAGGTTCAAGGGAGGAAGTCCGCTGCCGAGGCAGGATATTCCCAAATGCCGGAGAAGAAAGGGAAAGGACCACAAAACGCTGCCAAGAGTGCGGAGGCGAAAGCATGGCCATCAGTGTGTTGATTGCCGACGACAATCGGGAGTTCCGAGAGCTTTTGCGAGAGGCGGTTGCCACCGAAGAGGGGCTTGAGGTGGCGGGAATTGCCTCACACGGTCTGGAAGTGTTGGATTTTCTCAACAGCCATCACGTCGACGTCATTATTTTGGATATCATTATGCCCCACCTCGACGGGATTGGGGTGCTGGAGCGGCTCGCCCAACAGGATTGGGAGAAGCGCCCCAAGGTGATCGTCCTGACCGCGTTTGGGCAGGAGACGATGACCCAAAAGGCGCTGGAGCTGGGGGCCGACTACTACATCTTAAAGCCCTTTAACTTAAAGGTGTTGGCCGCAAGGATCAAGCAGCTGGCCGCCAAGCCGCAGCCGGCCAAGCGGTTGCCGGAGAGCGCGCCGGTGGGGGCGAAACTGTCGCTGGTGCCGGTTCGCCACCTCGATGTCGAGGTGACCAACATCATCCACGAGATCGGCATCCCGGCCCACATCAAGGGCTATCTCTACCTGCGAGAGGCCATCTTGATGGTGGTCAACCGGGTCGACCTCTTGAGCGGAGTGACCAAAGAGCTGTATCCCTCGATCGCCCAAAAGTTCAAGACCACCCCCAGCCGGGTGGAGCGGGCCATCCGCCACGCCATCGAGGTGGCTTGGGCGCGCGGCAATGTGGACGTGATCAACTCCATCTTCGGCCACACCGTCAACCGGGAGCGCGGCAAGCCGACCAACTCCGAATTCATCGCCATGGTTGCCGACCGCCTGCGCATGCAGATGAAGGCGAGCTAAAAAGGGTAGCGCCGAGCCGAGAGGAATTTTCTTCCCCCATCGCGAATGGAGTAGGGGATTGGAACAACCTTGAACAGGGCTAGGGGACCAGAAGATGGGGGATACTGCGCGCGTTGAGGTCGGGGAGATGGAGTCCTTGATCGCGCGCCTGCCAGGCGTAGTGCGCTGTTTTATTGCCGTCAACGACTGGGGGGCGATCGAGGAGATCCACGTCTTGGCCACGCTGGAACGCGCTCCCAAGCAAATTGTGCGCGACGTGGAAAGTGCGTTGCTGGCCCAGTGGGGGGTCCGGGTCGACCGGCGGGTGATCTCGGTCGCTCAGATCGCCGACCTGCCACAGGTGCGGCCGATGGGGCGGCTGACCATCGCGGAGTTTCGCCTGGATCTAGACACGGTGCGCGGGTTGGCGTCGTCGCGGGTCGTCTTACAGCCCTCCGACGACGAAAGCGTCCAATACGTGGGGGAATGGAGTGGACGCTACGTGCCCAGCCAACACTTAAGAGCCCTGGCCTCGGCGGCCGTGGAGGCGGTGAACCAGGTGCCGACGGTCCGCGAGGCCTTGGTGCTCTCTGACCTCAAGACCGTTCAGCTGAGCGGAAAGTCGGTGGTGGTGGTGGCGGTGAGCTTTCTCAACCCGCGTCGACGGGAGGAGGTCTTAATCGGGGCGGTGGCTGAGCGGGGCGACGGACAAGGGGCCGCCGTGCGGGCGGTGTTGGATGCCGTCAACCGTCGCCTCGGGGTGGATGGAACCCGTGCCGCGGGCAGCCGCCCGCTGTGGCCAGGCGCTCCCCGGCCGGGCCTGGATTCGCCGTCCTAGCGCCGGCGAGGATGCACTGGGAGTCACGACCCGTTCCGGGTTGGAGGGACCAGGTCAGAGGAGGAGCAAAACTCGGTGGCCAGCGGAAAATGGGTGGAAGTGGTGCCGCGGGGGCAAGGCGAGGGGGTGGTGGTGCGTCCGGTGGCGGAGCCTACCGGCGCCCGGCACAGTCGCGCCCAGGAGAGCATCTTTCAGCGCTGGATGCATGAGCAGGTGGTGGTGGCCTGCGTCACTCAAAACGGGGACCGAATCGAGGGGCGGCTGTCTGGGTACGACAGTTACGCCGTGGTCTTGACGGACGCCGAGGGGGTCGAGCGCCTGATTTTCAAACACGCCCTGCTGGAGATGCGCCCGGCGGTAAGGGAATGAGCCAGCGCGTCTACGACCGCCGGGAGATGCCGGCTGGTCTGGGTACGGTGGCTTTTGAAGGGCGGGCGGTCGGGGTGCGGGTCGACCCGGTGGTGGTGGGAGCGAACCCCACCAGCCGCGAGGTGGTCCTGCGCGTGCCGGCGGTGGCGGTGGTGGCCGAGGATGACAACCAGCACGTGGTCATGGTCCGACAGTACCGGTGGGCGGTCCAGAGCTGGCTGTGGGAGCTGCCGGCCGGGAAAGTGGAGGGCGAGGAAAGCCCTGTGGCAGCGGCCCGCCGAGAGCTGGAGGAGGAGACCGGCTGGAGGGGCCGAGAGTGGCGGCTGGTCGGTCGCTTTTACCCCTCTCCAGGGTATACCGAGGAGGCGGTGTTTCTGTTTTACGCCCGCGGGCTGAGTCCGGGACGCCTCGGCCAGGACCGCGACGAGGCGATTGAGGCCGTGCGCTGGCCGGTCTGGCGGGTTCGGCAGGCGCTTGCAGCCGGCGAGATTCAAAATGGCATCGCTTGGCTCGGGCTTTTATGGTGGTTGTCTGAGGCTGGGGAGGCGCGCGGTGCTGCTCAGCGCTGACCTGCACGTCCACCTCGGGCGGGATGCCTCTGGCCATCCGGTCAAGATTCCCGCCAGTGCTCGCCTGACCCTGGAAGGGGTGGTGGCCCGGGCCCGAGAGGTGGGACTGGACGCGGTGGGGGTGGTGGAAGGGCACAACCCCTGCCTGCGCCGGCAGTTGCAGGAGTGGGTGCAGCAAGGGCGGGCGGTGGCCTTTCGCGAAGGTTTTTGGCTGCCCGAGCCCGGGCTGGTCTTGCTCTTGGGGATGGAAATGGAGTTGGCGCTGCCTCCGGCCTCGGGACGGCGAGCGCACTACGTGTGGTTCCCCGAGGAATGGGAAGATCTGCCAAGAAGGCTTGACGCGGTGCTGCGGCGCCTGAAGAACCCCTGTCTGAGCACCCCCTTGCTTCCCTTGGACCCCGCCCAAGTCGCGGCCTGGGGAGGCGTGTTTTTCCCCGCCCACGCCTTCACCCCCTTTAGGGGAGCGTTGGCCCAATACCCCCACCTCTACCCGCCCGGCGTGCGTTGGTTGGAACTGGGGCTCTCCGCCAACACCGAGATGGCCAACGCCTGGCCGGAGCTGTCCTCCACCGTGTTTTTGACCCATTCCGACGCCCACTCCCTCTCCACCGTGGGCCGGGAGTTTACCCTGCTCGATGCGCCCGCGGCCTCTCCCCAGGGGGTTTTGCAAGCGCTGGCGCAGGGGGCGGTGCTGGCCAACGTCGGCCTCCCCCCGGCCCTCGGGAAGTATCACGCCGCCACCTGTCGGGCCGGCCATCGGGTGGAAAATCCCCAGGCCTCGCTCTGTCCCCAGTGCGGAGCCGAGGTGGTGCGGGGGGTGGCGCCGCTATTGGCCGAGCGGGCCGCAGGGGGAACCCTTCCTTGGCGTCCCCCCTATCGCGAGCGGGTGATGCTGGCTGCGGTGCCCGGGTTGGGCGCGTCCGCCTTGGCCAAGGTACTGGCCTCCTGGCGCGAGATCGCGGCCCGGGAGGTGGTAGCCGGCGAGTGGTTTGACACCGCCGTCCGCCAAGGCGTGGGAGAACGCATCCGGCGGCTTCGGGCCGGCGAAGGCCACTATGAGCTCGGAGGCGGCGGACGCTACGGCCGGATTCGCATTTAAGGCGACCGCGGGGGGGATCGGCGGTCTACGGTGGGACTTCCCCCTCATAGGTATGGCGGGGAGGGAGCGCCGTGGGGGGTTGGGGCGTCTGGCTGTTGCGGCACCGGATGTTACACCGCTATCTGCCGTATCTGCTGATCAGTTTGGCCACCTTTGCCTTGGGTGCGGTGTTTGGCCTGATGGCCTACGGGGTGTTGACCCCCGCTGAACTGGGGGGATTGACGCAGGCGGTGAACGACTGGGTCGCCCGCCTGCGCACCGCCGGCCCCGAGCCCGGATGGTTTACGCCTGCCTTGACCACCAACCTCAAGAGCCTGGGCCTCCTCTACCTGCTGGGGCTGTCGGTGGTTGGCTTGCCGCTGGTGTTGGCGGCCCTCTTCCTGCGCGGGTTTGTGATTGGGTTTAGTTTGGGCGTGCTCTGGAACGACCGCACCCAGCCGACCATGGGGTGGGTGCTGGGGAGCGTGGCCTTGCAAAACGCGCTGTGGGTCCCGGCGTTGGTGGTCACCGGGGCCTTGGCGCTGTCGTTCTCCTGGTGGCTCATCCGCGGGCGCGGGACCTTTGGGGAGCCGGGATTGGGCGCCGAGTTTGGGCAGTACACCGTGGGGTCGGCGCTGATGGCGGCGGTGGCGGTGGCGGCGACCGCCTGGGAGGTCTTGGGGGCGCCCGCCCTCTTGCGGTGGGTGGCCGGGTAAAGCCTCCCGTTCCGGGCGCTGACGCCGGTCCCTCTCCCTCCCTGGCGCTTGAGGGAGGGAAAGAGGGCCGGCGTTCCGGTTTTCTCGTGGTACACTGTTGTTACGGACGGTGGCGGGAAAAACTGGAGGGGAGGTGGTTGGATGCAGATCGGGGTACCTAAAGAACGCAAGGCGGACGAATACCGGGTGGCGCTGACCCCGGCCGGGGTGGCCAGCCTGGTCCACGACGGCCACACCGTGCTGGTAGAGCAGGGCGCCGGAGAGGGGAGTGGGTTTGACGACGCCCAGTACCAGGCGGTGGGGGCGGCGGTGGTGGGCGATGCCGAGACGGTGTGGAACGAAGCGGAGTTGGTGGTCAAGGTCAAGGAACCCTTACCGGAAGAGTATCGGTTCTTTCGCCCCGACCTGACCTTGATGGGGTACTTGCATCTGGCTCCAGAGCCCGAGCTGACGCGGGCCCTGATGGACGCGGGAATGACCGCCATCGGCTACGAAACCATCCAGCTGGACGACGGGCGGCTGCCGCTTTTGGAGCCGATGAGCGAGGTGGCCGGACGGATGGCCACCCAGGTGGCGGCTCAGTTCCTGGAGAAGGCCTACGGGGGGCGGGGGGTCCTGTTAGGCGGGGTGCCGGGGGTGTTGCCGGGGCGGGTGGTGGTGGTCGGCGGCGGGATCGTCGGCACCAACGCCGCCCGGGTGGCCTTGGGACTGGGGGCCGAGGTCACCATCGTCGACATCAATCCCTCCCGCCTGCGCTGGCTCGACGACTACTTCCAAGGGCGGGCGCGCACGCTGTACTCCTCGCCCTTTAACCTGGCCGAGGTGGTGGCCGGGGCCGACGTGGTGATTGGGGCGGTGCTGATCCCCGGCGCGCGGGCGCCCCATCTGGTCACCGAAGCGATGATCCGCAGCATGCCCGCCGGCTCGGTGGTGGTTGACGTGGCCGTGGACCAAGGGGGGTCGGTGGAGACGGTGGACCATGCCACCACCCATTCGCACCCCACCTACGTGCGCCATGGCGTGATCCACTACGCGGTGGCCAACATGCCGGGAGCAGTACCGCGGACGGCCACCCACGCCTTGACCCATGCCGCCCTGGATTGGGTGCGCGAAGTGGCCGGCCGGGGGCTGGACGCCGCCTTAAAGCAGCGCCCGGCGTTGGGTCGTGGGCTGAACGTCTGGCGGGGACGGCTGACCCATCCGCGGGTGGCGGAGGCGCACCAGTTGCCCTACACCGACTGGAAGGAGTTGCTCGGGCGATGAGCGAAGACCCCCGGCTGGAGGAGTTTCTCAGTTTTTTGACCCTGGAGTGTCAGCTGGCCCGCGCCACCGTCGAAGGCTACCGCCGGGACCTGGAGGCTTGGGCGGCATTCTGCGCCGCTCGGGGATGCGGGCTGGGCGACCCGGCGGCGGCCGGCGCCTTTTTGGCCGAGACCGCTCAAATCGCCGCCCCGGCCACGGTGGCCCGCCGCCGGGCGGCCTTGAACCGATGGTATCGATTCTTGGCCAGCCGGGGGGAGATGGCGGAGGATTGGGAGCTGCCCAAAGCCTCGGTGCATCGCCCGTTGCCGGAGGTGCTGAGCCACGAGGCGGTGGTTCGCCTGTTGGAGGCCCCGGACCCGAGCCGGCCGGAGGGGGTGCGCGACCGGGCGATTTTGGAATTGTTGTACGCCACCGGGCTCCGGGTCAGTGAGCTTGCCGGCTTGGAGTTAGAAGACGTCTGGTTCGATCCGCCCCGGGTGCGTTGTCGGGGGAAGGGCAACAAGGAGCGGGTGGTGCCGATGGGTCGCCCCGCCGCGCGCTGGCTAGGCCGGTATCTCGACCAGGTGCGGCCCGATTGGACCGGGGGGCGCTCGACCCCGTGGCTGTTTTTGACGCGGCGGGGCCGGCCGTTTACTCGGCAGGGGCTGTGGAAGCTGGTCCGCGGCTATGCCGCCTCGGCCGGCATTCCCGACGTCTACCCCCACCGCTGGCGCCATACCTTCGCCACCCATCTTCTGGAAGGGGGAGCCGATCTGCGGGTGGTCCAGGCGTTGCTCGGCCATGAGGACATCTCCACCACCCAGATCTACACCCATGTCGAGCGCCACCGGATTCTTCCGGCCTATCGCGCCTTTCATCCGCGGGCGTGAGTGGCCGGTATCCTCAGCAGGAAGGGACAGGGGGAGCTACATGGGGCCGCGACTGCTCTGGGTGGTGTTAGATTCGGCGGGAATTGGAGCCGCGCCGGACGCCGACGCCTTTGGCGACGGCGGGGCCAACACCTTGGCGCACGTCTTGGAGAGCGAGCCCGGCCTGCGCCTGCCCCACTTGAGCCAGCTCGGACTTGGCCTGTTGATTCGGACCGGCGACTTTCTGCCGGCGTTGGGACGAGCCTACCGGGTTCATCCCCGCGCACGCGGGAAGGATAGCCTGGCGGGGCACTGGGAAATGTTTGGGTTGACCGTGGAACGGCCGTTTCCCACCTATCCCGAGGGGTTTCCGGACGAGGTGGTGCGGGCCTTAGAAGCGGCCTGGGGCGTTCCGCTCTTGGCCAACGCGGTGGGGTCGGGCACCGCGCTTTTGGAGGAGTGGGGACCGCGCCACCTGCAAACCGGGTATCCCATCGTCTACACCTCGGCGGACAGCGTGCTGCAGATTGCCGCCCACGAAGAGGTGGTGCCGTTGGAACGGCTGTACGCCTGGTGCGAGGCGGCACGACGGGTGATGGCCGGCCCCCATCGGGTGGGACGCATCATCGCCCGCCCGTTTCGAGGGACCCCCGGCCATTTCTGGCGGACCGGTGGGCGGCGCGATTGGGTGGCAGAACCCACCGGGCCGCTGTTGTCCGAACACCTGCGGCAGGCCGGTGTGCATACAGTGGCGATCGGGAAGATTTGGGATCTGTATGCGGGACGCGGATTTGCCGAGGCGGTGCCGACTCATGACAACCGCGAGACCCTGGCGGCGATTGTCACGGCCCTCCACCAAGTGGACGGCCCGGCCTTGATCATGGCCAACTTGGTGGATTTTGACACCACCTACGGGCATCGGCGCAACCCCAAAGGATACGCCGACGCCCTGCGGGAGGTGGACCAGGCCTTGCCTACCTGGATGAGCTTGCTTGGGTCGGACGACCAACTGTGGGTGACCGCCGACCACGGTTGCGACCCCACCTATCGAGGGACCGACCACACCCGGGAAGACGTGCCCTGGCTGGTGTACGGCTCGGGGGTGCGGCCGGGCCGAGGCGGAATTCGCTTCACTTTCGCCGACCTCGGGGCCACCGCAGCCGCCTTCTTTCGGGCCGGCCACTGGACCGGCGCCGCCGCCCCTTTGGACCGCTGACCGCCCCGGCTCAAGATGCGTACATGAAGTCCTTGCCGTTGGTCGAGACTACCCCCAAACGACGATGCGGTGGGAGGGACGTCGATGCGAGGGTGGTCTCGACTGGGGGCCTTGCTGTTAGGGCTCGGCTGTTGGCTCGGTTCGACCCCCGCCTGGGCGGCCTCGCCGCCTCCGGCGGTGACGGCCAAGGCGGCGTTGCTGGAAAGCGCGGACGGACGCATACTCTTTACGCATAACGCGCATGCTCGCGTGCCGATCGCCAGCGTCACCAAGTTGATGACCCTGTACTTAGCGGTGCGCGCGATCGAGCGAGGGCGGGTGCAGTTGAGCGACCGGGTGCCGGTGAGCGAGGAGGCGTACCGAGTCAGCGGTTCGCAGATTTGGCTGGAACCCGGGGAGCGCCTGACCGTCGACGAGCTGCTCAAGGCGATTGCCGTGGGATCTGCCAACGACGCCGCCTACGCCCTTGGAGAGTATCTGTCCGGGTCCGAGTCAGCCTTCGTGGCGGCGATGAATCGCACCGCCGAGCGGCTGGGTATGCGCAACACCCATTTCCAAAATCCCCATGGATTGCATCATCCCCAACATTACGCCTCGGCTTGGGACCTTGGGATTCTCGCCCGTCATGCCGTCCACCATCCGCTCTTGCTCCATTACACCGCCATGTGGCAGGATCGCTCGCTGCGCAACGGCAAGGGGGGCAAGCTGTGGCTGATTAACCAAAACCGCCTGTTGCGGACCTATCCGGGGACCGACGGGTTGAAGACCGGGTACACCTCGGAAGCCGGATTTTGTCTGGTGGCTACCGCCCGGCGCGACCACACCCGCCTGATCGCGGTGGTGCTGGGTGAGCCTACCAGCCAAGCCCGATTCGAGGATGCCGCCGCGCTGTTGTCGTGGGGATTCGAAAACTACCGGACGGTTCCGGTGGTCAAGGCCGGAGCCGGGTTAGGCCAGGTGCGGGTGGAACGGGGAGTCCTCAGTCAAGTGGAGGCGGTCGCCCGCCACCCGGTGGCGGTGACCGTGCCTCGGGAAGGCCCGGCCCAGGTGAAGACCCGGGTGGAGCTGCTGCCCAAAGTCCAGGCGCCGGTTCGGGAGGGGCAGCGCCTAGGCACCCTGACAGTGGAGGTGGGCGGCAAGGTGGAGCGAACGGTCCCGCTGGTGGCGCGCCAGGCCGTGGCACCGTTGAATTTGGGCGAGCTGTTCATCAAGTCCTGGGGACGCCTGTTGGGGGCGCGGGCGGGATGAGCTCGAGAGGGGGAGGAGTGGCGTGAGCGCAAAGACGCCTCGAGGGCAAATTGAGGCCATCCGGCAGCGGCTTTTGGGCGAGGTGGAACGCCTGCGCCAGCGGCTTCGGGAGAGCGAAACCGCCGCGATCGGCGAGCTCTCCAGCTACGATAACCATCCTGCCGACTTGGCCTCGTCCACCTGGGCCCGCTCGTTGGACCTCGGCCTCAAACAAGGGTACGAGCGTCGGCTGCGCGAGGCGGAACGGGCATTGGCCAAAGTGGAGGAAGGGTCGTGGGGGCGGTGCGACCGCTGTGGGGGGCCGATCGAAGGCGACCGCTTGGCCATCCGTCCTTGGGCGGTGTACTGCCAGCAGTGTCAGCGGCAGGTGGAAGAGGAGGAGGCCGGCGTGCAGGCCACCTCATACGCCGCCATTCGCCCGGTGCCGTGGGACAGCGTGCATTCCCTGTGGGCCTGGGGAAGTTCGGATTCGCCCCAGGATGCGCCGCCGGCCATCGACTACCAGGCCTTGGATCCCACCGACACCAGGCCCCCGGGGGTGGTGGAGCCGGTGGAAGGGTGGGTGGGGGCACAGGGTGAGCCGTTGTGGGAGGCGGTGCGCCGCCACCCCCACCGGGAAGGCGAAGACCCCGCGCAAGAATCTGACGAATACTGAGGGGAATTTCCCTACAGGGCGGCCACAAGCCGCCTTTTTTCGCACCCGGGACAGGCTATGATGGAGGTGATGCAACGCGGGGAAGGGGAACCTATGACCATCGTTCATGCGGTTTTCAGCGAGCGCCTGCTGGTGGCGATCAAAGGGGAGCTCGATCTGAAAGTAGCCGGGGAGTTGCGCAAAACCTTGGATCAACTGATCGACCGATATCCCGACCGGGACGTCACCCTGGACCTGAGTGAGGTGCCGTTTGTGGACAGCTCCGGGCTTGGCGTCATCCTGGGGCGCTACAAGCGGCTTTCCGCCGCGGGGCGGGCGCTGCAGCTGACCGGGGTGCGGCCGCCGGTGCGGGCGGTGCTGGATTTGGCCGGAATTTCGCAGCTGTTGAGTGTACAAGACTACGTGCCGAAAAGTCCGGTGCGCTAGCCTTAGGATGGTTGGCGGGCGCGGGGAGAATTCTGCCCAGATAAGGGGTGCGGCATGATCAATCGAATGATCCTTCGGTTTTTATCGGTGGCCGACAACGTCGGACTCGCCCGGGTGGCGGTGGCCCAGCTGGCCGCCCCGATTGGGTTTTCGCTTAGCGACCTGGAGGAGATCAAGGTGGCGGTGTCCGAGGCCGTCTCCAACGCCATCATCCACGGCTATCAAGGGCGGGCCGACGGCTGGGTCGAGGTGGTGGCCTCGGTGGTCGACGACGAACTCACCGTCTCGGTCGAGGACTGGGGGGTGGGAATCGCCGACATTGCTAAAGCCCGCGAGCCGGCCTATTCGACGGATCCCGAGCGGATGGGGCTGGGTTTCGTCTTCATGGAGTCGTTCATGCATTCCCTGGTGGTCGAATCTGCACCGGGCCGCGGCACCCGCGTCGAGATGCGCCGCAAGGCCCACGTGGGGGCGTTGTCCCGCGATGTCCAGTGACCTTGACAAGACGGGCGAGCCTCAAGAGGAAGCCGCGCTGTTTGAGCGGGCGCGGCAAGGTGACCAAAGCGCCCGGGAGGCTTTGGTCGAACGCCACTGGAATCTGATTTGGCATATCGTGCACCGCTTTTCCGGTCGCGGCTACGACCCGGAGGACCTCTTTCAGGTCGGGGCGATTGGCCTGCTCAAGGCCATCGACCGGTTTGAGGTGGCGCGGGGACTCAAGTTCTCCACCTACGCGGTGCCGTTGATCATGGGCGAGATCCGCCGTTTTCTGCGGGATGACCAGCCGATTCGGGTGGCGCGGTCGCTGCGGGAGTTGGCGGTGAAGGTGGAGCAGGCCCGCCATCAGTTGACCCAGCAGATCGGGCGGGAGCCAACCGCCCCCGAGATCGCGCAGTTTCTCGGGATCGAGCTCAGCGAACTGACGGAAGCGTTGGAAGCGTCGCGTCCGGTCGGCTCGCTGAACCAGGTGTTTGAGACCCCCAGCGGCTCGGAGAGCCAGCTGGCCGACACGGTGGCCGAGGGCGTGAGCGAATCGGACTGGCTGGAGCAGTTAGCTTTGAGCGAGGCGTTTGAGAAGTTGGACGAGCGGGAGCGGTATATCCTGCGCGCCCGCTTTATCGAGGGGCGCACGCAGATGGACGTCTCCAAGCGGCTTCACATCTCCCAAGTCCAGGTCTCGCGCCTGGAACGGCGAGCCCTCGACCGGTTGAAAATGGCTCTGGAGGATTCCGAATAACCCGCGGCTTCCGCGTAAAACAAGGGCGCCGGCTCATACTACTCCTGGACCCTGCAACATGGGGAAGGGAGGTTTTTATATGGCCAATGTCGCTAAAGTCATCGAGTTGGTCGGGGAATCGACCAACAGCTGGCAGGATGCGGTCAACAGCGCGGTGCGCGAGGCGGCCAAGACGGTGGACAACATCACCGGCGTCGAGGTCACCAACTGGACGGCCAGCGTGCAAAACGGCCAGATCACCGAGTACAAGGTCGACGTCAAGCTGGCCTTTGGGGTGGACAATTCCCGTCGCTAGCTGGAGGTAGGTAGGAGGTCTTATCTGACCTCCTTCCCTCCCCCTGCTTTGCCTTCGGGCTTGTCTAGGCTGGAAAGGAGGGCCTGCGTGTCGCAGTCGGCACAGGCGCGATACCAGTATTGGGTCAAGACCATGCGGCCGAAAAAACCGGTGGCCATGAACCTGGTGGCAGCCTTTCTGGTCGGGGGCGCGATCAGTGAGGTCGGCCAGATCATCCAGTGGGTGTTTTTGCGGCAGGGCCTTTCCCCAGAGAAGGCCAGCACTCCCACCGCGATCGTCTTGATCGGGCTCAGCGCGCTCTTTACCGGACTCGGCTGGTACGACCGCCTGACCAAGCTGGGCGGGATGGGGGCCAGCCTTCCCATCACCGGATTCGCCAATGCCATGGTGGCGCCGGCCATGGAGTTTCGCGCCGAGGGGCTGGTGCTGGGGGTAGGGGCCCGGCTGTTTACGGTGGCCGGTCCGGTTTTGGCCTGGGGCATGGCCGCCGCCTTTGTCGTCGGGCTGGTCCGCCTGGTCTTTGGGGTGGCGATATGACGCGGCGGGTTGCGGCGATCGGGGAAGGCAGCTACGCGGTGGAGGGCGTCTACATCCTGGCCAGCGGCACGGTGGTGGGGGATAAAGAGGCGCAGGGGCCGCTGGGGCATTATTTCGATGTCACCTGGAGCCCATCTGGCTCCAGCCGCAGTTTTGAACGCGAAGAGCGCGAACTCTTGCAGCGCTCCCAGGAAATTGCCCTGGCCAAGGCGCGGTTGGACTGGCCGGCGGTGGAGCTGGTGCTCGGCGGGGACCTTTTGGACCAGCTGGTGACCACCTCGTTTGTCGGCCGCGCCCACGGGCGACCGCTCCTTGGCATGTTTGCCGCCTGCGCCACCTTTACCGAGGCGTTGGCGGTGGGAAGCCTTTTGGTCGCCGGCGGGGGGCCGGCGGTGGTGTTGGCCAGCGCGGTCAGCCACCATTACGCCGCCGAGCGCCAGTTCCGCTATCCGGTGGAGCTGGGCAACCAACGCTATCCCACCTCGTCCTGGACCGCGACCGCGGCCGGAAGCTCGGTGTTGGCCAGCGCTCCCGGGCCGATCGCGGTGGAGGCGGTGACCATCGGGCGGGTGGTGGACTACGGCCAGAAGGACCCCAACGACTATGGCTCAGCGATGGCTCCGGCGGCGGTGGACACCATTCATCGCCATCTGCGGGCGCTCGGGCGCACGGTCGAAGACTACGACGCCATCTTTACCGGTGACTTAGGAGAATTTGGGCGTCGCCTGGCCCTCAAGTTGGCCCAGGAGGAGCTCGGGGAAGACTGGCGGGCGCGCTTAGACGACTGCGGCCGCGTGCTCTACGACCTCCAACGACAGGACGTCCACAACGGCGCCTCGGGGGCCGGATGCTCGGCGGCGGTGTTTGGGGGCTATCTCAGTCACCAGCTGACCCAGGGAGGATGGCGGCGGCTGTTGCTGGCGGCGACCGGGGCCCTGCTCTCTCCCACCACCGCCCAACAAGGGGAAAGCATTCCTTCGATCGCGCACGCGGTCTCCCTGCGAGCGGAGCGAGGGGGAGAGGCGAGGTGACCTTCCTGTGGGCGTTTGTGATCGGGGGGGCGATGTGCGTGGCTGCACAGTGCCTGTTGGATTGGACCAACCTCACTCCGGCACACGTGTTGGTGGTGTTCGTGGTGGCCGGTGCCATCGCCGGGGGGACTCCCTGGTACCACGCCCTGGTCCAATGGGCGGGAGCAGGCGCGACGGTGCCACTGCCCGGGTTTGGATACACCTTGGTCAAGGGGATCGGCAAGGCGGTGGCCCAAGAAGGGGTGTGGGGGCTGTTCACGGGGGGATTGTCGGCGGCTGCGGGCGGGATCAAGGCGGCGGTCCTGTTTGGACTGGCGGCCGCGCTGGTCTTTCGCCCCAAGGCCTAACGGCCAAGCAGATAGGAGGTGGCGGAGATCGGTGTCAAGAAGCGGGTGATCGTGCTCACCGATGGCGACCATCGGGCTTATCAGGCGCTGAAGGCGGCGTGCGACCGACTCGGCCTCGGGGTGGTGCGGGACACCCAGGGAAACCCAACTCCCCTGCGCGGCCCGTCGCTGATCGAGGCCATCGTCCAGACACCGGGAGACCCGGTGGTGGCCATGGTCGACGATCGGGGCGACCCTGAGCGCGGGCGCGGGGAACGCGCCCTGGAGGAGATCCTCCGTTCGCCTCGGCTGGCGGTGCTAGGCGTGGTTGCGGTGGCGGCCCACACCAAGGGGGTGCGAGGGGTAGAGCCGGATTCCTCGGTCACTGCCCGGGCTCGGCTGACCGAGGGGGCGGTGACCAAGGAGGGGGAGCCGGCCGGGGCGATTTTGCACGGCGACACCGTGGATGTGTTGGCCCGCTACCCCGAGGTGCCGGTGATAGGCCTCGGGGACCCGGGAAAGATGGAGGGGGCGGACGACCCGGCACAAGGGGCTCCGGCGACCCGGCGGGCGTTGCAAGAAATCTTACGGCGGGAAGGGAGTGAGCGCAATGGAAGTCCAGTACCAAGTCCGGGGTAAGGCGCGGGCGTATCGCGAGGAGGTCAGCCACGACCTGGAGGAGAATCTGGGTTGGCTGAAGGATTACCTGGGTTATAAAGAGACGTTTGACGTCATCGTGCGCGAGTTCCGGTTAGGCGGGCGGCGGGCGGCCCTGGTCTACTTAGATTCGTTTGTCAACGAAACCGTGTTGACCCTGATCTTGGAGCAGCTGTACCGGCAACCCGAACGGGCCTACGACCCGGTGTCGATCAAAGAACTTTTGCACGAGCGCATCCCCTACATCGAGGTCAAACCCGAGGAGGAACTGAAGACCACCGCCGACCAGGTCTTGGCCGGCCCGGTGGCGCTGTTGGTGGACGGGGTGCGCCACGCCATCGTCCTCGACGTCCGCAAGTACCCCGACCGCAACCCCCAGGAGCCGACGATCGAGCGAGTGCTGCGCGGTCCTCACGACGGATTTGTGGAGACATTGGTCTACAACACGGTGTTGATCCGCCGCCGGCTGCGGGATCCCAATCTGCGCATCGAGATGTTTGAGGTCGGCCGCCGCTCCAAGAGCGACTTGGCCTTGATCTACCTCAAAGACGTGGCCAACCCCTATTTCGTGCGCGAGATCCGGCGCCGGATCCAATCGATCGACGTCGACGCCTTGACCATGTCGGAAAAGGCATTGGAGGAATGGCTGATTAAGCGGCCGTGGTGGAACCCGTTTCCCGTCTCGCGCTTCACCGAACGTCCCGACGTGGCGGCCGAACACCTCACCGAAGGGCATGTGCTGGTGATGATCGACACCTCGCCCAACGCCTTGATTCTCCCGGTCTCGTTCTTCAGCTTTTTACAATCGGTGGAAGAGTACCACGAGGGCATTGTGGTCGGCACCTACTTGAAATGGGTGCGCTTCTTAGGCTTGGTCTTCTCCTGGGTGGGCCCCCCGCTGTGGCTGGCGCTTTTGGCCTCCGGGGTGCGGTTTGGAGACGGGTGGGGGGTCTTGACCCGGCCGCAGGTCAACCAAATTCCCCTCTTTTGGCAGATCGCAGGCTTGGAGTTCGGGGTCGACCTCTTGCGCCTGGCCCTGACCTTCAGCCCAGACCCGCTGACTCAAGCCATGGGGTTTTTTGGGGCCATCCTCCTGGGCGACATCGCCGTCAAGGCCAACCTGATCGACGCCGAGGCCTTGGTCTACGTCACCATTGCCGCGGTGGGGACCTTTGCCGCGCCGGACCTAGACTTCGGCATGTCGGTGCGAGTGATGCGGCTGGTCCTGTTGGGGCTGACGGGCGTCGGGATCGCGCTGCACGCGGTCTGGGCCGGGTTTGCCGCCGGGCTGCTCCTGCCCTTCTTGATCTTGATCCGCACCACCTCGTTGGACATTCCGTACCTGTGGCCGCTGTTGCCCATGCACTTATCGGAGTTGGCGGCCGCGTTGGTCCGAAAGCCGTTGAACTGGAAGTACATGCGTCCTTCGCTAACCCTCCCTCAAGACCGCACCCATCGGCGGCCGGGTCCGCGGGAGTAGCCTAGCGTTCGCCGCCGGCTGCGGCCGCCAGCGCGGTCTTGACCTGTTGCAGGTCAAAGGTCTTTTGGTACAAGGCTCGGCCAATGACCACCCCCCGCACTCCGGCCGCCCGGTAGCGCAAGACCGCCTCCACACTGGTCACCCCCCCGCCGATCCAAATGGTCCAACCTCGGGCCAGCAGTGGCTCCAATCGGCGGTCCCACAGGGGATGGGAGGGAAGCCAGAGGTCGCGCACCCCGAGGCCCCAGGCGCGTTGGAGCACCGCCTCAGGATCGGGCTCCTCGATTCCCGGGGCGATGATCAACCGATGGGGGCCGACTGCGCCGGCGATCGCCTCCAGTTGGCGGGGGCGGTACAGCGCGCTCCGGAGGACCAAGGCCTCGGCGCCCAGGCCGACCAGCTGTCGCGCTTGCTGGGGAGTGTAGATTCCCCCGCCGACTTGGATGGCGGCCTGCCCGCGGGCGCATCCGAGGAGCAGGGCGGGGACGGTGGCGGGGGGTGTCCGGGGCGCCACCTCCTCCAAATGCAGGCGCCGAGCTCCGGCCGCGATCCACGACCAGGCGACGGCGAGGGGGTTGCGGGGAACGGGCTCCGAGCCCACCCCGGCGATTCGCCCATGGGCCACTGGGATCGACGGAATCACCGCGAACATGCCCTTCCCTCCTCTCCCAATACCGGACTTCACTTATGTAAGAATAATAGAACTGGTCCCAGGTCTATGTCAAGTATTCCCTAAAGCAATGGGAGGTTTTAAGCCCTCCCTCCTGTTTCCCCGCGGGAAGGAATCTTGCCTTCCAATTGACCGCCCGCTTTCTATAATGTTAGGCTGAAGAGGCTTAGGCGCCGAAAAAGGCGCTATCGGCCGTTTGGAGCCGATGAGGGAGGGCGGAGGATTGTTTCCGATTACCTGGAACCAGGACGATTCCCACCAGATTTCGATCGGCGGCATCCCCATTCGCGATTTGGCGGAGCGGTTTGGCACCCCGCTGTACGTGATGGACTATGCCACCTTGGCCGATCGCTTGACCCGCTATCGCGCAGCCTTGGCGACGCTAGACCCGCCCGGACTGCCCTACTTCGCCGGCAAAGCCTTCTTGTGCCGGGCCATGGCCGGGCTTCTCGAGGATCTGGGGATAGGCCTCGATGTCGTCTCCGGAGGCGAGTTGGCCACCGCGGTAGCCGGGGGATTTCGCCCCGAACGGGCGATCTTTCACGGCAATGTCAAAACCCCGGAGGAGATCGCGTATGGACTGGAGGTCGGGGTGGGGCTGTGGGGCGTGGACAGCCTGGACGAGCTCGAGGCGCTCAGCCGCGCGGCCAGCCATTTCGGCACCCAGGCCCGGGTGGTGCTGCGCCTGACCCCCGGAATTGAGGCCCACACCCACGCCTTTATCCGCACCGGCCAGTTCGACACCAAGTTTGGCCTGGCGATGAGCGAGGGGATTGCCGAAGAGGCGGTGGCCCGGGCCCTGGCCTTGCCCGGGATCCAGCTGGTGGGGTTTCACGCCCACATCGGCTCTCAGATATTAGAGATCGCGCCGTTTTTGGCCAATCTGGAACGCTTGCTCTCATTCAGTCGGGTTACGTTGAGCACCCACGGGTTCTGGCCGGAAATCTTGGATGTAGGCGGGGGATTGGGCGTGCGGTACACGGCCGAGGACGATCCTCCTGCCTTGGAGACGGTGGTGGAAGGAATGCGGCAGGTCATCGCCGAGTACACCCCTGCCGGGATGGCGGCGCCCCAGGTCTTGATGGAGCCCGGGCGCTCGGTGGTGGCCGAGGCCGGCGTAACCCTCTACCGGGTGGGGGCGATCAAACGGGTGCCGTCCGGCAAACGTTACGTGGCCGTGGACGGGGGGATGGGCGACAACATTCGGCCGGCTTTGTACCAGGCCGCCTATCAGGCGGTGGTGGATGGCAAGGCGCCCGGAGCCGACGGGTTCGTCGGGGCCTTGGCCGGGCGGTATTGTGAAAGCGGCGACATCTTGATCCCAGAGGCCCGATGGCCGGCTGACCTTGAGGTCGGCGACTTGGTGGCGGTTTTGGTCACCGGAGCGTACAACTATGCCATGGCCTCCAACTACAACCGAGTGCCCCGGCCGGCGGTGGTGGCCGTGCACCAGGGGGAGGCCAAGGTTTGGGTGCAGCGGGAACGGTGGGAAGACCTGTATCGCCTCGATGGCGCTTGGGAACGTTGGGAGCGCGGGGCGAACGGATAAGCCGGCGTAAAGGAGGCCCAGGGCGGTGCTGTTAGGGGCGACCTGGCAAGAGGTCCTATTGGCCATTCCAGCAGTCCTGGTGGCCATTAGCTTTCACGAATACGCCCATGGCTGGGTGGCCAACCTGTTGGGCGACCCCAGCCCGGCCCGGGCCGGGCGCCTGTCGCCGGAGCCGTGGGCCCACATTGATTGGGTGGGCCTGTTGGCGCTCTTGTTCTTCGGATTTGGCTGGGCCAAACCGATGCCGGTGGACGTCCGCTACTTTCGCCGCCCGCGGCGAGACCTGATGTTGACCGGGGCGGCCGGCCCTGCCGCCAATTTCGTGGTGGCCTGGGTGGCGGCCTTGGTGGTGGCCGGGTTGGGCCGCCTGCCGGGGTTTGTCACCGGGAACGGGATCGGGGTTTGGGTCTTGCGGATCGTCGGCGAGATGGTGGTCCTCAACGTCGCCTTTGGCCTCTTTAACCTGATTCCCATCCCGCCGCTCGACGGCTCCCGGGTGGTGGCGGGTATTTTGCCTCCGAGGTGGGCCGCGCGGTACAATCGGTTAGAACCGTATGGGATCTGGATCTTGTTGGCCCTGCTGTTGTTTACGCCGATCTTTCAGTGGATCATGGTCCCGGTGCGCCAGAGCGTGGTCAATTGGCTGGTCAGTTTGACGTAGAGGTGGGGAGAGCGTGGACGCGGGAGAACAACGTGTGCTATCCGGGATGCAGCCCTCGGGAGTGCTTCATCTCGGCAACTGGCAGGGGGCCCTGGTCAATTGGGTGCAGTTGCAGGACCGCTACCGGTGCTTCTTCATGGTCGCGGACTGGCATGCCCTGACGACCTTGTATCAACACACCGAGGAACTGCCGGCTCTTACCCGGGAGATGGTGATCGACTGGCTGGCGGCCGGCCTGGATCCGGAACGCTCGGTGATCTTTCCCCAGTCCTGGGTCTCCCAGCACGCCGAACTGGCCTTGTTGTTGGGGATGGTCACCCCGCTGGGGTGGCTGGAGCGGGTCCCCAGCTACAAAGAGAAGCTGAAGGAATTGGCCCAGCGCGAGATTCACAGCTACGGATTTTTGGGCTACCCGGTGCTGCAGACCGCAGATATCGCGCTGTATCGAGCCCGTTGGGTGCCGGTGGGACTCGACCAGGTGCCTCACTTGGAGTTGAGCCGGGAGGTGGTGCGCCGGTTTAATGGGCTGTACCCCCGGGCCCGCCTGGTCGAGCCCGAGCCGCTGTTGACCGAGGCCAAAGTGTTGCCGGGGCTGGACGGGCGCAAGATGAGCAAGAGTTACGGCAACACCCTGTCCTTGCGAGAGACGCCGGAGGCGGTGCGCAGCAAGGTGGCCACCATGGTCACCGACCCGGCCCGGGTTCGCCGGCGCGACCCCGGCCATCCCGAGGTGTGCCCGGTCTTTGCCTTGCATCGCGTGTTTTCGGCTCCGGCCACGGTGGCCGAGGTCGAGGAGGGCTGTCGGGGAGCGACGCTGGGCTGCGTCGACTGCAAGGCCCTGCTGAGCGGCGCGATCAATCAGGCGCTCGACCCCATCCGCGAACGCCGGGACTACTGGAGCCGCCATGCCCAGACCGTTGGGGAGATCCTCCACCATGGGGCGACGCAGGCCCGCAAGGAGGCGGAGGCGACCATGCAGGGGGTGCGCGAGGCGATGGCCCTCGACCCGATGCGCCTGATGAGCGAAACCCAACCGTCGGTGGGCGGATAGGGGAACCGAGGTGGCCGAGCGCCGGCTGCACTCCCTGCCCACCCTGGAAGAGGGCGAGTTCACCCCGGACCAGGGCCTTTGGCAGGTCGCCGAAACCCTAAAACGCAAGCCGGATCAGGCGCGCGCCTTGGAAGTCCACCCGTTGGTGGTCGGCTTGGCCCACCACTGGCGGCGGGCCGAAGACCTGTTGGCCCCCGGCGATGAAGTCTCGTTGACGGCCTGGGTGATTCGAAAAAAGGCGGAGTGGCTGCTTCCCCGGCCAGAACCCGCGCCGGCATCGCCATCGGCCCCGGAGGTCGACCCCGGCTGGGTGGCCGAGGCGGTCCGCCGACTCCAGGCGCGGAAGGAAGAGGCGGCGCGGCGCCACGGGCGGCCCGGCACCTTGCCCTTGCCCCGATTCCCCAAGCTGTTGGGGGCGGACGTGGCACGTCTAGGCCAAAGTTGGCCGGTGGCGCCTCGGCGGGCTCGGCCCCGCCCGGTGGTGCGGCTGCGCCTGGGGCAGGCGCCGGAGGAGCGGTTAAACGCGCTGCGACGGCGCTTGGCGGAACGAGGCTCCTTTCCATTTCCCTGGCCCGGCCTAGGCGGGCGGGACGAGGTGGTGGCGTGGTTTGTGGCCCTTTTGACCTTGTGGGCGGAGGGCGAAGTCGAACTCGCTCAGGGCGATCCGTGGCAGCCTTTGGAGGTGAGGCGGGTTGAGCGGGGGCAATCCTGAACGGGTGCTGCAGCTGGAGGCGCTGTTGTTCGTCCACGGGGAGCCGGTTCCCTGGGAGCAGCTCGCGCAGTGGTTGGGCGGGATGTCCCGGGAGGCGGTGGAGGCCTTGGTCGACGCCTTAAACCAGCGCTTGGCCGACCACGCGCTGGAGGTGGTGCGGGTGGCGGGGGGCTTCTGGATGACCACCCGCCCGGACTTCCATGCGGCGGTGGAGCAGGCGTTGACCACGGGCCGGCCGGAGCCGCTGTCCCACGGGGCCTGGGAGACTTTGGCGGTGGTGGCCTACCGCCAACCGGTGACCCGGCTGGAGATCGAGGCCCTGCGCGGGGTGAGCTGTGAGCGCACCTTGGAGACGCTGCTGCAGCGGGGGCTGATCGAAGAGGTAGGGCGAAAAGAGGTGCCTGGCCGGCCGATCCTGTACGGTACCACCCCGCGGTTTTTGGCCGAGTTTGGCCTGGATCGGCTGGAAGAGCTGCCGCCCTTGCCCACCGCGGCGGAACCTTCGACCGCGAGCAGACCTCACCCCGGCGACCAACCCGGCTCGATTTCCGAACCGTAGAGCGACCAGAAGTGCTGGCGCTGGCGCTTGTGGGCCTTGACCTGGTAGAGGGCTTGGTCGGCGTGGCGCAGCAGGTCTTGGGGCCGTCGCCCGTGGTCGGGATACAGGGCCACCCCTAAGCTGGCGTGCAGCATCACCCCGGGAAGCTCCCGGTAAGGGCGGGCCAGGTTTTCCGCCACGCTGCGCATCGTCCGCTGCAGCGCATCGCCTCGCAATTCTTCGCAGATCAGCACAAATTCGTCTCCGCCCAAGCGGGCCACGAAGTCCTTGGGCCCAAGCGCCTCGCGCAGCCGGTTGGCCACTGCCTGTAGCACCGAGTCGCCGGCGGCGTGGCCGTAGGAGTCGTTGACCGGCTTGAAGTCGTCAAGGTCTAACAGGCAGACCGCCAGGCGCTGTCCCTGTTCGTGCGCCCGTGCCAGGGCCGACTCCAGGTAGGCGTCCAGGCCCCGCCGATTCGGCAGTCCCGTCAACGGGTCGCGCTGCGCCCACAGCGCCATCTCCTGCTGGGTGCGCTGCTGCTCCAGGGCCAGCCGCAGGCTTTCCACCAGTTGGCGCAGCAACTGCATCAAGGCCGGCGTAAAGTAGTCGCGGTCGTCGGACAGGATGGTCAGCACCGCCTCCGGCTTGACCGCGCCGCGCAAGCTGACCGGCCAGGCCGCTACCGCCTCCAGCGCGGCCCAACGCGGGTCGCGGGTAATCAGATGGTGGAGGGCCAAACTCTGCAATGGCGACTCCGGGCCCATCGCCTGGCCGGTGCGAAAGGCCCGGCTGCAAATCAGATCGCCCCAAACCGGATCGTCCGGATCCTGGGACGGGGTAAGGCTGATGAGGGCGTTGGCCAGGCTCTCGTCGCGGGCGCTGACCGCCGCCATCCGCAGCCGGGGATGGTCCGGGTTGGGCGTCACCACGTAGGCGCCGAGACAATCCGTCTCCTGGGTCAGGAGGGTGACCACCTGCCGGTACAGCGACAGGGCGTCGGGCAGTTGCAAAAACTCGTGCTGCGCCTGCAAGGCCGCCCGCTGATACCGCTGCAGCCGCTCCACCTGTCGGCGATGAGCGGCCTTGCCCAAGGCCAAAGCCGCCGAACGCACGATTTCCGCAATCAGTTGGCGCAGTTCCGGGGTAAAGGTGTCGGGGTCGCGGGCCCCGATCGAGACCACCGCCGCCGGCGTGCTCTGGTGCGCCTGTGGCACGGCCCACCCGCTGACCACTCCCAGCTCGGATAGCGGGGGCTGATGCCACAAAGCGGGAAGCGACGGATCAAAGCCAGGATAGCGGATGATCACCGGCTGGGCGCTGTGCCAGACCCGGGTCGGGAGGGGAATGGGTGTGCCCTCCGGGGGAAGCGCCAAGGGCGCCGGCGGAAAGCGGCCAATCCAGTGGGCCAGGGGGCCGGCGGCGCGGATGCGCTGCAGGACCGGTTGGGTGCGATGGGGGATGAGCACGTCGGCGAACTGGGCGTCGGTGGATCGGGCCAAGGTCTCCACCAGCAAGGTGAAAATCTCCTCGGATTCTTCGGCCTCCAACAGCTGGTTTTGGATGACCCGATAGGCCTCGCGATATTGCTCAAATCGGCGCAGGACCTCGGCTTGGGCCGCGCGATCAAAGAAGTCGGCGACCTCGCGGACCAACCGGGCCATCAGCTCCTCCAGCTCGCGCAACTCGGGTTGGCCGGCCGGGCGATACAGCCCCAGTACCACCCGGGCGCCGTTGCCCAAGGCTGCCGCCGAGGCCAGCGCGGCGCCGATCCCATAGGCTTCCGCCCGCTGGCGCCAAGGGGCAAAGGCAGGGTTGGCGATGGCCATGGAGGCGGTGGAGAGTGTCCGCAGGGCGTGTCCGGCCGGCCCTCGGCCCTCTGGGCGCTCCGGGTCGTCGGTGATGATCAGCCCATCTAGGTAGCCTAGCGCCGGGCCGGCGGCGGCGACCACTCGGACCGCCCGACTGCCCACCTCCAGCCGTCCGACGAAGGCCAGGCGAGCTTCCACCCAGTGCACCAAGCGGTCGCACCACTCGCTTAAGACCTCTGGGGCCTCGTGGTCGGTCTGGCGCAGCCACTGCCGGGTCTCCGCCAACGCGTGATAGAAGAGCGCCATCACCCGAAGCCGCTCGTGGGCCTGTTGGCGTTCCTCCAGGGCGGTCTTGTATGCGGTCACGTCGCGGTGCAGGCTGAGCCATCCGATGAGTTGGCCTTGCGGGTCGCGCAAGGGGGTCAGGGAAAATTGGTTCCAAAACCGGCTGCCATCTGGGCGCCGATTTAGCACCTCGACACAACAAGGGCGGGCGTCGGCCACCGCGTGATGGACCGTCGACAAGGCTTGGCGGTCGCTCTCCGGGGCCTGCAAAAGGCGCGGGGTGTGGCCGAGCAAGGCCTGCTTGGACCAGCCCGACAAGGCCTCAAAGGCGGGGTTGGCGTACAGGATGCGCTCGGCCGGGTCGGTTAAGAGCAAGCCGTCCGACAACGTGGCCGCCCAAGCGGCCAGTTCCTCCCACCCTCGGCCTTCCATCCCTTCCACCTCCAAGCTCGGGGACGCGGCGCGAAAGTTTAAAACCCTCTGGTCTGTTTTCAGGATAGCGACCCGGGACGACGAGACGCAAACCTATGCAGGGATTGCCGGAAATTTGGGAGGATGCGGGTCCTGCAGTTTGACGGACCGGTGGATTCCGGTACAATTGCAGTGTCCCCAGAATTAATGCAGACGACTTTGAACGTTCGCAAGGGCGTAAGCTTAGGCAAGCGGCGAACGCAGGGAAGAGGGGACAGAAAGAACTCTCGCATCAGGGTTTGGAAACTTCGACGATGTTCAGGAAGGAGGGAGGGGAAGGGATCGGGCAAGCCGATTTCTCCCCTGGAGCCGGATGAACGAACAGGTGCCGTTGCAGGCCGCGGCTGGACCCTGGTGGCAGGCCGTGGGGCGTCGCGACTGGCGGACTTGGTTTTTGGCCATGCTGGGCTGGACCTTCGACGGATACGAGGCCACCGCCCTGACCGTGGTCCTGATTCCTGCAGTCTCCTCATTGTTACCTCGGACCGCGGTCCACCTCGCTCCTGTCTATGCCTCCTTGGTGGTGGCCGCCGCCCTGCTGGGATGGGGGGTCGGTGGCATTCTGGGAGGTGTGGTCGCGGACTACGTGGGGCGCAAGCGGGCCATGATTTATGCCATTCTTACCTACGCGATCTTCACCGCGCTGACCGGATTTGCCACGTCGTGGCAATGGATGGCGGTGTTTCGATTCCTCACCGGGTTTGGGATTGGCTCGGAGTGGGGGACCGGCACCGCGATGATTTTCGAGACCTGGCCCAAGCGAGCGCGGACCATGGGCTTGGTGTTGTTGCAATCGGGCTTCGGAGTGGGGGCGGTGTTGGCCGCGGCGGTGGCCTTGGCCGCGCTGCACACGCCACAAGGTTGGCGCTGGGTCTTCTACATCGGGGTCTTGCCGGCCTTGGTCACCTTGTGGCTTCGGCGCGACATGCCGGAATCGGCCCGCTGGGAGGAGGCGGACCGGCACCGGCGGGAGGTGGCGCGGCTGCGGCGCGAAGGCCGCTTGCGTGAACAGACCCACGAGGATACGTTTACCTTGGCCTATCTGTTCGTAGACCCGGAGATTCGTCGGCGCACCCTGCTGGCGCTGGCGGTGGGAACCGCCACCACGGTGGGGTACTGGGGTGCTTCCACCTGGATGCCGGCGGCGATGATCGCCCATGCCACCCAGCTCCACCTCAAGACCGCGCCACTCTGGGGCGCCTATACCGGCATCATCTTCAACCTGGCTGCCATCGTGGGTTATATCACCTTCGCCCCGTTGGCGGACGGACTGGGCCGGAAGAAGGCGATTGCGTTGGTACAGTTCCTGGCCCTGTTGTCGATTCCCGCCTTCTTCTACCTCGGGTCGACCGGCGGATTGGGCCGCCTGATCGTGTTTGCCGCCATCGCCGGCTATTTTACCCTGGGCCAGTTCAGTTGGATGACCATCTACCTCCCGGAACTCTACCCCACCCGGGCTCGGACCACGGGCTCTGGGTTCATCTTCAATTTCACCCGCTTTTTTACCGTGGTCTCGGTCCTGGTGGCCGGCCAGCTGATCGCGGCCTTTCACGGATACGCCAAGGCCGCGACCATCATCGGGTTGATCTACGTGATTGGTTTGGCGGCGATCGGGTTTTTGCCGGAGACCAAGGGCAAGGAGTTGGAGCTCTAAGGGCGGCCAAGGCCGTCGGGATACCCGCGGGTGCCTGACCTTCAGGCGCTCGCGGGTTTTTTCTGGCCGCTCCGGGGTCTAGAGCAGGCGCTACTGGGCCATCCTTAATGAGGAAGAGGGGGAAAAAGGGGCGGTGGCGGTGAACGGGTGGGCGGCGGCGGGGCTGGGCCTGCTGTTCGCTGGGCTCGGGTTTGCGGCGTTGGCGCCGATCGGAGCTCGAATTCAAGCCGTGATCTTGGCCGGATGGCGGTACCAGGTGCAACTGCAGGTGCGCTCGGACTGGCTTCCGGTGGCTCACCGTTGGCAGTGGCAGGGGGCCATCCAGTGGGCTCCCCCGTCCCCGGCCCGGCCGCGGCGCCCCCAGCCTTCGCCCATGGTCAAAATCCTGGCCCTGTTCCGGCTTGCTCAGGCGCGCTCTTGGGCCAGTTGGGTCGAGGTGGGAGAAGGCGAGCCCGCCCAAACCGCCTGGTTGGTCGGCCTGATTTGGGCAGTGGGCGCCGCCTTGGCGGCGCTGGCGATGCCGGACCCTCCGAGGGAGTGCTGTGCCGTGGTCTGCCCGGCTTGGAGCGGGGGCGGGGTCCGGGCCGAGGTCCAGGCGGAGTTTGGCTTTGCTGGGTGGCGGCTGCTCAAGGCCTGGGGGGTGGCCCTGGGATGGGCGGCTTCGGCGGCGTGGGCCACCTGGGCACCGGGTGGACCGGCTACTCCCGCCGCCGGGCCCAGGATTAAGCGGCCCCCATTGCGGCAAAGCTAACGGCAAGGGCGAAGGTGGCTATTTTTGCGCCACTCCACGTCCGCCCCAGGAGCTGCGAGCTCAAAGCGCCGGCCGAGGCAGGATGAGCTAGAGATTGACGATAGGAGGCACCCGATGGCAGAATCCTATACCAGCCCTCCAGGGCAGCGACCGGTACCGACCGGTCACGCCCTCTCCGAGCACCCGATCGAGGGGCTGATGCGTACCGCCATGGAATCGATCAAGGGCATGATCGACGTCAATACCGTGGTCGGCCAGGCCGTCGAGACTCGGGACGGCGGGACGATCATTCCCATCTCTCGCGTCTCCTTCGGCTTTGCCGCCGGGGGTGGCGAGTACTTCAGCAAGTCCCCCGCGGCTGATCCCCATCCCTTTGGAGGCGGCAGCGGGGCCGGGGTCACCGTACACCCGGTGGGCTTTTTGGTGGTCAAGGGCGACTCCATCCGCCTGTTGTCGGTGGATCGGGGGGACCTGGTGGAAAGCTTGATGAATACCGCGCCGCAACTGCTGGACCAAATTCAAGACTTGGTTGCCAAACTGCGCAGCAACTCCGCCCAGCCCGCGCCGGCCCTGCGGGAGGACGGAACCTCCCATTAGGTCGAGTCGGTACCTATTGGGTCCAGAGTCGGGTTGTCAACGGCCGCCTTGTGCTTGTAGACAAGGCGGTTTTTGTTTGCCCTGGCAGCGGGTTCCGCCATAAGGCAAGATTGCCGGGCTGAGCTTGGGCACGGATTGACAGGCTAAAGGCAGGAGGTGGACCCGCGTGCGGCCGTTCTTCACCGGCATCCTGGGCTTTGGCCTGGTGGCCATCCCGATTCAGTTGTTCAAGGCCATCGAAGAGGAGAAGACGGCCACGCACTGGCTCCACCGTCTGTGCCACAGTCGGATTCAGTACCAGAAGTGGTGTCCGCATTGTCAACGTCCGGTGGCTTTGGAGGAGTTGGAAAAGGCGGTCGAAGTCGAGCCTGGCGGCTACGTGGTGGTCGAGCCGCCCGAACCGGCGACCGCAGAGCGGGCGGTATCGATCCTAAGCTTCCACCCGGCGGCGGAAATCGACCCCATGTTGTACAAGAGCGCCTACTGGGTCAAGCCTGGACAAGGCGGGGCCAAGCCCTACCGGCTGTTGGCGGCGGCCATGCACTCCACCGGGCTTTGGGCGGTGGCCCAGGTGCGGTTGCGCACCCGCACCGAGCTTGCGGTGGTGCGCCCGTTGGCCAACCTCACCTTGGTGCTGCAGGGCCTGCATTATCCGGAGAGCGTTCGCCAGGAGGGGGCGCATTTTGGCGAGTTGGAAGTCAGGCTGGAGGAGCGCGAAGAGGCGATGGCCGTTCAACTGGTTCAGGCCATGCAGACTCCGTTTCGCCCCGAGGCCTATCTGAACCGCGAACGGGCGGAATGGCTGCGCCGGGTGGAGGAACAGCGGCAGCAGGGGGTGGTGCGGCCGCCACAGGCCGCTGAGCTCGGCACGCCGGTGGCCGAGTTGCTGGATAGGCTGGAGCAGTCTTTAAAAGCGACCCGTCAGGCCCAAGCCCCGACCAGGCGGGCTCGCGGCAGGAGGGCGAGCGGCAGTGGCCGATGATCACGCTCGGGGATTCCTGGCTCCTATGCTGGCCACGCCCTATCCCCAGCCGTTCGACGACCCGAATTGGTGGTTTGAGGTCAAGTGGGACGGATTTCGGGCCATCGTCAACACCGTAGATCGGCCCAAGGCCTTCTCTCGCCGCGGTACCGACTTGGTCTCCCGCTTTCCCGGGTTAGGACCGTTGCTGGCCTCCCTTCCCGCCGGCTGGATCTGGGATGGGGAACTCATCGGGGAGCACCGCTCCACCTGGGGTTCGCTCCCCGCCACCGGACAGCGCCTGACCCTTGCCTTGTTCGACTGCTTGTACGGGCAAGGCCGGTGGTTCCTCGACTGGCCGCTGGCTCAGCGCCAAGAACGGCTGCGGCAAAGTCTCCGCGACCCGATAGCCGGGGTGCGGGTCAGCCCGGGCTTGGTGGGCCAGGGCACGGCGCTGTGGCCCTGGGTGCAGCGGGAGCAGCTGGAGGGGATGATGGCCAAGCGCCTCGACAGCCCTTATCGGCCTGGCCAGCGCAGCCCGAGTTGGCGGAAGATCCTGGCCTTGAAGACGGACTGGTTTGCGGTGGAGCAGGTGGAGCGGCGCGAAGGAGGCGGGTGGTGGTGGCTGGCAAGGGACGACCAAGGGAGGCTGGCCGCTCGCATTTTTGTTCCGGACCAGGAGGCAGCGGCCCCCCGCTGGGTGCTGTTGGGATATCGGGGGACGAGCGCCGAGGGTCGGCTGCGCCATCCCCGGGTCTTGGGGCGGCGGCCATGAGGGTTGCGATTCCCCACCCGACCCGGGTGATCTTTCCGGAAGCCGCGATCACCCGGGAGCAGATGGTGGCCTACTACGAGGCGATGAGCCAGTGGATCCTGCCGCGCTGGCGCAATCGGGCGATTACCCTAGTGCGCTGGCCGCACGGGCTCCAAGGCCCCCATTTTTATCAACGCCATGACCCCCGCCTCGACCCCGCCCAACCCATCGCCATCGACTCCGCCGAGGACCTGGTCTACTGGGCCGCCCGGGGCGCGATTGAGTTTCACGTCCCCTTGGGACAACGTGACGCCCCGCGGCTTCACGACTGGGCGGTGATCGACCTCGACCCCGATCCTCCGGCCAGCTGGGCGCAGGTGGCGGAGGCGGCGGCCATTTTGTTGCGGCTGTTCGACCAGCTGAAAGTCGCGGTCTACCTCAAGACCTCCGGCAAGCGGGGATTGCATCTCTTCGTGGCGATCGCCCCGACCCCGGCCGAGGCGGTGACCCGGGCGCTGGGGGAGTTGGCTACCGCCGTCGCCCAGCGGTTTTCCCGCCTACTTACGGTGGAACGCAGCGTGGTCCGACGGCAAGGTCGGGTCTATCTCGATTACCTGCAAAACGCCGGGACGCGGACCATGGCGGGGGTGTTTAGCCTCCGGGCGACCAGCCGCGCCACCGTGTCCACCCCGATTGGACGCCATGAACTGGGGAAAGACCCGCAGTTCTGGACGCTGAGCACGGTCCTGGCTCAGGCGTCCGAGCGGGCCGGCTACTTTCCGGCCCGCCCCGAACCGGTGAATTTATTGGCCAAGTTGAATGGCGCCTTGGGCGGGCGTCCGGTAGGGGGGCGTTGACGGTGGAAGCGCGGGAAGCGGAGGCGAGCTGGCCTAAGGAGGGCCAGAATTGGGCGATGCGCCTGGTCTCCTGGCCGTACCTGGAGACCTGGATTGGCGAAGGAACGCTCAAGGTCCACCCATACCAGTTTGAGACCGCTTTACGGGTGATCGAACGCCTGGGCGGCTCCGGCATCCTGGCCGACGAGGTCGGGCTGGGCAAGACGGTGGAGACCGGCATCATCCTGGCGGAAATGAAGGCCCGGGGGCTGGTCGACAACGCCCTGATCCTGGTCCCCGCCGGCTTGCTCAACCAATGGGTGGAAGAGCTGACCAGCAAATTCGGCTTTTCCCCCCAACGCTCGGCGCGCGACTCGGGGTGGCTCTGGATTTATTCGATCGACGCCGCCAAACGCTCCCCGTTGTGCGAACAGCTGCAATGCGTATGGTGGGACATGGTGGTGGTCGACGAAGCCCACCACCTCAAGAACCCCGAGACGCAAAACTACCGGCTGGTGGCCAGCCTGTGGCGGCGCCACCTGCTCTTGCTGACCGCCACGCCGATGGAAAATCGCCTCACCGAGCTCTACAACCTGGTCAACCTGGTCAAGCCAGGGGCCTTCGGTTCGTATCTCAAGTTCTACCGCCAATTTATTCTCGAGACTCGAACCCCCAAGACCGTCCGCCAGTTGCGTCGCCTGCTGGGGACGGTGATGGTGCGAAATCGGCGGGTGGCGGTTGGGCTTAACCTTCCGCCCCGCCAGGTAGAGTTGTGTCCGGTGGAGCTCTCACCCGAGGAACGCGAGCTCTACGAGCGGTTGACCGAGGCCCTGCGCCACGAGTACCACCGGCGGCTGGACCGGGACCAGACCCTCCTGCCGCTGATCGCGATGCAGCGGGAACTGTGCTCCAGCCCAGCCGCCTTGATCCCCACCTTGGCCCGACAAGAGTGGCTAGGCGACCGTCTGCAGCCGCTGTTACGGCTGGCTCGCTCGATTCAACGGCCCCGAAAGGTGACGGCGGTGATCGAGCTGGCGGCTGCGGTCCGCGAGCCGCTGCTCATCTTCAGCGAATATCGGGCGAGTTGCCAGGCTCTGGCGGAGGCGCTGGAAGCCGTGGGCATCCCCGCCCGGGTGTTCGACGGCAGCCTCACTCCCCGCGCCCGCAAGGCGCTGATCGAGTGGTTCAGGGCGGAAGGAGGGGTGCTGTTGTCCACAGAAGCGGGAGGGCAAGGGTTAAACCTGCAGTTTTGCCACCGTCTGGTCAATTTTGACCTGCCTTGGAACCCGATGCGGATCGAGCAGCGGATCGGCCGGCTGCACCGCATTGGGCAGACTCGTCCGGTGGATATTTTCAACTTCTATGCCGTAGACACCATCGAAGAGGATATTCTCCGCCTGCTCCACGAGAAGATCGACCTGTTCCGCCAGGTGGTCGGCGACCTGGACGTGATCATCCGCCACCTGGAACGGCGGGGAAGCTTCCAATCCAGGCTCCTGGACATCTTCTTTTGGGAGTCGGACCGCGAGCGCAGTCGGGCCGCCTTGGACCGGCTGGGCGAAGAGTTTTTGGCGGTCCGCCGGCGGCTGGGGAGCCAGGCGCCTTCCCCCGACTAGACGAATCGGGCAGGGTTGGGTAGGCTGATAGCCAGAGAGGGGGACGCGTTTGCAGCCTACACTGTTAATCATCGTCGGCAGTACTCGGCCTGGCCGGGTCGGTTTGCCGGTGGCCGAGTGGTTTCGAGAGCTGGCCCAGCGCCACGGCAAATTCGCGGTCGGATTTGCCGACTTGGCGGAGATTCGCTTGCCGATGCTCGACGAGCCGAACCATCCGCGCCTAGGACAGTATCTTCACGGGCACACCAAAGAGTGGAGCCGCCAGGTGGAACAGGCGGATGCCTTCGCCATGGTGGTTCCAGAGTACAATTACGGGTACAGTGCACCGATTAAAAACGCCATCGACTTCTTGCACCGGGAGTGGCAGTACAAACCGGTTGGCTTCGTCAGTTACGGCGGGGTTTCGGGAGGAACCCGAGCCGTCCAGATGTTAAAGCAGGTGGTCACCACTCTGAAGATGATGCCCATCCCAGAGGCGGTAGTCATCCCGTTTGTCCAGCAGTTTCTAGACGAAGAGGGCCGGTTTCTAGGCAGTGAGCCTCTGGAACAAGCCGCCCAGCTGATGTTGGAAGAGCTGTGGCGGTGGTCCGAGGCGCTGGCCGGCATGCGGAAGCGTTAACGGCTAGCAGCAAGCCGGGTCGAGAAAGCTTGGAGAACGCCATGACCGTAACCAACCTGATCTTTGGGATCCTGGCCGTGTGGCTGGTCGCCTGGCAGGTGCGCCCGATCTTCGGGGTGCGCCGGATTACCGCCGCCGCCCTGCGCGCTCGTCTGCGGCAGAACCCGTCGCTGCGGGTGGTGGATGTGCGTACGGAGGACGAGTGGGCGCAGGGCCACATCGAGGGCAGCCTGTCGATTCCCCTGGGGCGGCTGCGTGCAGAAGTCCACCGGCTCTCCCCTGAGGATGACGTGGTGCTGGTCTGCCGGACCGGGTACCGGGCCATGCAGGCCTTTCACATCCTGCGTCGGCGAAAGTTTCAGCGCCTGTGGGTGCTGCAAGGAGGAATGGTGGCCTGGATGCAAGAAATGGCAGCAGGCCCGGCGCCGAGTATGGATTGACCCGCGTCGCGGAGATGTTTTCGCCCCGCGCCACGCGCCAGCTGGCCCGGCTGTTGGGACGGTTGCCGTACCGGCTGCGGTTGTCGGTGTGGGGGCAAGCAGGTGACCCCTTTGTCCAACAGTTGCGCGAGGTGGCCGCGGGGCTTTGCCGGGCCCGAGCCCAAGACCTGGTTTGGGAGTGGCGAGAGGATGGAGGCCCGCCGCGGCTGGAGGTATCCTACGCCTCCGGAGAGCCTACGGGGCTCTCCTTCTATGGATCGGTAGCCGGATATCAGTTTCAGGGCTTGCTGGGAGGGCTGCGGGAGGCCGGGAGGACCAAGCCCATCCAGGTCGAGCGAGTGGGGCGGATCCTGGTCTTTTCGACGCCGACCTGCCCGGAGTGCTCGCGGATCTTGCGGGCGGCCCAGCGGTGGGCGCTGGCAGGACGGCGGTTTGAGGTGGTGGGAGTAGACGCTTCGGCGGTGCCGAGTTGGGCGGAGCGCTTTGGGGTGGAGGTAGTCCCTACCACGGTGGTCATCCACGCCGGTGGGACCGCGGTCCTGGCGGGGGCCCTTCCGTTGCGACAATGGCAGCTATGGGTTGAACAGGCGTTGCGAGGCGCAGAGGGGGAGAGCGGTGGAGCTGATTACCGAGATTGAAGCCATGCGCGAGGGTTCGCGCCGGTGGCATCGCCAGGGCGAAACGGTGGCCTTGGTTCCCACCATGGGGGCCTTTCACGCCGGGCACCTGGCCTTGATGCGGCGGGCGCGGGAATTGGCGTCCCGCACGGTGGTTAGCATCTTTGTCAATCCGCTCCAGTTCGGGCCTCACGAAGACCTCTCCCGCTATCCGCGCCGGTTGGAGGCCGATCTGCAAGCCGCTCAGGCGATGGGCGTGGATGTGGTGTTTGCGCCCAGCGAAGCGGTCATGTATCCGGCCGGGGAGGAGACGGCTCGCGTGGAGATGGGCCGGATCGCGCAGGTGCTGTGCGGGCGGTTTCGGCCGATCCACTTCAACGGAGTGGCCACCGTGGTGGCCAAACTCTTCCACATCGTGGAGCCGGATTGGGCGGTGTTTGGGCAAAAAGATGGCCAGCAGGTGGCGATCGTGCGCAAGCTGGTGCGCGATCTCAACTTCCCGGTGGCGATCGAGGTGGTCCCGACCGTGCGCGAGGCCAGCGGACTGGCGATGTCATCGCGCAACGAGTATCTCAGCGCGGACGAACGCCTCAAGGCGGCCGGCCTCTATGCCGCCTTGCGGGAGGCCGAGGAGCGGTTTCGAGCAGGGGAACGCGAACGCCAGGCGCTGGTGTCCGTGGTCGAGACGGCGTTGGCGGCTCGGGGGATTGAGCCGGAGTACGTGGAGTTGGTGGACGCCGACGAGTTGCGGCCGGCCCCCGAGCAATTGGTCCCGGGGCGCTACCTCTTGGCCCTGGCGGCCTGGGTGGGTCAGGCCCGCCTGATCGACAACGTCGTCCTGGAGGTGGCGGCAACCGCATGAACCGGTCCTAGCCGGAGGGCGTCGGCATATATTGTCCCCAGACGGCCAGAGGGGGCATGCAAATGGTCAACGCCGTGTGGCTGGTGTTGTTGGTGGGGGGCATCGTCGCCAGCGCGCTGCAGGGCAATGTCGGCGGAGTGACCCAGGCGGTGGTCAGCGGCAGCGAAAAGGCGGTCGAGGTGGCCTTCGGCTTCATCGGGATCATGAGCCTTTGGCTCGGCATGGCCAAGATCGCCGAGGCGTCCGGCTTAATGCAGGGCCTGGCCCGGCTGATGGCTCCCCTGGTCTCCCGCTTATTTCCCGGCGTGCCGGCGGATCACCCGGCGATGGGCAACATGCTGATGAACATGGCCGCCAACATGCTGGGGATGGGCGGAGCCGCCACCCCCTTTGGCCTCAAGGCGATGCAGGAGCTGCAAACCCTCAACCCTCGCAAGGACCAGGCCTCACGCGACATGATTACCTTCTTGGCCATCAACACGGCCTCGATCAATTTGGTTCCGGCCACCATGATCGCGCTCCGGGTGGCGGCCGGCTCCACTCACCCGGCGGAAATCGTGGGGCCGACCATCTTTGCCACCTCCGTGGCCTTCCTGGTGGCGATCACCGTCGACCGCCTGTTCCGCCGCTACGCCGGCCAGGGCGATTCGTAATCCCGGTTTGCGTGACCCTGGGGGCCCCGTTCTCTCCAATCCCTTTGCGGGAAGTTGCCTGAAAGGCCGCCCAGGCAGCCCTCGTTGCGGACCCGCCAGGCTGGGCGGCTTCGCCCATGGCTGGGTGGTTACGGGCCGAACAGCCGGTGGCAGATGTAGACGGCGGCGATGAAGCCGGCCAGGTCGCCCAGTAGGGCCACGGTCATGGCGTAGCGCATCTTGCGAATGCCCACCGAGCCAAAATACAGGGTCAGGACGTAAAAGGTGGTATCGGTGCTGCTTTGCAAGGTGGAGGCCAGCCGCCCGACGAACGAGTCGGGGCCGTAGCGGTGGAGCAACCCGGTGGTGATCCCCAAGGCCGCTCCCCCGGATAGGGGGCGGACCAGCATCAGCGGGACCACCGGGGCGGGAACTCCCAGGTGTTGCAGCGGCTTGGCGATCCAGCCGATCACGGCGTCAAAGGCGCCGGATCCCTCGAATACGGTCAAGGCCACCAAGATCCCGACCAAAAATGGAATCATTTGGATCGCCATCCGAAACCCTTCGGCGGCGCCTTCGACAAACGTCTCGTAGACCTTGACGCCGCGCAGCCAACCGAAGAACGGGATGAATCCGAGCAGGAACGGCACCGCCCAGGTGGAGAGGGCCTCGACCCAATGGGTCAACACACCGCCACCGTCCTCTCGCAACGGGGTAGGTCGGCCAGGAAGCCACTGCCGGCCTGGTTTGGTTCTTCCCCCTAAACTTGGTATACTGAGGACGCATCCTAGCGACTCGGGGCTTGAGCCCATGGCCAGGTTGCCGACGACGGTATTTTTCTATGACAAGCCGCTGAGGGCCATGCCTTCTCGGCGGAGAAGGAGTCGCCATGGCATCCGTTGAGGAGAGACTGCAAAGATTGGGGATACGCCTGCCCGAGCCCCCCCGGGCGGTGGGGCTCTACCGGCCGGCGCGGGTGGAGGGGAAATGGTGCTACACCTCCGGCCAGTTGCCGTTTGTAGACGGGAGGTTGCTGTATCCCGGCAAGGTGGGGAGGGAAGTCAGCGTCGCTCAGGCCAAGGAGGCGGCCCGGCAAGCGGCCTTGGGCGCGCTGAGCGCCGCCGCGCAGGCGGCCGGCGGCCTTGACCGACTGGCGGCGGTGGTCAAGGTGGTGGGCTACGTGCAGTCGGTAGAAGACTTTTTCGAACAGCCGGAGGTCCTCAACGGGGCCTCCCAGCTGTTGGGCGAGCTCTTTGGCGAGGCCGGGGTCCATGCCCGCTCCGCGGTGGGAGTGGCGGCCTTGCCTCTCAACGCCCCCGTGGAAGTGGAGTGTATCTTCCGCCTTGGCTAAGCAGCGACAGGCCCCTGCCTCCGGAATGCGCCTGCAGCGCTACCTGGCGATGGCCGGGATGGCCTCGCGGCGGCAAGCCGAGACGTGGATCGCGGCCGGGCGGGTCACCGTCAACGGGCAGGTGGCCACCCTGGGACAGCGGGTCGGGCCGGGGGACCGGGTGGCGGTGGACGGGGAGCCGGTGGCCGCCCGACCCAAGCGGGTGGTGCTGGCGATGTACAAGCCGGTTGGGTATACCACCAGCCTGGCCGATCCTCACGCCGAGCACCTGGTTCGCGACCTCATCCCCCCGGGGGTCGGTCGGGTCTTCCCGGTAGGTCGGCTCGACCGGGACAGTTCGGGGCTGTTGTTGCTGACCAACGACGGAGAGTTGGCGTTCCGGCTGACCCATCCCCGCTTTGGGGTCAGAAAGGCGTACGAAGTCTGGGTGGCGGGCCACCCCGGACCGGGGCATCTGCGGCGGGCTCGGGAAGGGGTGGAGCTGGGCGATGGCCGGGCTCGCGCCGCAGGGGTGCGGGTGTTGCAACGCCTGCCGGACCGCACCTTGTTGGCGGTGACCTTGCGCGAAGGCAAAAAGCGGGAGATCCGGCGGCTGTTTGAGGTATTAGGCCATCCGGTGCTCGAGCTGTGTCGAGTCCGCTTTGGCAACGTGACTTTGGAGGGACTGAAACCGGGAGAGGTGCGCACCCTCAGCGATGAGGAGGTTGCTCGGTTGTGGCGGCTGGTGGCGCTGCCATCGGAGGACTTTGGCGCCCCGCCGTCCAGTTCCCAAAGGAGAATGAATGCAGAGTGGCAAACACGCAAAACCCAAACCGGTTGGAACAAGTCGTGGCAAGCCTCCAGGCGGTCTGGGACTACGTCCCGCCCGACCGGGGCCTCCGGTCGGCGATTCCCGAAGAGATCCAAGCCGGACTGACCGCGGACGTCTACTTTGTCGGAACCCAGGAGATTTTGCAGCACTTGGGCTTGGAACGGGCGGTGGTGACGGCGGAGATCTTCGCCAACCAAGGCGGCGTGTTGGCTGGGGTGGAGGAGTGCCTGGCCCTGTTGCGGGGGCGGTCCTTGGTGGTGGAGGCCTTGCCGGAAGGCTCTCCGATTGCGGCCCGGCAGGTGGTGATGCGGATCACCGGGCGGTATCAAGAGATGGGGCTCTTGGAAACGGCGCTGTTGGGCATTTTGGCCTCCTCGTCGGGGTGGGCCACCGCCGCCCGGGAGGTGGCGGAAGCCGCCGACCCTTGGCCGGTCTATTCCTTCGGCGCCCGCCACGTGCACCCGGCGGTGGCCTCCGTCATGGACCGCGCGGCGTTGGTGGGAGGAGCCAAAGGGGCCAGTTCGATTTTGGGGGCGCGCCAGGCCGGGATGCGTCCCGCCGGCACCATGCCCCACGCCTTGCTCCTGATCGTGGGAGACACCGTGGAGGCGGCTCTGGCTTTCGACCGGGTGGTGCCGGCGGGTTCCCCGCGCACGGTGTTGGTTGACACCTTTCACGACGAGGTCGAGGAGGCGGTGCGGGTCGCCAATGCCTTGAAGGGGAAGCTGGACGCCATTCGCATCGACACCCCCCGGGAGCGAGGCGGGGTGACCCCGCAGTTGGTACGGGAACTCAAGGTACGGCTCGCCCAAGCCGGCCATCCCGAGGTGGGGATCTTGGTCTCGGGCGGACTGACCCCCGAGCGCATCGTGGCCCTCAAGGAGGCCGGGGCGACCGGGTTTGGAGTGGGCAGCTACATCGCCGCTGCGCCGCCGATCGACATGACCATGGACATCAAGGCGGTGGGCGGCCAGCCTCGCACCAAACGGGGGCGCCTGCCCGGGGTCACTCCGGCGCCGGGCTTGATTTGGCGCCTTCCTTAGGGAGGAGGGCATCCCAGGAGCCCATCTCCTCCCGATGGGCCGCGTCCAGTTGGTCGCGCAGCGCTTGCCACCGCTCCGG
>JAIMAE010000338.1 GCA_023512105.1 Bacillota bacterium | reverse complement strand
TCGCGGCCGGGGTGCGCCATTTGACCATCACCGAAAACCGGATCAGCGACTTCTCCTCGCCCTGGAACGTGGGCGGGATATGGCTTGACCCACTGGCCCCAGACGCCCAATGCGAGGTCACCTACAATGCGCTGTTTTACAACGACAACGGCATCGACGTGCGGGGAGCAAGCGGCTGCCTGATCGCCCACAACGCGATTTTGGCGGGTTCCACCGGCATCGAACTGGGAGCCCAAGTCACCGCGAGCGGCACGCCGCTGCCTAGCTCCAACAACGTCATCCGGGCCAACTCGATCCAGGGAGTGACCACGGTAGCCACCACCCTGGCCACCGTCAACGGAACCACCACCACCCCGGCGGTGGCCCAGGCTCCCCTCGACGGCATCTTGGTGTGGGATGGACAGGACAACCAGATGACGGGAAACCACATCACCGACTTCGTCACCTTGGTCTACATCGGCGAAGACCCGGCCTACCTCAACAACTCGGCCAGCTGGCCGAGCGGAGCCATGCCAACCTACGACAATTCAGGCAACGCGTTGCACGAAAACCTCTTGGCTCGACTGGCCGCCCCAGCGGCGAGCTCGGGGATCAGCGGCTGGGCGGTGGCCAACCTGAACAACCAGGTGTCCTTTGTCGTTGACGCGACCAACAATTGGTGGGGAAGCGGCAACGGCCCCGAGGTCGCCTCCAACACCTTCAACGTCGGAGCACAGGGCCTCCCGGTCACCGATGGCGTGCTCTACACCCCCTGGCTGCTCTTCGCCCCACCGTTGGACGCCGCAGGCCTGCTCGGGTTCTCGCCGGTGGTGAACCTCTCCACCGGGCTGGGCTACCCCTCGATCGGTGCCGCTCTCTCCCAGAGTCTATCCGGTGCCGCCCTGGGTCTTGCCTCGGGCGTCTTCAGCGAGGCGGTGACGATTAACCAGCCGGGCCTGAGCCTCTCCCCCCTTCCGGGGACCGAACGGCCGACGATTTTAGGACCCGGAACCGCCGGAGCCGCCACCGTCACGATAGGGGCCAGCGGGGTCAGCCTGGTCGGGCTGGTGGTGCAAAACCCGGCTGCGGTGGGAACAGCCGGACAGGCGATTTTGGTTCAGGGATCCTCCGGTTCCCCGATTGCCGACGTCACCTTGGAGGGGTTGCAGGTCCTGGGTGGCGAGACCGGCATCCTGTTCGGGCCCTACGTCGACTCCGCGACCGTGAGCTTGTGCGCTGTGCAACACTTCTGGTCGGTGGGCATCTCGGTCGGCGATTACAGCCTGGGCGGCCAGGCGACCTCGGCCACGATCGCGGACACCGTGGTCTCCTCCCCGCTTCCCTCCTCCGGCGGGCAGTCGGGCATTCAGGTGGTCAACGGGGCCACCGCCACCTTGCGCAACAACCTGGTCGCCGA
>JAIMAE010000107.1 GCA_023512105.1 Bacillota bacterium | reverse complement strand
GAGGTGGTGGGCAAGGGGCGGTTTGGCCGGATGGTGACCCTGGGGGAGCCGTTGGCGCTGTTGGAGGAGTTGGAGCGACTGTTGGACGACGCCTCTGCGCGGGACGCCCTGGCCTTAGCCGGCCGACAGCGGGCTCGTGGGGTCAGCGGAGCGCGCGTGCAGGAGGAGTGGGTGCGGGCCTTGGGCTTGGGCGCTTCTTAATCGCGTCCCCGCTGTTGGCGCCAGACCCGCTCTAACACCTCATCGAAACTTTGAATCCGCGATTCCCAGGTGTGCTTTTGGGCCTCCTCCACCCGGCGCTGGACCGCCTCCGGGGAGTTTTCCTGATGGGCGGCGACCATTTGGCGGGCAAACTCGGCCGGGGTGGCGGCGAAGCGCACCAGGGCGACGTCGGCGATCGCCGGCAGCGGGGTGGAGACCACCGGGCGTCCGGCGGCCAGGTATTCGTAAAGCTTCATCGGGAAACTGCTCTGGGTGTAATCGGAGAGTCGGTGGGGGATCAGGGCTACGTCGATCCCCTTCAGGTAACTGGGGATTTGTTGATATTCGACGTATCCGGTCAGATGGACGTTGGGCAGGCGGCGCAGGTCCCCGAGGTCGGTGGAGGGCTGTCCCTGCCCGACCGGGCCGATCAACACAAACGACCAGTCGGCCAAGTGGCGCGCCACTTCGGCCAGGAAGGGAAAGTCGACCTTGTAGGCGTCCAGCGCCCCCACGTACCCGGCCACCGGCCGAGGCAGGCGAGCGACCTCCGGGGCGATCGCCAGCTCCGGCCGCAAGGCTTTGCCGAAATGGTCGGCGTCGGCCACGTTGGTGAAGAGAAAGGTGTTGGGATTGACCGCCACCCGGGCCTCGTAGAGCGCGCGGGAGGTGGTCAGCACGGCGTCGGCTTGGCGCAAGAAACGGTCCTCCATCGCCTTGACCGCCGCTTTAGGCACTCCGGCCACCGCCGAGAGGTCGTCCACGCAGTGATAGACCACCAACTTCTCGTTCAGGTGGTGGGTCAAGGCGTAGGCGTTGGGAATGTAGCTCCAGAGAATCGGCTCGTGAATTTTTAGCCGGTGCACCGCTTGCAGCACCTCGCGGCGGAGCAAGGCCCCGTTCAACGCCCGCAGGGCGGCGGTCCGATAGTAGGGGATGACCAAGGGGGACAGGACGTAGACGTTTTTTCCCGGCACCTTGCGCGGTCCCAAGAAATAATGCTTCACCCGCCGCTTGATCCGCTGCCGATCCTGAGGGGCCAGGGTGGGCGTGCGCAGACCCAGCGACTCCACGTACAGAATTCGATTGCTCTCGGCCAATCGCGACATCAGATGTTGCTTGTTCGTCCACAGCGGCGCATCCCAATCGGCCGAGGAGATGCAAACGATGTCCTGTCCTTTCAGCAAGTCCTGCTCCTTTGTTGCAAGAGTGCGCGGTAGACCTCCACCAGTCGGTCCACGTGCCGCTCCCAGCTGTATTGGTGGGAGACCCACGCCTTGACGGCAACCGGATCCGGAGGGTGGCGCAGGACCTCCTCCACGGCTTCCACCCAGGTGTCAAGCTCAGAGAACGGCGGCAACGGAACCAGTGTACCGTATTTGCCCCGATTCGTCAGTTCGCGAAAGGCGGGAAGGTCGCTCAGCACCACCGGCACGCCGGCCGCCATCGCCTCCAGCGGCGCCAACCCAAAGCCTTCCCGCCGCGAGGGGAGGAGAAAGACGTCGAAATGGCGCAGGTAGGGCAGGGCGGGATGGCGCGGCCCGAGAAACTGGCAGTGGGCGGCGTCCAATCCCAGCCGGTGGGCCAATTGCTCCAGCCTAAGCCGCTCCGGCCCGTCGCCCACCACCACCCCCAAAACCTCCCGGCGGTGGGCGGTCAGCCGCGAGAGCACCCGCAGGAACCAGTCGATCTGTTTGTCCGGATGCAGCCGGGCCACCACTCCGACCACCTGGCGAGTCGGCCAAGGGTCTGGCAGGTCGTCACTGGCGATGGGGGATTCCGGGACCAGCCCTAGCGGCACGGTCCACACCAGCCCGGCGGGGAGGTGCTCTTGGTGTCGGGTGAACTCGGCCACCGTCTCTGAGACGGCCATCACCGGCCCGCAGCGCAGAGCCAGCCAGCGGTCGACCGCTTGCGCCCAGCGCGGTTTTTGGTGGTAGGTGCTGTGTTCAGTCGCCAGCACCGGGGGCTTGAGTCGGCTTTGCAGCGCCGCCAGTCGCCCCACCGTGTTCCCCCAAAAGAGATGGGTGTGCACGAGGTCAGGCTGGAAGCGGTCGATGAAGGCGCTGAGCTGGGCGATCGCCTGGGGACGGGGCCACTTCAATGCGCCCCGCCGGCCGATGAACCGATAACGCTCCACCGGCGCGCCCACGGCGCGGATCAAGGCGCCTTCGCCGGTGACCAGGGCCACCGCCACCTTATGGCCACGGTCGGCCAGGGCGCGGGTCCAGTGGAGGAGGTAGGTTTGCACGCCGCCCACCTCCAGGTCGTTGGTCACCGCAAGGATGCGCATCGCCGTGGCCATCCTGCTTGTCCTCTCACCTCAGCCTTCTTGGCGGTTTCGGGGGAAGAGGCCCCCTGGCCGGTCGCATTGGGCTACCTTTGCAACGTTGATCAAGACTCGCGGCCTCGTCCTGCCAAGGCCTGCCCTTTTCTTACGCCAAAAGGGGTTGATATAATAAACGCAACGTTTGACAAATAGGTCAAGGGGGTTTGAGGATGCGGCGCGCTTGGACCAACCGGTGGGACGAGCTTACCATCTTTATCGACACCGGCGCCGCTTACCTGGCCTACATCGCCGCGGTTCACTTCTACCTTCTGGTCCTCAACCCCAAAGTCGCCACCGTTCAGCTGATTTCCTATTATTTCTCCTTCTCCTTTGTCGTCATCGGGGTCTTTTGGCTGGCCCTCAAGTTCAATTTTAAAGGCTACTCACGGCGCTGGAACCAGCTGCCGGCCGAGATCGCCATGCTTTTGGTGGCCAATCTGGAGGCCGGGCTGGCTCTGGCCCTGATCATCTTCGCGCTGAAGGTCACCTGGTTTTCCCGGGCCATCTACCTGATGTTTCCTGCCATCTCCCTGGTGTTGCAGACCATGGTGCACATCGCCATCAAGGTGGGGGTTGGCAGGATGCGGGGACACGGAGGCGACCAGCGGCGGCTGGCGGTGATGGGGTTTCCGCACCGGGTGGCGGTGTTTACCGAGACGGTGCGGTCGGTTCCTGAGGCCGGCATGCAGGTGGTGTGGGACTGGGCGATTCCGCTCGGCGACCGCGCCCGGGGGCAGGAGGGGTTGCAGCAGCTGCGCAAGGTGTTGCGCGAGTCGGTGGTGGACACGGTGGTGCTGGCGCTTCCGGTCGGCGACGACGTGATGATGGGGGCCATCGAGAGCGCCCGCCGCCAGGGCAAGGAGGTGCGGCTGGTGCTGGACGAGGTAGGGGCCCTGGCCCACCGCTCGCGCCTTTACGACTTCTACGGCAACTCGGTGTTGGTGGTCGACTCCTCCCGGGCTCACCATACCGTGGACCGCGCGCTCAAGCGGCTGATCGACATCGTGGGCGCCGCCGTCGGCATCGTGCTCACCGCCCCCTTGATGATCGCGGCTGCCATCGCCATCAAGGTCCGTGAGCCCAAGTACCCGGTGCTGTTCATCCAGCAGCGGGTGGGGCTCAACGGGCGCCGGTTTCCCTGCCTGAAGTTCCGCACCATGGTCCCCAACGCCGAGGCTCTCAAACCCCAGTTGGAGCATCTCAACGTGATGTCCGGACCGGTCTTCAAGGTGCCCGACGACCCGCGGGTCACCCCGGTGGGCCGATTTCTGCGGCGCACCAGCCTCGACGAGCTGCCCCAGCTCTTCAACGTGCTGGTCGGCCACATGTCGCTGGTCGGTCCGCGACCGGCCCTGCCCTCCGAAGTCGCCCAATACGGGGAAGACTATTTGAAGCGGCTCTCCGTCCGCCCCGGCCTGACCTGCCTTTGGCAGATTTCTGGGCGCAACCAGGTCGACTTCCAAGAATGGATGCGACTGGATATGGAATACATCGACTCCTGGTCGCTGGCGCTGGACTTTCGGATCATGGCCAAGACGATTCCGGCGGTCTTGCAGCAGCGCGGCGCCCACTGAAGGGCGAACTCGACTGACAACCCCTCGATTCCTCCAACGGGAAGGCAGGAGCAGCAGGTGGAACTGTTACACGTGATGGGCGAAGTGCCCGAAGGGGTGTGGGCGATCTTCTCCACCCCCCAGGACGACGGCCGGGGCATGACCTCGGTCTTAATCCCCCGCACCTTGTGGCGGTGGATGACCGCCTTAGATCCCTTTACCTCCGAACAGGCCTGGGTGGAGCGGGTGGGGCAGAAGGCGGTGGCTCGCACCTGGGGCCATGGCCGCGACCTGCCGCTGGTGGTGGTAGAAGTGGAAGATGTGATGGCCGCCTGGTCCGGCCCCACCCCTTGGCAGATGCGCTGGGGCGAGGCGATTCGGGTGTGTGGAGGGTGCGGGCAGACCGTGCCGGCGGGCGAGGTGTTGGAGGGGATGAAAAACGCCATGCCCCCCGATGACCGGGGGGCGGTGAGCGTCACCGTGCTATGCCCGTTTTGTCAAACGGCCACCACTCACAAACTGACGCCGTTTGGCATCGAAGGGGTGGCCGCTACTTCCCAATCTGGACCATTCGCTCCAGGGGGATAAGCGCCCGCTGGCGAATGGAATCCGGCACCTCGACCCGGAACCGTTCGTCCCGCAGGCTGTCTCGGATCTTCTCCAAGCTGATCAAGTTCATGAACGGGCAAAGCGCCTCCTCGTGGGCGGGGAGGAAGGTCTTGTCCGGATTCTCCTTGCGCAGGCGGTGCAACAGCCCCACCTCGGTGGCCACGATAAAGGTCTTGCGCGAGGAGCGCTTGCTCTCGGCGATCATTCCGTCGGTGGAGAGCACCTTGAGCGGGATGCCCTCCGGCGGCAGGGCCAGAGCCCGGGTGGTGCAACCGCATTCGGGATGCACCAGGACTTCCGCCTCCGGGTGCTGGTGAACTTTTTCCACCATGCTGTCGGCGTCGATCCCGGCGTGCACGTGGCACTCGCCCCACCACACGTGGATGTTGTGGCGGCCGGTGACCCGAGCCACGTGTGAGCCCAGGTAAAAGTCCGGCAAAAACAGGATCTCCCGCTCCGGGTCGATCGCCTCCACCACTGCCACCGCGTTGGAGGAGGTGCAGCAGTAGTCGGAGAGCGCTTTGACGGCCGCCGAGGTGTTGACGTAGGACACCACCACCGCGTCGGGGTGTTCGGCCTTCCAGGCCGCCACCTGCTCGGCGGTGATCGACTCCGCCAGGGAGCATCCGGCCTCCAGATCGGGGATCAGGACCGTCTTGTCCGGGCACAATATCGCCGCCGTCTCCGCCATGAAATGCACCCCGGCCACCACCAACAGCCGGGCCGAGGATTTCTGGGCGAAGCGGGCCATCGCCAGCGAGTCGCCCACGTAGTCGGCCAGGTCCTGGATCGGGCCAGGCTGGTAGTTGTGGGCCAGGATCACGGCGTCCTTGGTGCGCTTTAAGTGTAGGATCTCCTCTTGTAACGCCGCCTGCGTCTCGCGCTCGGCCACTGCGTGTTCAGCCATGTTCCTCACATCCCTTCGCTAGATTCCAGTCAACAAACGGTCCAAACTTTTTCCAGTCCCCGCTGGGCGGTGGTCACGACCACCCCAAGGCCAGTTGGTGCAGCCTGGGGATCCAACTGGCGTACGGCTCCGGGTGCGGGACGAACCACAGGCCGCGCTCGCGCTGATGCAAGAAATGGCCGCGATACCTTTCGCTGGGTCGGGGGGCGTCGGCGCGGAAATGGGCGCCTCGGCTCTCCCTGCGGGCTTGCGCCGCCTCCAGGACCAACCGCGCCAATTGCCCGGCGACCTTCTCCTCGGAGCCCGCCAGCCAACGGGAGCAGGCGTCCATCACCTCCGGATCCCGAAAGACCGAGAGCGCACGGTCTAGCCACCCGGACAGTTCAGGTGGGACCTCCCAGCGAGAAGGGTCGGGCGCCGGGCCAAGGGGAGCCGGCGGGGTGGCTGAGCGCGGCGCGCGGGCGATCGCCTCCGCCGACCGCCGTCCAAACACCAGGCCCTCCAGCAAGGAGTTGGAGGCCAGCCGGTTGGCGCCGTGAAGCCCGGTGGCGGCGACCTCTCCCACCGCCCACAGCCCGGGAAGGGAGGTGCGCCCCTGCTCGTCGGTCAGCACTCCGCCCATCGTAAAATGCGCGCCGGGCCGCACCGGCAGAAGGTCGCGGGCCAGGTCCAACCCCATCGCGCGCAGGGTGGCAGCCAGAGCGCTGAAGTGGTGACGGACCGCTTCGGGGTCGAGGTGGCGCAAGCTGAGGAAGACCGCGTCGCGTTGTCCTACCGCCCGGGCCACTTCGTCGCGCGGGGCCAGTTCTTGTTCGGGATGGTCGGCTAAAATTCGCCGCCCTTGGTCGTCGACCAGCTGCGCTCCGAATCCGCGCAGGGCCTCGGTCAGCAGTTGGGCCGGCCGTCGGCCCTTCCAGGCCAGCACGGTGGGGTGAAACTGGATAAACTCCAGGTCGGTCAGCACCGCCCCGGCCTCAAACGCAAGCCACAGGCCATCGCCGGCGGTGGTCTCGGGATTGGAGGTAAACGGCCACAAACCTGCCATGCCTCCGGTGGCAAGCACCGTATGGGCGGCCCGGCGGGGGAAGATACCTTGCGGGGTCATCACCCAGGCCCCGACCACCTGGCCCTGGTTGACCAGCAACTGGAGGACGCGGCCGCGCTCCACCGTAACCAGCGGCTCTCGGGTGACCGCTTCCCACAGCCACTGGGTCAAGGCGCGGCCGGTAAACCCGTCCGGGGCATGCCAGATCCGGGGGTGGGAGTGCCCGGCCTCACGGTCGAGATGGGGGTTCCCGGCCTCGTCGACGGCAAACAGCCGATGCGGCAAGAGGGACTGTAGCAGCGCTGGCCCCTCGGCGGTGACCATCTCCACAACCGGCCGGTAACTCAGCTCGCGCCCCACCCGCATCGTGTCCTCGGCGTGCAGACGAGGATGGTCAAACCGGCCGTAGGCGGCCGCCACCCCTCCCTGAGCCAGGTAGCTGTTGGACGTGGTGTGGTCGACCTTGGCCACCAAGCGTACCGCAACCCCCTGCCTGGCCAAGGCGAAGGCGGCGCTCAAGCCGGCCAGGCCTGCTCCCACCACCAAGACTTCGCTATCCACGCGTCCTCCCCCCCTTGCTGTTGGTTCAAGTCATCCGCACCTACTGGGGTATATGGCCATTGTAATGGGGGAGGCGACTGGTGACAAGACAGCTGTTAGGACTAGTCCGCCCAGTCGGCGCCGATGTCGACCGCCGGAGCGGAGTGGGTGAGATAACCAAGGGAGACGAAATCGACGCCGGTCTCGGCCACCGCCCGCACCGTCTCTGGTCGGATGCCTCCGGAGGCCTCCACCCAGGCGTGGGGGTGGATCATCGCCACCGCCTGGCGCATGGATTCCAGGTCCATGTTGTCGAGGAGGATGCCGTGCGGGCGGCCGGCCAAGGCCTCCGGAATCTGTTCCAGGCGGTCGACCTCGATCTCGATCACCACGGTCGGCCCCACCGTCTGCCGCACGCGCTCCAGGGCCGGTCCGATCCCCCCAGCGGCGGCGATGTGGTTGTCTTTGATCAAAATCGCGTCGGACAATCCATAGCGGTGGTTTTTGGCCCCGCCCACCCGCACCGCGTATTTCTCCATGGGGCGCCAACCGGGGGTGGTCTTGCGGGTGTCCAGCACGGTGACTGGAAGGTCGGCCACCAGCTCCACCACCTGGCGGGTGATGGTGGCGATCGCGCTCAGATGTTGGACAAAATTCAGGGCCACCCGCTCCCCGCTGAGCAAGGATGCCGCCGGTCCTTCGATCCGGGCCAGCCGCGCCCCCTTCTCGGCCCGGGTGCCATCCGGGATCAGGCGAGTGACCCGGACGGCAGGATCCAAGATCTGATAGGTCAGCTCGACCGCGTCCAGGCCGCACACCACCAGCGGTTGACGGGCGACAAACTCAAAGCGCCCTCTGGCATCCGGGGGGATGGTGGCCAGGGTGGTCAGGTCGCCCTGCCCGATGTCTTCTTCCAACGCCATTTGGATCAGCGGCAGCCACTGCCTGGGGAGCATGGTCTTCACCTCGTCCCCCATTGTACGGGAAGACATCTGTCATGACAATTGTGGCCTCGGCCTGGCTGTGTCCCTGCGCCTGGGAGGTGGGATACAATCGAAGGGACAACCCTCTTTCTGCGAGGGGAAGGGGCGAGATCATGCGCTGCGGTCGCTGCCGGTCCGAGATCGAAGAATGGGCCAACTACTGTCGGTTCTGCGGCACTCCGGTACCGCGCCGGCCGAACGTTCGGCGGCGGTGGCCGGCATACGCGATGGTCCTGGGTTCGGCGGCTCTGGCCGCCGCGGTGGCCGGACTGGCTTGGCGCAAGCATCCCCAGTCGTCCCTGCCGGTGGCGCCGACCGCGCTCTCGACCCAGTCCTTGCCGGCGATCATTCAACGCGACCTGCCGGCGGTGGTCTCGGTCACCGCCGAGACGGCGCAGGGAGCAGACCAGGGCTCCGGCTTTGTCTACGACCGGCGAGGAGACATTTTGACCAACGCCCACGTGGTGGCCGGAGCCAGCCAGATCTGGGTCGGCACCTCCAACGGGCGGCGCTACCCGGCCACCCTGCTCGGGGAGAATCCGACCCAGGACCTGGCCGCCTTGCGGGTGCCGGCACTTGCTTCGACCCGCCCGCTTCCCCTGGCCGACTCCAGTCAGGTGGAGCTGGGCGACAGCGTGGTGGCCTTTGGAAGCCCGCTGGGATTGCGCAACACCGTCACCGAGGGCACCATCAGCGGACTGCATCGCAGCTTTTCCATTCCCCCCGCCGTCTACCGAGACCTCTTGCAAATCTCCGCTCCGGTGGCGCCCGGCAACAGCGGAGGGCCTCTGGTGTTGGCGGCCAGCGGGGCGGTGGTGGGGATCGAGACCGCCGGGGTGGTCAACCTCTCCGGCAACATCGGATTTGCCATTCCCATCAATCAGGCCAAGCCCCTGGCCGCCGCTTGGGCCAGCGCGCCCAATGCCGCCGCCTCCTCGGAGGGTTTGGTGGCGGAGAGCGAGGCGCTCCTGACCCGCTTCTATCAAGCCATCAACGCCCGCCAGTACGCCCAGGCGTGGGGGCTGTTAGGTGAGCGCTGGCGGCATGATCTGCCCTATGCCACCTTTGCCGCCGGCTTTGAGCACACCGTCAAGGACAGCCTCTCCCAGGTGGCGGTGGTCCACGCCGATGCCAAGACCGTCCTTCTAAGTTTTCAGCTGGTTGCGCAAAGCCAAACCCCGAGCGGCCAGGTCCAAGTGACCACCTATCGCATGCAGTACCAGTTTGGGCTGGAGCAAGGGCGCCTGGTCATCCTGTCGGGAAAGGCGGTCGCCCAGTCGCCCCCGACCTCCCAGCCTTAAGGGGTAGGCGCCGCCTGGCCTTCCTCCGGCGGACTGGAGGTCGGCCAGGGGACCTTGAGCCACGCCTCAAAGAGCGCTTTTTGGCTCGGAGAAGGCGCAGGGTGGGGGCGGATCCGGATCCGGGTGTACGGGGCGTGGCCCAGCACCACCGGCACCTGGATCAGCTCGTCGCGGCGAAAGAGGCTG
>JAIMAE010000337.1 GCA_023512105.1 Bacillota bacterium | reverse complement strand
AGTGTAGGCACCAAATGCTAGGGGGTGCTGACGTTGGCATCGAAGGTGTTGGTGTTGATTTCAACCGGGGAGAAGAATAAGGCGTTGACGGGATTGGCCTATGCGGCCCGCGCCATTCAGCAGGGGTGGCACAGTGACGTCAAGGTGGGCTTCTTCGGGCCCTCTGAGGCTTTGCTGGCCGATGACCCGGAGGTCCAGGAGGCGGTATCCCAATTGCGGGGCCATGCCATCCCGTTCGCCTGCAAAGCGATTGCAGACCGGGCCGGAATCTCCGAGCGCCTCGTCACCCTGGGTCTGGACGTCCATTACGTAGGCGAGACCATCTCCGGATACATCAAAGACGACTACGTGCCGATGGTATTCTGAGGTAAGAGTCATCGATTCTTTGTGCGCCTCGCCCGGCAAGTCTGGCGGGTCCCGGCGCACGGGTTTGACCGCTGTATCGAGCGTGAGAAGAATCCGGGGCCGCGATGCGCGGTCGGGGAGAGGTTTCGGTGCACCCGGTTCAGGGGTATTGTTCGCAATGTCACGGTCGGTGCGGCACCATTGCAGCAGTGGATGACGGCGGGGGAATCCGCCGCATCCTCCCTGACCGCAACCATCCCAACGGGGGGATTTGCGCGATTGGAGAGGCCTTGAAGGATTTGCCGCACCACCCGGCCCGCCTTACCACGCCGCTTCTCCTGACCCATCCCGAAGAGGATCCCGACCCCGGTTTTGTGCCGCTGGGACGAAGCCCTCGATCTGGCGGCCAGCCGGATCCGCGAAGTCGTTAAGCAACACGGCCCGCAGGCGGTGTCCCTTCTCAAGCCCACCGGCGCCGCACCGCCAGCCAAGACTGGACCCCGCTCTACGAACGCCTGGGCTGGGTCCTAGGCACCCGGGGACCCAGTATCTGTGTAACTATGGCCACGATGGAGTGGCTCGGGCGAGGCTTGGGCAGATCTTTCCGGAACCGGATTGGAGCACGCCGAGGCGATGGTCGAAATCGGCCACAACCCGGCCAGCACGTCCCCGCAGTCGATGCGTCGGCTGCGTGCGGCGCAAGCCCGGGGGGCTCCATCGGTCACGATCCTCTATGCAAGCGATCTCGGCACGCTCAACCACAAAACACGGCATCGCCGATCCCGGCGGACGCATCAAGAGGTTGGAGCCTTGGAAGTTGGGCATTGTCAGCAGTACTTAGAATACAAGCTCCAGCGGCATGGCATTCCGCTCGTGACAATCAGCGAAACGCACACGTCGCAAACGTGTCCGCATTGTGGCCACCTCAACACGGTGGCGGGCCGCTTCATCCGTGGTCGCGCCTGTAATGACCTGGCGCACCGGGATGGTGTGGGCGCGGTGAACATCCTCAAAAAGGGGATGCGTCAAGGGGACATTCCTTGGTGCCCGAACAGATCAC
>JAIMAE010000336.1 GCA_023512105.1 Bacillota bacterium | reverse complement strand
CGGTGGCCCGTTCCACCGGTTTTGGCAATCAAAGCTATTTCACGGCCCTGTTCCGCCGGGAGGAGGGGTGGACCCCGAGGGAGTATCGGCGGCGGTTCTCGGTGCGGGAGGGCGGCGACCCGTGGGAGAGAGCAGAGAAGTTAAAGCCCAAGAGCGAGGATCCTGACAAATTTCCAGGGCGTTCGGCGCTACGATAGGGGAGTCGGAATGGTTGGAAGCGCTTCGAAAAGGGCGGTCGCAGTCAGCGACCGCGAACGGCAAGGGGGACCCATATGCACCAGGAGAGTCGTTGGATAGGGCGTCCCGTTCCTCGGGTTGAAGACGGGCGTCTGATTCGAGGGGACGGCCGGTTTATCGCCGACCTCAATCCGGTGCCGCACCTGGCTCACGCCGCGATCTTGCGCAGCCCGTACGCCCATGCCCGCATCCGCGCCTTGGATGCGGAGGCAGCCCGCCGGATGCCGGGGGTGGTGGGGGTGATCACCGGGGAGGAGGCGGCCCGAGTCTTGGCGCCCTTCCCGGTCGGAGTCAGCGCTCCGATCCGGTATTATCCGTTGGCGGTCTCCACCGTCCGCTACGTCGGTGAGCCGCTGGCGGTGGTGGTGGCCGAGTCGCGATATCTGGCGGAGGATGCTTTGGACTGCATTCGGGTGGACTACGAGCCTCTGCCGGTGGTCCTCGACTTGGAGGAGGCGGTGCATCGGCCGCCCGCCTTCTTGCATCCGGAGTTGCAGAGCAACGTGGGCAACCACCGGCGATTTGAATACGGCCGTGGCGAGGAGGCTTTTCGGGGGTGCGAGCTGGTGCTGCGCGAGCGCTTCGTCTATCCCCGCAACACCGCCCTGCCGATTGAGACCTACGGGGTGATCGCGAGCTACGACCCGGGCGCCGATGAGTATACGGTGTGGTCGAACTTTCACGGCCCCTTCACCCTGCACACGGTAATGAGTCAAGCCTTGCGGGTGGCCCCGCACAAGCTTCGCCTGATTACCCCCCAGGACATCGGGGGGTCGTACGGGGTCAAGTCGGCGGTCTACCCCTACATCGTCCTGATCGCTGTTGCCAGCCGGCTGTTGGGGCGCCCTGTCAAGTGGATCGAGGATCGCCTGGAGCACCTGAAGGGCAGTTCCAGTGCCAGCGAGCGGGTGACCTACATCTCACTGGGCATGGACCGCCACGGCAAGATCCAGGCGCTGAAACTGGAGCAATACGACGACGTCGGAGCCTACCTGCGGGCGCCGGAACCCGCGACCTTGTACCGATGCCACGGCAACCTAACCGGCCCCTATCAGATCGAAAACCTGGTGGTGGAGAACTACGCGGTGATGACCAATCGCCTGCCCACCGGGCTGGTTCGCGGCTACGGCGGACCGCAGCTCTACTTCCCGCTCGAGCGGATGATGGACATCGCCGCCCG
>JAIMAE010000106.1 GCA_023512105.1 Bacillota bacterium | reverse complement strand
CCGAAGCCGGCGATGAACATCATCGACGCGGTAAACAACAAGGCGTTGTTGGCCTTGGCCCCCATCAAGGTAAAGATGGTGGGGGCGTAGGTCAGCATGGCGTACCACAGGATGAAGGTGGAGGTCAAGGCGGCGTAGGAGACTACGCTGCGGCGAAGGTAGGGTGGGCGAAACAGCCAGCGGGCGCTGACCGGCTTGCCCTCCATGGCCTCCAATACTTTAAGGGCCTGGGGATTGAGCAGATTCTCATCGTGGGCAACCCGAGCCTCGTCCTCCAAACGCAAGACCAGACGTTCGACCTCGTCGACCTTCCCCTGCTTGAGGAGGTAACGGGGAGACTCCGGCACCCAGCGGGCGATTGGGGGGATGAGGAGTAGAGGTACCGCCCCGATGATCAGCGGCACTTTCCAGGCAAAGGCGGCGGGGAACGTGGTGGTGGCCCAGAGTCCGGCCAGCGAGGGCAGGGTGTAGCCGCCGGTCAGGATCAGCTCAGCCCACCCGTTGGCCTGTCCTCGGCGGTGGCTGTTGACAAACTCCGAGAACATGAGATAGGGAAGCGGGAACACCGCGCCTTCACCTAAGCCGGCGATGAAGCGAAAGGCCAAGAGCATGGCAAAGCCGGTGGCGAGCACACTGGCCACCGTGAAAACGGCGAATATGGCCATACCCCACAACAGCACGGTCTTGCGGCCGAAACGGTCGGCTAGCCGGCCGGCCGGAAGCAGGCCGATCACGATCCCGATGGTGCTGGAGCTGCCTAAAAGACCGACCTGGGCAGGGGTGAGGTGCCACAACCCCTTCAAGGTGAGCACGATGGTGCCGACGATGCCGATGTCAAACGACTCTACCAGCCAGGCAAGGATGATAAGGCCGACGATGACCACGGTGGTCTTGGTAAGCGGCATGCGGTCAAGCCGCGCCAGCAAGTTGGCTTCTTTGGTGAGGTTTCGACTTGACAGGGCGGCTTCCCCCCGAAATGACTGCTGACCGTCCATGTGACCTCCCTTCTGGTGATCCCCTCCGGCGGGACGCAGCCCTACCGGGGGCAGGTGGTTTCACAATGTGGAATTTGCTTGCCCGGTTTGGACATCTTGTAACACACGCTCATTCCACCTGGCAAGAGGGAGTTTTCACGAAAAAAGATCCTTTGCCCCGAAATCTAATACTTGCTCAACCCGGGGGATTGGGATATGATGTGCCAAATTCGTGGAACCAAATTCCACAATATAGAATGGAGGCTGAATCATGGCGCGCGCCGACTATCCGATTCTCGATGCCGACGGCCACGTGATGGACCGCCCCGAGCATTTCGAGGAATTCTGCGAACCGGGGGTGGTGTTGCCCCATGTGCTGATTGACCAAAAGACCCAGACCCGGTACTGGCTGCTCGACGACGGGCGCCTGCTCTCGCGGCCGATGGGCCCCAACACCGGGGCCGGCATCGGCTTCATCGACCACCCCGACCATCCGGTGTTGGGCCGCAAACTGCCGGCGATGCGGGCGCGGGACAACGGGGCGCTCGACGACATCGCCGGGCGGTTGGAGGACATGGACCAAGAGGGGATTGACCTGGCCGTCCTCTACCCCACCTTGATGCTGGGCCTGCCGTTCTTTCGCGACAAGGACCTGGCGGCGGCCTTGGCCCGCGGGTACAACAACTACGTCGCCAACCGTCTGAAAGGCCAGGAAGGGCGCCTGCGCGCGGCCGCGGTGGTGCCGCTGCAAGACCCGCCGGCCGCCATTGAGGAGCTCCGGCGGGCGAAATCGCTGGGCTTTGTCGCGGTGATGGTCACCGGGGTGGTGGGGGACGGCAACAACACCAAGACCCTGGACCAGGAGGAATTCTTCCCCTTCTTCCAGGAGTGCGACCGCCTGGACATGCCGGTGGCGGTGCACTCGGTGGCGGGGGCCTACTCGCTGCCCTGGGCCGACATCTTTGACCGCTCCTTCTACTACTCCCACCTGGTCGCCCATCCCTTCACCCAGATGATCGCCTTGGCCACCATCATCGGTGGCGGGCTCCTCGAGCGCTTGCCGCGCATCCGGTTTGCCATCCTGGAGACCGGGTGCGGGTGGGTGCCGCATTGGCTGTGGTGGATGGACGAGCACTTCGAAGACGACCGCTACATCAAAGAGCGCGCCATCCTCTTTGGTCGCAACGAGATGCCCTATCTCAAGAAGCTGCCCTCCGAGTACGTCCGCGAGGGGCGGATCTTCTTCCACGCGCACGAGGCCGAGCCGGAACTGCCCCGGCTGTTGGAAATGGGGTTGGGGGGCCAGCTGATGTACGCCTCCGACTATCCCCACGAAGACGCGGCGTTCCCGGAGTCGGTGAACAAGCTGCAGGCGCGCGCCGACCTCCCCGAGGCGGTCAAGCGCCAGATCCTCGGGGAGAACGCCATGCGGTTTTACGGGATCGCGGTGACCGAGAAGGCGCGGCCGGTCGCGCCGGTGGGATAGGAAGGGCGGGGAGCGGGGGTGCTCTCTCGCTCCCTCCGCTCGCAGTCGGGGAGAAGGGAGCGGTCGCCATGGAACGGCGGGAGGTCGCCTGGTCGCGGCGGGCCGCCGACGACCCGGGAGCGCGCGACGGCAGCCAGGCGGTGCATCGGGCGCTGCGGGTGCTGACGGCCTTCTTGGAGCTGCCGGGACCCTACGTGGCCTTGGCGGATTTGGCCCGCCATTGCCACTTGAGTCCCAGCACCACGCACCGGCTGGTCGCGGCGCTGGTCGACGAAGGGTATCTGGCCCAAGACCGGGCCACCAGCCGGTACTATTTGGGGGCCCGGGTGCTGCAGCTCGGGCGCCGGGCGGTGCAGGAGCTGGGGATGGCCCAGCGGGCGCTGCCGGTGATGCGCGGGCTGGCCCAGAGCGAGCAGGCCTCGGTGAACCTGGGCGTCCTGCAACAAGACCAGGCCGTCTACATTCAAAAGGTGGAAAGTCCCCAGGCGCTGCAGCTCAACCTGCCGGTGGGGACCACGGTGCCGGTCTACTGCACCGCGATCGGCAAGGTCTTGGCCGCTCATCTGCCCGAGCGGGCTCGCAGGGCCTTGTTACAGCGGCTGCGCCTGGAGCCGCTGCAACGCAACACCCTCGTGGATGCCGACGCCCTCTGGCAGGAATGGCAACGGGTGCGCCACGCGGGCTACGCGGTGGACAACGAGGAGTTTTTGGCCGGCGTGATCTGCCTCGGGGTCCCGATCCGGGTGGCGGGCGAGGTGGTGGCGGCGATGGCCTTGCAGTACCCCAAAGTGCACCTGGAGCCAGGCGGGATCTTAGCGCACCTGCCCAATCTCCAGCGGGCCGCCCGGGAGGTGGAGCTTCTGATCGGGGGCCGGCTTCCAGGATAAGCGACGGAGGCGAGGACTGGCTCGAAGTGAGGGGGACCGCCATAAGCTGTGGCCAGGGGTGTGGCCATGGCTTGGGTTCCTCACCACATTGAGCATTTCATCGTCGTCACGCACGAGAACCATACTTTTGATCAGTATTTCGGCCACTATCCAGGGGCCGACGGCCTCCCCGATGGGGTGGTTCTCCACGACCGAGAAGGCAAGGCGCTCTCCCCCTTTCCGGTCGACTCGCCCTTCTTCAATCTCCTCCACGACCCGGACCACTCCTGGGAGGCCATCCATCGGGAGTGGAACTTTGGCAAAATGGATGGGTTTGCGCGGGTCAACGGGCGGGTCGCCCTGGGCTACTATCCCCAGGAGGCGGTGGCGCCCTATTGGCGGCTGGCCCAAAAAGGGGTGTTGCTGGACCGCTACTTTTGTTCCGTGCTCGGGCCCACCATGCCCAATCGCCTGTACTTGGTGAGTGGGACCTCGGCCGGAATCCGCGACGATCCACCGATCGGCTGCCGTTGGCAGTTTCATCAAAAGACCGTGTTCGACCAGCTAGAGAGCGCAGGAGTAAGCTGGAGCTACTACGTGCGCGACTACCACCCCCGGGTTGTGGCGGTGGCCAAGGCGCTGATCATGTGCCCCCTCCTGTGGTTTCCGCGGTTTCTCAACCGGCCTCCCTTGCGGCGGCGCCTCAAGCCCTACTCCGCGTTCTGGCGGGATTTGGCCTCCGGCCGGCTGCCGCAGGTGGCGTTCGTGGCCCCGGGGTGGTGGGACTCCGAGCATCCGGGCGCGCCGATTTCTCCTGGAATGGCGGAGGTGGAACGGATGGTCCAGGCGATCGAGCAGAGCCGTTACCGAGAGCGGACCTTTTTCCTGTTGAACTTCGACGAAGGCGGCGGGTTTTACGACCACGTGGCGCCGCCTGCAGTCGACGCCTGGGGGCTTGGCCTGCGGGTGCCGGCGATCATCCTGGCTCCCGGGCTCTCGGTGGGAACCGTCGACCACACCGTCTTTGACCACACCAGCGTCCTTAAGACCATCCAGGACCGCTTTGGCTTGCCGCCATTGACCCGCCGCAACCTCTGGGCCAAGAGCCTGTTTTGCCTGTGGGAGGCGGCAGAGGAAGAGTAGGCGCCGCTTATGCGCTCTTGTGAGGGGAGAGCAACCCGCTGGCCATCAGCTGCTCTAAGGTGCGGTTGGCGAGCTTGCGGGTGCTGCGCTCACGAGGGTCGAGGCTTTGGGCCAAGGTGAGCAGGTGTGCGAGCAGTCGCTCGCGCTCGGCCGTTCGCACCACCCGCGCCTGGCTGCTCTCCCCTGGTTCCTTGGGAAGGAGGATCCACTTTCGCCCTTCCCACGGCACCACCCAGCCGTCCACCCACCCCTCCCCCCATCCCCACACCGCGGCGGGCAGCGTGATGGGGATGGCGTCTGGAACCGGATGGTTGTTCCTTCGGACCTCGACTCCGTTGGGGCCTCTGACGATGCTCCAGTCCTCCATCTGGTCGAGCACGTCGTCCAGCGCCCCCGAGCGGCGAAGGATGGCCTTGGACTCCGCGGCCTCCGGGCGCTCGCTTTCCGAGAGGTGGTCCCACAGCTCCCGCAACTCCAGGGGGGACAGCACCTTCAGCGAGTCTTCGGCCGCGATCGGGCGCAGCACCACGGACGGGCCGGGGCGGCCGGGGATCTCCACCACCCAGCCCTCGCTTCGCAGCGCTCCCTCTCCGTAGGGCACCGCGAAGCGAGCCAAGATGGGGCAGTTCTTGCCGAAGATGAAGAGGTGATGCTCGTGGACCTCGGGCTTTAACCGCGGTCCCTCCTGCCGTGGCACTGGTCTCATGCGCGCTCTCCCCGAAACGATGTTCTGGGAGGAGGATTCGACATGTTTCAAACCGGTTCCTGTCCCCCTGCTCAGGGAGTTGCTGGGAGCCGTGGCAAGGGTTGAAAAAAAGGGGTGGCAGCGACTGCCACCCACGTTGGTTCTCTGCGTTTCAAGGAAGCAGGCCTTGGATCTGGCTCTCGATCGCGGTGGAGACGGCCGCCGGCCCGCCGGCGATGATGGGATTGGGGATGGCCGCGGCGTGCTGCTGCAGCCAGGAGAGCTCGGCCGGCAGCAGGCTTGAGGCGGTGCCGGGGACCAAGAGCAGCGGCGTGTCGAGCGCGGCCGCGGCCGGACCCGCGGTCAAGGCGTCGGGGAAGTTTTGGCCGGTGGTGATCATGAGGTGGGTCAAGTTCATCTGCCCGGCGAAGGTTTGCAACACCGCCAGGTTGGTGCCGTAAAAGTCCGTTCCCCCAGAGATGCGGGTGACCTGGATGCCAAGCCCTTGCAAGGCGGTGACCACGCTGTCAGGCACCGAGGCCGTCGAGCCGATGAGGTAGAGGGTGTGCACCCCAAGCGCCTTCAAGGCTTGGAGGGTGTCCGGGGAGAGCTGACCCGGGTTGCCGGTGGTGCCGGCCAGCAAAAGCGGCCAGTGGTTGCGGGCGGCGATGGGGGCGATGGAGAGGCTGTCGGGGTAGCTGGCTCCACTGGCCATCACCGCGATCCCGGAGGGGTCGCCCACCGCATTGGCGATCGCGGCGGCGGTGCCAAACCGATCCGTCCCCGCGTAGCGGGTCACCGTAAGCCCCATCCCCTCAAGCGCCTGGGCCACCGCGTCGCTGATGGCATCCGGCCCCCCTAAGAGGATGGCGTGGGTGGCCCCCAGCTCGGCAATCCGGGCGGCGGTGGACGGGGTGAGCGAATTGGGGTCGGTCAGCAAGATGGGCGCTCCCAGCGCGGTGGCCAGGGGGGCACCGGCCAGGGCGTCCGGGTAGTTGTCGGCGGTGGCCAGGATGACGGTGGAGGATTGGCTCACCCACTCGGAGGCCAGCATGCGGGCGGTGTCAAAGCGGGTGGCGCCGGCCAGCCGGGTGACCTGTGGCGGTACCACCGCAATCGCGGTGGATCCCACCGTCTCCCCGGCCGGGTCGTTCACCGTGGCGGTCACCGAACCGGTGTTGGGGGGCGTGATGGTCAGGGTGGCCTCACCTTGGCCGTTGGTGGTGGCGGTCGACCCCAAGAGATTTACGGTGAGGTTGGCGATGGGAGCGCCATCCCCTTGGGTGACGGTGATGGTCACCGGCTGGCTTACCCCGCTGTAGAGCGTGGCGGGATTGGCGGTGATGGTGATCTGTCCGTTGGCGGCGAGGTGGGCTCCCTGGGCCAAGGTGGAAAAGTAGTTGGGGTCGGCCTCTCCCATCGACCAGAGCGCAATCCCGGCCAGACCGTTTTGCTGAATGGCCTTGGCGTGGGCGAGGTTTCCCTGGGCATCTTCGTACCAGGTCACGGCGGGAATGTTGGCATTGGCAAAGGCCTGGGTGTTGGTGGCAATCCAATTCAACTTGCTCTGGGTATTGGCGCCGTAGACCCCCGGGTTGTCTCCCTGCACGTTCCAGTCCAGCTGGAAGGCGTAGACGGCCTGGGTGGTGGAGGTGCCGTAGTCGCCATCTAAGGTCAGGGGGAAGGTTGAGGGTCGGGGGGCACTGGTGCTGCTGGCGTGATAGGCCCCGGGATTGGCCAAGAGGATGTTGAGCGCGTACTGCAGCTCGACCACCGAGGTGCCGGTGGATCCGGCCTGAAGCGGTGCGGCCGGGATCTGGAAGGGCACGGTGTATTGGGCGGTGGTCTCTCCGTAGGTGGCGTTGTACTGGGGAGTGACGCCTTGCTGCTGCAGGGTGCTCGTGATCTCCGGCACGGTGGTGCTGGGTAGCGAGCCGTAACCGCTGACCCCAAGCCACTCCCGGGCGTAGCCGGGCACCCCGAAGAAGACGTGGTCGGGGTTGGCCACCTGCCCGGAGCCGTTTACGCCGTGCAGGATGAAGTTCATGATCGCCTGGTCTTTATTCAATGAGGACAGCGGTCCGGGGTCCCAGGACATCGGGTAGGCCATGACCACGATGTAGCCCACCTGGGTCAGAAAATGGTAGTCGTACTCGGTGTCGACGTACCCCGGGACCGGCTGGCCGGAGACCGAGGTGTAAGGCGCCCAGTCGGGGTAGACGTCGACCACCAGCATCCGGCTTGGGCCCAAGGCGGCCTTGAGCTTCTCGGCAAAGGCGTTGAGGTACCCCTCGGAGTTGCTGGGAAGCCCCTCGAAGTCGATGTTGACGCCGTTGAGATTGTACTGATTGACCATGGCCATGATGTTTTGCACCAGGCTGGTCTGACTGCCGGCGGTGGCCAGGGGTCCCAGGTTGCCGTCAAAGGTGCGGCCGAACATCGGCACCACCTTGATCCCGTGCGCCTGCATCTGCGCGATCATGGGCGTGATGTCGTCGGTCGGCCCGCCCACGGTGCCATCCCCGTTGACCCAAAACCAGTGGGGGGAGAGGATGTTGGCCGCCTGTCCCATGGTGGTCTGATACTGCAGGTACTGTTGCAGGTTGCCGGTGGGGTACCAGTAGGCAAAGTCGATGAGCCCGTAGGGGTGATACGGACCGACCACGCCCAATGCCACCGCCGGGGTGGCGTTGGCCGGTAACGGCGGCAGCGGACTTGGGAGCACGGCATCTCCATAGGCGTAGAGGAAGCCTTGGCGGGTGAGCAGGTAGTAGCCTTGGCCATCCGGGGTGGCCGCGATCCCCACCGGGGTGAGGTTGTCCAAACTCACGCCGTTGTGAAGGTCGCCGTAGCTGCTGGCCCCGCCCAACCCCACCACCGTGCCGTCTTGGCGCAAGACCCATAACCCTCCCTGGGCACTGGCGGCCAGGCCCACGGCAGGAGCCCCGGCCGAACCCACGGGTTGAGCCTGGCCGAAGGCCGAGATGGTGCCATTGGCGGAGAGCACCCAGTAGCCGCTTCCATACGGGGAGGCGGCGATGGCCACCGCCGGGCCTGAGGCGTTGCCAAGCTGAGGGGCATTGCCAACCGGGGTGACGGTTCCACTTTGGCTTAAGATCCAGCCGCCCTGGCCGGAGGGGAGCATGGCCAACCCTACCGCGGGAGTCGGCACCGAACTTCTTGGCTGAAGCGGCTCAGCATCTCCGTAGCTTAACAAGGTGCCGTTTTGTTCCAGCACCCAATAGCCCATGCCGTCCGGGGTTGGGGCGAGGGCCACCGGCGGGTTGTTCGGGGCAGGTCCTCCGTAGGGAGAGGCGCCGAGCAAGGTGCGAAGGGCCCCGGCCGCTGTCAGGACGTACAGGCCGCGTGGGCCCACCGAAACCGGTACGGCATTGGAGGAACCGTTGTCGGCCTGCACCACCAGCGGCCCGGAGGTGGCGTCCTTGGGGATGGCGACGGTGATCTTGGTGGTCGACCAGGACAGGACCGGGCAGGCCACGCCACCCAAGGTGACCACGTCGTTGATGTCGGGAGCGCTGATCGACCAGCCGAAGTTCTGGCCGCTGATGGTCAAGGTCTGTCCCGGCAGGACCACCTCGGGACTGACCCCGGTAATCTCGGGGGTGGACTGGGCATATGCTCCCGCAGGGAGGAGGAGCGCGGTGAAGAGGAGGCACACCGTCATCCAGAAGGCTTTCCAACGCTGTCGAAGCATGCCGGACTCTCCTATCTTGATTTCAGTCAGATCCCGGTGACGAACGGAATATGTAATCGGGGAACGCCTGGGACCTCGGTGGCCGCCACCAAGGTCTCGGCCTTCTGTTTGGACATAGGATTCGACTTGGGGATGGAAATCCCTTTCCTTCTCCGCCCAGGAAATGTGGGAAACTCAGGGGTTCCTGGAGGGTTTGGAGGCGCGGACTAAGAGGCGGCGACGGTTTGAGCGGTTGGCGGTAGCAAATAAAGATTTCCTGAACGCCGAGGAGAAGGCGAATGAGAGGGTCTAACTGTGGATGTGACGAATCTTTCATCGCTCCAATGAACCGAACAGCGGGTGTACGCACCTTGATATATGTCCCTAGGCAGGGGATAGGGATTTATGAGGTCTAAATCGACATCTCGCGGCATATCGGTTCAATGTTGCCCGGGTTACTCTGGGGCTATCGCCGGTTATCAACCTCCCTAAAAGGTTCCTGAAGTCCCTCAAAGATGGCATCGCATCCGCGAATTGGTATAATGGGTGCCCGGAGAGGGGCTCTTCGCCCTCCCGGACAGCTTGCCTAGCCGTAAATAAATTTTCCCTGAAGCGGCAGGAAATTGTCGCTGCGGCACGAATAGGTATGGCAGGTATCAACCCGCCAGACAGTCGTGATGTCTGACCAACATGGCCGACACCTCTCTCCGAACGGCGGGTGATACCGTGGTGTGGATGTCTTGTGGGGGGTGAGAGGTGATCGAAAATGGCCAATTTCTACGGGCGACCGCGTACCAAGGCTTATGTTGCCTTCCAGGTCCGGCTGTCGCCCGAACTCAAGGAAAAGCTGGTCCGGCAGGCCTTTGCCACCGGCAAAAGCCAAGTGGCCATTGTGAAAGAAGCATTGGAGCAGTACTTTGACCATCTCGCCCGCGAGCATCCCGAGGAGCGCGCGCGGATCGAGGAGGGATTGGACAAGGAGGACGACTAGGATGGGGCAGCCCGTTTGCCGACTGGAAGTGGCGATGG
>JAIMAE010000105.1 GCA_023512105.1 Bacillota bacterium | reverse complement strand
AGGTAAGCCCACATGCCCCCCAACACCAAGGCGGCGGAGAGCATCATCCAAGACCACAGCATCCAACGGCGCACCACCGGGGTCCATTCTCGGGAAGGGACCCGGGTCCACACCGCCGCCACCAGGTAGGCGGCCGGCACCGCCATGCCGATCAGCCCGGTGTACATGGCCGGTGGATGAATGCTCATCACCAAATTTTGCAGCAAGGGGTCCAAACCGTTGCCATCCGTGGGATGGCCAGGAACCGGACGAAAGGGGTTGACCACAACATTGGACATCCCGGTGAAGAACACCAACAAGGCCCCCAACAGCGGAACCACCATGGGGGTCATTCGTTCTTCGCGCGGCCATCCCCGCCAGGCCACGAACGCCGTATACAGCGACAAGATCCAGCCCCAGAACAAGACCGAACCGGAGTCGCCGCCCCACAGCGCGGCCATCTTGTATCCTAGCGGCAACGCTCGGTTGGTATGGTTGTACACCGCCGCCACCGAAAAGTCGCTGGTGACCAGCGAGTACTCGAGCGCAAACACGGCCACGGTCAGAGCCAGCGCCAAAGCCACCGCCGCCCCGCGCACGCTCTCTTGCCACCGTAGGCCCCCGCCCCGGTTAGCCCACCATCCGCCGAATCCGACATACAGCGCCAGCACTCCCGCCCATCCCAGGGCGTAGTGCCCCAGCCACGGCATGGTCACCGAGATGCCTCCTTTAACTGGACGTGGTTGTGGCCGGGGTATAGTGGTCCGGACATTTGACCATCAATTTTTGGGCCACAAAGACCCCTTGGGCGTTTAATTTACCTTCCACAATGGCGTCTGCGTTTTGAAACTGCTCCGAGGGCATGGGCCCCTGGTATTCCACCGGCATCGACTGTCCTTGAGACGTCAGCGTGAAATGCAAGGTGCTGGTGGCAGCGTCGTAACGCACGGAGCGACTTAACATGGTCCCTTCTACCCGCAGCACTTGACCGGCGTACTGCGCGTAATGGGTACGGTATTGTTGAACCGACACGAAGTACTGCGTGAAGTTGTGGGAGCCCTGGAGGACAATAAACGCCAGTGCCGCAACGATCACCAGAGCACCAACCTGCAGTCGCGTTTTTTTGGACATCCGCATCTCGCCCTCTCTGACCGTGCATTATATCATAGTGTAGTCCAACCAAGGGGCGCCCACACCTCACCCTTGAAGATTGCGCCTTTTGTACCAGCTATTTCGAGCCATTTGGACCTTGTCGAACGACCTTTCCAGGAGAGGGCATTCCACCCGCCAGGGTAGCTCCCTCGTCATCCTGCGGTAAATTTAGCGAGCCTCTCTTAACCCCATGCGAGCGCGTTGGATCAACGCCTTTTCGGCCGGTACCGCCTTGCTGTTCCGGCGCGCCATCTGAGCCACTTGGATCAGGAAGCCCTTGACCGTCGCACGTCCGGTTGGTAGAATGAGTGCGAATCGAGGAGCCGCCGAAGTGGTGGAATAGGCAGACACGCGGTGTTCAGGGCGCCGTGAGCGTATGCTCGTGTGGGTTCAAGTCCCACCTTCGGCACCATCGTGTCGGGATGGCGGAACTGGCAGACGCGTACGTTTGAGGGGCGTATGAGGCAACTCGTGGGGGTTCAAGTCCCCCTCCCGACACCATAGTTGGTCTCAGCAAGGCACCGAATTGTGAGGTGTCTTTTTTTTTGTACGCGTGGCTCCCTCGGTCCTTCCCTTCCTGAATTGCCCGCCGGAACCCAGCTGGATTAGGTCCTCAACAGTAGCCCCAGGATGCCCCATGCCAAAGGCTAAGGTGGTAGGCGCTTCTTCCCCGCGGGCACGCCCCTCCCCTCGAGGTGGCGCAAACGCTTGATCCTCCCTGGCCTACGGCTCCGCATTCGCCCGCCGTGCAAAATTTTTTTCCTTTCCCGCCCCGCCGACAAGGAGACCGCAGAGCTCCCCGCGAATATGTCGATTACAGGTACTTGACTTGATTCTAGCCATGGAGGATTTTTGGATGCGCTCTGCTGTTCTCGGCCGTCTCGCCCTAGGCCTCAGCCTGGCCGCGACTGCGTTGTTGTCGAGCTGTGGCGTTTCTGCCCCGAAGAGCTCTGCACCCGCACCAACCCAACTCGGAGATGTCCCTTCCCAACCACCGGCGACACCCCGTCTGGTTGCGCCTGCCCCGCCACCGGCCGTCCAGCGAGTAACCCTGGCCGTCCCTGAGGCCACCCCCCATGTGGCCCATGCGGCAGCCCCGAAAACGCCGATTTACCTGGCGCCTCCGGGTGCCCCGCCACCGGTGCCGGTCTACTGGTTTGGCTCGCCGGCGGGAGGCCATGTGTACATCACCATTGACGACGGGTGGACTCCCAGCGCCCAAGTCTTAACGTTGATGCAAAAAACCCATCTCCCCCTGACCGCCTTTTTGATCCGCAACGCCATGGCTGAACATCTGGCTTACTGGAAGGCGTTCGTGGCCGCCGGCGGCGTGGTCGAAGACCACACCGTCTCACACCCGGACCTGGTGCTTCAACCTTATTCTGAAGTGGTCAACCAATGGAGCGGGGAACGGCAAGCTCAGATCAGCTGGCTAGGAACCACCCCCACCGTGGGCCGTCCCCCCTATGGCGGGCTGAACCAGACCGTGGAGCAAGCGGCCAACGCGGCGGGGCTCAAAGGCATTGTCATGTGGAGCGCCAGCATGGGGCCTCGAGGCCTGGTGACCTGGAATGGTCGGCCGATTCAGGCCGGAGACATCATCCTGATGCATTGGGACCCTGGGCTGTACAACGAGCTCGTCGCCTTGTTGAAGATCTTGGCCGAGCACCACCTGACTCCGGCGCCTCTCTTCAGCGGTTTGCCGGTCGCCGCGCAATAAACGACCGGCCCCCGATTCGCCGGGGCAACCAATACCCGGCACCAGCCAACGCCAGCTGCAACAGGGTCACCCCGAGCCAGTTCCAGTGTTGGTACACCAACAAGGCCCACCAGGACCCGAGCGAGCCTCCAAGGAAGTAGATCACCATGTACACCGTGTTCAGGCGGCTTTTGGCCTCGGGATTTTGCTGGTACACCCGTGACTGGTTGGAGACGTGGCCAAACATGCATCCGCCGTCGACCACCAACACCCCAATCACCAAGGGAATCAGGTGGTCGCCGCCGACCGCTAAAATCGCCACCCCAACGGCGGTCAACAGGTAGGCCTGCGCCACCTGCTGCTCCGGAGGGCGCCGGTCGGCTAATCGCCCCGCCAAGGAAGCCATTGTCGCTCCCGCCAGCCCGGCCAACCCAAACAGGCCGACCACCCCCGATCCGTAGTGAAACGGCGGAGCGGTCAAGTGTAAGGCCAGGGTGGTCCATAGCGCGCTGAAGATGGCAAACAATGCCGCCCCACTGAGAGAAGCCTCCCGCAAGGCGGGGGTGGTTCGCACCAGCCGCCAGATCGAACCCATCAGCTCTCGGTAAGACATCCGCGAGCGCGGAGGCAGAGGGGGAAACAGCCAAAGGAACCCCGCGATCAGCCCCAACGACAGCACCGCCCCGGCGGCAAACACCGCCCTCCAACCCAGCCACTCGGCGAGGTAACCGCTGAAGACTCGGCTGGCCAAGATGCCTAACAAAAGTCCGCTCATGACCATCCCTACGGCCTGGCCACTTCGTCCGGGTTCGGCCAAATCGGCAGCCAAAGGCACGATGATCTGCGGCACCACGGTGGTCATGCCGACCAGAAAGGCTCCTACCGACAAAAGCCACCAGGGGGTGGCCACCGCCACCAAAAGTAGAAAGAGCGTGACCGCTCCCAGCAAGGCCACGATCGTCTTGCGGCGGTCGGTGCTGTCTCCCAGCGGCACAAAGGTAAACAGGCCGAGGGCGTAGCCTAACTGGCTGAAGGTCACCAGCAACCCCGCGGTAGCCGGGGCGATCCCCAGGCTTTGGGAAATCGGACGCAACAAGGGTTGCACATAGTAGAGATTTGCCACGCTAATCGCGGTGGCTGCGGCCAAAAAGCGGGCCAGCAGCGGCGTCAAGACCACTGGGGCACCGGCTTGGGGCAACTGCTGGCGCCGATTCACCGTCACGACTGCTCGCCCCCCGGCCGGCTTAAGGGCACGGTGGCGAGGGGGCGATAGATGGGACCACGTGGCGTCAAGGTGCTGTGCACCAACGAGATTTCTCCAATGCTAACCGCCTGCGGCGACCACGCCGGCAGCGCCGTCTCGCCTCGGCGGCGCGGACGCAGCAAGGTCACGTGAGGAGCCCAAGGGGGAACCTCCCCCGCCCACCCTGCCCGCAACATGCCGCGGACCACCACGTCCCGCAAGGTTTCAAGCCGCTTGGAGGCACGCCGGCTTCCCACCCATACCACCCGAGGCATCATGGGGGGCCCAAAGGCACCTACCTCATCCACCCGCCAAACCGCAGCCGGGTATTCGCGTAACTGCTCAAGCTCCTGGGCCAAGGCCTCGGCCTGGGCGGGCTCAACTTCGCCCAGAAACAGCCAGGTCAGATGGAGGACGGCCACATCGACATAAGCCCCTTCCCAACCTAGCCTGCGCAACCGCTGCTGGTAATGGCCTACGGCCTGCGCAAACGCGCTGTCGGCCAAGGATGTGCCTACGAAAAGCCGCGTGGGGGTTACCTCCTTTGCTCTTTTCCGCTTGCCACCGCCGTCCCGTCTAGATAGCATGAAACCAATGTGGCAATAGGAAAGAGGGATTGCGTGAACTCCGTCTTATCGCTGTCTCACGTCACCCTGGTGCAACACGGGCGCACCCTCCTCAAGGACGTGAGCTGGACCGTCGCCCCAGGCCAGCATTGGGCCCTCCTCGGACCCAACGGCGCCGGCAAAACCTCTTTACTCAATATTATCATGGGTTACCAGTGGCCTACCTCGGGAACGGTCGAGGTGTTAGGCCGCCGCTTTGGGCAGGCCGACCTCCGCCAACTGCGCACGGAAATCGGATGGGTTAGTGCTTCCTTGGTGGACTGGCTTGCGGCCCATCACGGGAAAGACAGCGTGCGGGAGGTGGTCGCCAGCGGCCGCTTTGCGTCGATCGGGTTGTACCAAGCCATCTCCCCAACATTGGACTCTGCGGTGGAGGAGGCACTGGAACTATTTGCGTTAACGGACCGGTCAGCCACGCCATTTCGTCATCTCTCTCAGGGAGAACGCCAGCGGGCGATCTTGGCCCGCGCCTGGATGGCACAACCGAAACTGTTGATCCTCGACGAACCGGCATCCGGCTTAGACCTACCGGGACGCGAAACCTTGTTACAGGTGGTGGAACGGCTCACCCACTCCTCCCCTCACCCCACGCTGCTCTACGTCACCCATCACCCTGAGGAGCTCATTCCCGAGATCAGCCACGTCTTGTTGCTTCGGGCGGGAGAGGTCCTAGGAGCAGGGCCGAAGGGGGAATGGATTACCGATGCCCATTTAACCCGCCTGTTTGGATTGGCAGTGCGGGTCTGGTGGGAGGAAGGGCGGCCTTGGATTATGGCCCGGGCGCAGCGTTGAGGGCAGACGGGCGGTAAAAGTGTCTTAAGGGATTGCTGAGGCAAAAGCTATTCGATAATTTTGGCGATTTTATAGCGGTCGACCTGCTGGCTCTTTTGATAAGCATTTTCGATAAATCGGCTAGGGTCAGCCAGAAATGCATCTTGTTCTATCAACGAGATATAGGACCCCTCAAGAACGTCAACGGTTCTACAAGTAGAACAGCGGTAACTGGGTTCCTTCAAGTTAAAGCGGTTTTGGCAAATAATCTTGTAGAGCTTGCTTTCATCAATCACCCGGTACCTGCAGCCGTCCTTCGCCCGGTAATGGCTCAAGACCCAGTCATATCCTCCGTCGTATTTCATAAGGACCCCCACGATTCCGTTGGTGCCGGATGTTCGTCCATCTCGGCTCACGGCTTTGAGGGAGTATTCGATTTCCCAGTCTATCCCTCGACTTTGAGTCATCTTTGGGGATATCACCACGATCGTCACCGAGGTATCGTACAGCATGTCCCGTAAAACCTTTTTTATAGTCTCCGTCCTGCGGTCGGCCAAGTTGGGCGAGTCACTCGTCTCTCCCTGATAGTAACGTGCGTCCTCCCCCAAGGCTATGAGGATTTGGTCCCGTAGGTGTCTGGCTTCGCTAAAGTTATAGGAGATAAACGTCTTCCGAGCCATTTTCGCCCTCCTGACGCACAGATTCACGGCTTGAGCACAAACACAAAGACTGTCACCAAAGCCACTGCGATCAGGATCGTCCCATAAAAGACGGCCAAGGTTTGGGACAGCGCCACCTTGAGCCACGAGTCCACCTCGTGTTGGTAAGGCCGCGTGTCCATCGAATAGTCGATCGCCTCGTCGCCCTTAACCCGGACGGCGTCGTAGAGTTTGCGAAATAAACGTTCCTGGCGCAAGAAGTATCCATCCAAAATCCAAAACCCGATCAGGGGGAGATAGGCCACGATCACGTCCCGTTTGAAGCCGCCACCCGCTGACAAGGCCAAGAGCGCCGACACCAAGGTGACAGCCCATCCTTTCAACAAAAAGGAGTTGCGGGCCATGCGATTGATAACCCCCTGGATGAACTCCAGGTGCAGTCGCTTGTCCTCCATCAGCCACCTCTGCCTTCCGAGGCAAAAACCTGTCGGCATCCCGGGCCATCCCTCTCGTATTCATTATAAATACTTATCCCGTCTCTCCTTCCCGCCCTCTGAGCGCTTGCCCACAATTTTTCCGTACGGCATCAGCCCCCCCGGCGTCACCACTCCCTCTATCGCCTCCTCACCTGCACAGGGCCTTTGCTTGTTATCGCCCGAGCTGCTCGGGGGTGGCGCGGTTCCCGATTCCACAATATGGTCAGACCCTAGGTACATCAGTGGCCACCGAGTTGGACATTCTCCCCAACGGGAGGGATTGACATGGCCAAAGTGTTAGCGACGTTCCAGGACCCCCACCGGGCCGAACAGGCCGTCGACGCCCTGGAGAAGGCCGGATTTAGCGATCAGCAAATCTCTCTGGTGGCCAAAGACCACCGCCAGGGAGGGCGCGGGGATAACTTGGCCGACGGGACCGCCTGGGGAGCAGGCATCGGTGCCGGAGCCGGCCTTCTGGCCAGTGCCGGGCTGCTTGCCATCCCGGGAATCGGACCGATTTTGGCCGCGGGTCCTCTTGCTGCGGCCCTAACCGGAGCCACCGTCGGTGGATTGACCGGCGCCTTTGTCGATTGGGGCGTGCCGGAACAAGAAGGAAAGCATCTCGAAAAAGAAGTCGAGGAAGGACGGGCAGTCGTCCTGGTGGACGCGGCTCAGAAGGCCGAGAAGGCTGAGGAGATCCTGCGCCGGTTTGGCCAGGAAGTCCAGACCCTGCATTAGGGAGGGAGAGCGATTGCGCCAACTGACCGTACGCTGCACGGTAGACAACTGCGCCTACTGGGCTCAGGACAACTATTGCGCGGCCGATTCCATTCTCATCACCTCGGATGCCGCGGGCCGGCGGTATCCGGAAGGGGTCGACGCTCCTCAGACCAACATGATCGTGCAAGACATCGGAGAGACGCCGGTGTCGAGCTGTTCCGAGACAGCCTGCAAAACCTTTCGTCGGCGGTAATCGCGGCCCGGGCCGGAGCGGGGGAAGCCTCCCCCGCTCTTAACCTAGCTGCTTGCGGCCAGGTGCAGACTAAAGTAGCCGCGGTGGTCGTGCCAGACCGCGGCCGGCTTCCAACCCGCATCGGCCAACAGGGCCTGAAATCCTTCCACGGTGTACTTGTAGGAATACTCGGTCACGATCTGCTCCCCGCGCCGGAGAGAAAACCGCCTACCCGCCACCGCAACCTCTTGATCGCACAAGGAGACCAGATGCATCTCCACCCGAGACGCCTGAGCGTTAAACGGAGCCACATGGTAGAAGCGGTCCACCGCAAAGTTCCCGTCCAGTTCTCGGTTGATCCGATGTAACAGGTTGCAGTTAAAGCCGGCCGTGACCCCCTCGGGATCGTTGTAGGCGGCCCAGAGCAGCCGTTCGTCTTTGACCAGGTCCACCCCCACCAACAGCAACTCGCCTGACTCGGCATGACGGCGCAGTCGGTGGAGAAAAGCCCGCGCCTCGTCCGGCTCGAAATTGCCGATGCTGGACCCTAAAAAGGCGACCATCCTGCGAGAGGCAGACAAGGCAGGCCACTTGAAGCCGTGGACCCAATCGCCCCGCTGGCCATAGCTCAGCCCTGCCCATCCGCTTTGGCGCACTCGCGCCACCGCCGCGTCTAAGGCTTCCGCGGCGATGTCGACGGCGATGTACGCTTGGACCTCCGGCAATGCCCGCAACAACAGGACCGCCTTTTCTCCGCTTCCCGGCCCCAGTTCGGCGATGGCAGTCGGCGAAGGAAGATGGCTTGGCCAGAGGGTGGGTAACCGTTGCAGGATCTCTACTTCGGCTCGGGTCAGGTAGTATTCGGGCAGCCGCGTAATCGCTTCAAACCAGCGCATGCCCTGCGCATCGTACAGATACTTACTCGGGATGCGCTTGGGTTCTTGTTGGAGCCCCGCCCACACCGCTTCCCGAAAGGCCAAACGCGCCTGGTCAAACTGGGCGTCCTGCACCGTCTGCTTCCACCTCGCCCCCAAGCAACCCAGAACATTTTGAGGGATCTCCAAATCGTGCCCCCAGTGTAGGCGAGCGGCAATCCGTCGTCAATGCGAAAAAGGCCGGGGGAGTGCCCCGGCCTTGAAACTAGAAGGTTACCGAGCCCCGCTTTGGGAAAAGCGACGGAAGAAGCCTCGGATGGGGTCCCAATAGCGGTCGGCCACCCGCTCCTTGAGCGGGATGATGGCGTTGTTGGTAATCTCGATCGACTCCGGACACACTTCGGCGCAGCAGTGGGTGATGTTGCACCACCCCACCCCGGCCTCTTCTTTGATAAGCCCAATCCGGTCTTGGGTATCCATCGGGTGCATCTCTAATTCGGCCAAGCGGGCCATAAACCGCGGACCGAAGTAATGGTCGTGTTCATGGTGCTCCCGCAAGACGTGGCAGACGTCTTGGCAGAGGAAGCATTCGATGCAGCGCCGAAATTCCTGGATCCGGTCCACGTCCAGCTGGTACAGGGTGAAGGGAGCTGGATCGCGCGGTTGAAAAGCCGGGATCTTCTTGGCCACCTGGTAGTTCCAAGAGACATCGGTAACCAGGTCCTTGATGACTGGAAACGTCTTCATCGGACGGACGTGGACCGCCACGCCTTCCTTGATGAACTCGTCTAGACGGGTCTTGCAGAGCAGCCGCGGACGTCCGTTGACCTCCGCGCTGCACGAGCCGCAGTGGGCAGCCTTACAATTCCAGCGGACGGCCAAATCTGGTGCCAGATGAGCCTGGATCCAGTGAACGGCGTCTAACACCACCATTCCCGGGATCAAGGGAACCTCGTAAGGCTTCTCTTCGCCCCCGTTCTGGTCTCCGCGGTAGACCCAGAGCGTCACCGTCTCGGCCATGGGCTACTTCGACTCCTCTCTGCCATTTTGTGCTTGCCGCTGCTTTAAGACTCCAGGGGCCACTCCGGCCTCAAACAGCTTGGCGAGATGCGGAGGCATTTCCGGCACCGGCTCGGTGCGAATCACGTACCGACCATCCTGGTAGGTCTGCACAAAATTGACCTTGCCCATCTCCGGCAGCTCGTCGGGGTAGTCATTCCGCCAGTGGGCGCCTCGACTTTCCTTCCGCTCCAAGGCGCCGCGGAGAATGGCTTCGGCCAACAACAACATCGACTGCACCTCAAACACCGCGTGCCAGCCCGGGTTGAAGTGCAAGGGCCCATCGACGGCCATCCGCTCTGCCCGCTCCTTGAGCTCCTGGAGAGCCTCCAGCCCTTTCTCCAATTCCGGTCCGCTGCGCTCGATCCCGGCGTGATTGGACATGATCTCTTGGAGGGCCTCATGAACCATATACGGGTTTTC
>JAIMAE010000104.1 GCA_023512105.1 Bacillota bacterium | reverse complement strand
AAAATGGTCGGAGAGACAGGATTTGAACCTGCGACCTCCTGCTCCCGAAGCAGGCGCGCTACCAAGCTGCGCTACTCCCCGACGACGCCCTCATTCTACCCAATTCCCTGTAAGCTGGTCAAGAGGCGGCCTTGGCCGGGCAAGCCGACTGGTGCGGATTACTGTCGGTTGCCTCTGGCCTGGTGCGCTCACCTCGTGATAGGGTGGAGGCAAAAGCTCTGGCCAGGGGGGATGCCGCCTTGCGGGGGATTCGCCCAGGTACCATCGGCCTTTTGGTGTCGATTGCCTGTTTTTGGATGGCGCTGTACCTCTATGTGCCGATCCTGTCTCCTTATATGTCCCAAACCGGCGCCGGATACACCTGGATCGGCATCGCGGTAGCGGCTTACGGCATCCCCCAACTGACGTTTCGGATCAGTCTGGGCGCTTGGTCTGACCGGCTGGGCCGCCGGAAGCCGTTCCTCACGGCAGCCCTGGTGGTGGCTGCGGCCAGCTCCGTGCTGATGGCTTTGTGGCCTGCTCCGTTGGCGTTTGTTGCGGGCAGATTCCTGGCCGGGGTGGCCGCAAGCTGCTGGGCGATGTTCTCCACCTTGTACGCTAGTTACTACCCACGGGAGGAAGCGCTGGCCGCCTTAGGCTGGGTGGCCTTTGCCAATTCCTTGGGACAGGTCGTGGCCTCGCTGGTCGGCGGCCTTTTGGCGCAACGGTGGGGCTGGCAGGCGCCATTTTGGGCGTCGGTGTTGTTGGCGGGGGCCGGACTGGGGGCTGCGGTCAGCGTGCCCGAGCAGCCGTCGGCCCAACGCGCCATAGCCCCGCTGCAGGCACCGCTTCAGCTTTTGAGGGCTTCGCGCTCGTTGCGGCTGGCCTCCGCGCTCGGCATCTTCTCCCAGGTCGGGGCATTTGTCGTCACCTTTGGTTTTCTCCCCTTGTGGGCCTATCGCCTCGGCATCTCGCGCGCAGACCTCGGCCTTTTAACCATGGCCAGCGTGATACCTTCCACAGTGGCCTCGGTGGTGGCTGGTGGATGGTTCGGACGGTGGTGGTCGGCCCGGACGATTACCGCGGTAGGTTTTGCGCTGACCTGCCTGACCGCCGGACTGACCGTCCTGACCCGCTCTGAGCCCACCTTGTTCTTCCTGCAGGCCGTCTTTGGATGGGGACGGGGGATGTTAAGCCCTACCCTGATGGCATTGGCCATCGAGGAGGTAGAGGCTTCGGTCAAGACCACGGCCATGGCCGTCTACCAGGCGCTTTATTCGGTGGGAATGGTGGGCGGGCCGTTGTTGGCCGGGGTGTTGGTCCAACAATGGGGCCTGCCCAGCGCGTTTGTGCTGGCAGCGGCCGCCGCGGCCGCTGGAATGGCTGCCGCGGTGGCACCCAGCCGTCGTCCCGAGGTCGCCTCCGAAGCGCGTTCGCATCGGTAACCTAGGAAACCCAGAGCGAAGGCCGGAGCCGTGGCGGGCCCCGGCCTTCCGCATGGCGGTCGGCTTTCTCTCCGCTCTTATCCCAAAGGCGCTCCTCAGGTGGTTTGACCAGAGGTTGGGGCGCTTTGGCCAGGCCACGGTTTGGGTTTGGCGGTAACCATGCGCTGCACCATGGTGTTGAGATGCTGTTCGAGTTGGCTCGCCCGAGCCTGGGAGAGCCGGCCTTGGCTCACCGCCTGGTTGATTTGGTTGGTGAGCGCGGTGGTCAGCTGTTGCTCCAGGCCGGGGACGGTGATGTTGGGGTTGTTGAGGCTGGCGACGATGTCGGCCAGCGACTCGCCCTTTTGCCGGTCAGCGCGCAAGGTCTGTGGCGAGATGCCGAGGTACTGGGTGATGGCCGACTGGACGGCCGGCCCCATGAAGGCGCCTGGGCGGCCGTGACCCGGACCTGGTTTCGGCTTGGCGGTAACCATGCGCTGCACCATGGTGTTGAGATGCTGTTCGAGTTGGCTCGCCCGAGCCTGGGAGAGCCGGCCTTGGCTCACCGCCTGGTTGATTTGGTTGGTGAGCGCGGTGGTCAGCTGTTGCTCCAGGCCGGGGACGGTGATGTTGGGGTTGTTGAGGCTGGCGACGATGTCGGCCAGCGACTCGCCCTTTTGCCGGTCAGCGCGCAGGGTCTGTGGCGAGATGCCGAGGTACTGGGTGATGGTTGACTCTGCCACCTGACCCAGCTCTCGTATCACCGCTGGTCCGCGTCCACCCGGGTTTCCCATCATGGCTGGTGCCATCGTCGGGTTCGTGGCCGCTCCGGGTGCCGCAGCGGCAACTGGCGCCCAGCTCCATCCGACCAATCCTAAGCCGCCCACCACCGCGACCGCACCTGCAGCGGCCAGGGCGTGCCACGGTTTGCGAATCCACATAGGTCGTTGTCCTCCCTTTGCTTGTGGTAACCGTATCCTGTGCAAACGCGTTTGAGGCCTCGACCTGAGTCTAGCCCACGGCACCGTCACCCCAGGGGTAGCCGAGACCGCAGCCGGGCCTCGGGGAAAGACCCCAAAAGGTCCAAGCCCGAAGGCCGACCGTGGTCATTGTGTCCCGGAAATGTTAACAGCGGATTGCTGCGGTCTGAAGTTCCCCTGAAGCCAGGCGCGCTGGCGGGCCCAGCGGTTGTGGTACCATTACCGCAAGAGACCGATTACAGTTGGGTAGACGGGAGCGATGACCTGACGCTGAGTCGATTGCGTTTGGCGGTGGCGGTGGGGCTGGCCCGCCTGGCCGGGTGGGTCAGCCGCCTAGTCGGATGGGGCGGCAGTTCATTGCCGGGGCAGGTGGCGCGCGCCATCGACCCCCTGGCCCTCAGGCACCTGACGGCCGGTTTGCGCCGAGGCGTGGTGTTGGTGACGGGGACCAACGGCAAAACCACCACGGTGGCATTGGCACAACATCTGCTCCGCCGCTCGGGTTGGGACGTCGTCCATAATCGCACCGGCGCCAACTTGGTCCTCGGGCTGACCGCCAGCTTGGCCCAGGCCGGAGGGCGAAATGTGGTCCCGCATGCCGACTTGGCGCTGTTAGAGACCGACGAGGCCTCGGTGCCGCGGGCGGCTGCGGAGATTCGTCCTCGCGGATTGGTGGTCACCAATTTCTTCCGGGACCAACTAGACCGCTATGGCGAGCTCTCTCATACCGTCGAACTGGTGGGCCGGGGATTGGGCGCGCTGGCGGAGGACGGCTGGGCGATCTTGAACGCCGACGACCCCAACGTGGCGCGGCTTGGGAGTGGGTTGGGACGGATTGTTTACTACGGGGTCGATCGGGAGGCCTTCGCCACCCAGGCCGGCTTGGAAACCGGGGATGCGCGGAACTGCCCGTTTTGCGGGCGACCCCTGATTTACACTTTTCGCCTCTACGCCCACGTCGGTCATTACCGATGCGAGGGCTGCGGTTGGAGACGTCCGGACCCAGAAGTGGCGGTTGAATACTGGGATCCTGGCAGCAAACAGTTGCGCGTGCGCTTTGGGGCTGCGGGGGCCTCGGTCCCCTGGGCGCTGCCCGGGCTGTACAACCTCTACAACCAGTTGGCGGCGATGGCGCTGGCCTGGCATCTAGGAACCGATCTGGCGGTTGTGGCCTCGGCGCTCAAAGACTTTCGCCCCGCCTTTGGCCGGATGGAGCGGGCGATGGTATCGGGCAAGGAAGTATGGATCGCCTTGGTTAAAAACCCAACCGGCTTCAACCAGGTGTTGGCCACCCTGGCCGAGGAGGAGACGCCGCAAGCCGAGCCGCGAGCCGTGGGACTGATCGCCATCAACGACGATTACGCGGATGGGCGAGACGTGTCGTGGCTGTGGGACGTGGATTTCGAACGGTGGCTGCCGGAGGTGGCGGTATCCCGGTGGTGGGTGTCGGGGCGCAGGGCCTGGGATATGGCGGTCCGCATGAAATATGCCGGGTGGGCGCCAGACCAGCTACACGTCGAGCCCGACTTGGCCCGGGCTCTCAACGAAGCGGTAGCGGCCGCCCCGGAACGCGTCTTCGTGCTGCCGACCTACACCGCCATGTTATCCCTGCGCCGCAAGCTGACCGACATCGGGGCGGTTCGCCACTTTCGGGAAGGATAAGCGGGTTTGAGCGCGGCGGGAAAGTAAGGGGAGGAGCAGGATGGCACATCCGATCATCTTCGGCACGGCTGGACACATCGACCATGGCAAGACCACCTTAACCCGGGCCTTGACCGGGCAAGACACGGATCGGCTTCCGGAGGAGAAGAGTCGCGGGATCTCGATAGACTTAGGTTTTGCCCACTTCGTGTTGCCCTCCGGCCGTCGAGCAGCCCTGATCGACGTCCCGGGACACGAGCGGTTTGTGCGCAACATGGTTGCCGGGGTGCACGGCATCGATGCAGTCTTGCTGGTGGTCGCCGCCGACGAAGGGGTGATGCCGCAAACCCGGGAACACCTGGACATCCTCCAGCTGTTAGGCGTTCACCACGGCCTGACGGTGGTGACCAAGGCCGACGTGGTCGACTCCGAGTGGTTGGACTTGGTGGTCGAGACCGTGCGGGAGGAGCTGTCCGGCACCTTTTTGGAGACGGCGCCGCTATTGGTGGTCGATGCCATCTCCGGTCGGGGGATGGAGGCCTTGCGCCAGGCCTTGGACGTCCTGGCCGATCAGGTGGAGCCGAAGCCCCAGGAAGGGTTCCCGCGCCTACCGGTGGACCGGGTGTTCACGGTCCGGGGGTTCGGCACCGTGGTCACCGGGACTTTGGTCAGCGGCCGCTTGCGGGTGGAGGATCCGGTGGAGATTGCCCCGGAGGGTATTTTATCCCGGGTGCGGGGCCTTGAGGTCCACGGGGAGAAAGTGGGAGAGGCCGTGGCCGGCCAACGGGTGGCCGTCAACCTGGCCGGCGTGGAACGCAGTCAGCTGTACCGGGGGCAGGTCGTCAGCCGACCCGGGATGATGCGCGGCGAACGGGTGATGGTGGTGGACCTGAGTCTTTTGCCCAGCGCCCCGGCCCTGGCGATGAACGCACCCGTACACTGTCACGTGGGCACCGCCGAGGGGGTGGGACGGCTGTACTTTTACGACCGCAACCAGGCCAAGGGCGGCGAGCGCCTGTTTTGCGAGATCCGACTCGAAAGCCCCTTGGCGGTCCTGCGCGGCGATCGGTTTCTGATCCGCTCCTACAGCCCGATTACCACCATCGGAGGTGGCCGGGTGGTCGAAGTTGGGGTGCGGCACCGTCGGCGCGAGGCCAGGCTCCTGGAACGCTTGTCCGAGTTGGCGCAAGCCAAGGAGGACGACCTGCTCTTCCGGTTGCTGGAAGAAAGCCCTCGACCGCTCAGCCTGCAGGAGCTCAGCGTGGCCGCGCGTGTGGTGGAAGAGCGGGTGGGCGGGCTGTTGCAGGGCCTCCCGGTGTGGTCGGACCCGGATGGAAAGTGGTGGTGGGCGAAGGCCCGCTGGGCGGAGTGGCGGGAGCGTCTGGTGGGGACCTTGCGCACCTACCACGCTCAGCATCCTTTACGGATGGGGATGCCGAAAGAGCAGGCGCGTGCCGAGATGGCCCCGGGGTGGCCGGTGCGAGCCTGGAGCTTGGCCTTGGAAGCCGTGCCTGACGTCGTGCAAGACCGCGAATGGTTGCGGTGGCAGGGGTTTGAGCCCGCTCCCCGTCCGGAGGAGGTTGGCTATCTGGAGCAACTGATCGAGCGCTCACGGGCCGACGGCCTGCATCCCCGCAGCGCCTCCGCCTGGTTGGAGGAGGTGGGGGCTCCACCTCAAATCGGTCCGGACCTGATCGACTTTCTGGCCGCCAGCGGCCGCCTGGTGCGCCTGGAGGAGGATTTGTACCTGTCGCGGGAGGCTTGGGAACAGGCGGTGGCGATTGTTCGCGAGGCCTTGCGCCAACAGCAGGCGGCGACCACCGCCGAGCTGCGGGAGCGCCTGGGGACCAACCGCAAGGTGGCGGTAAGCCTGCTAGAGCTGATGGATGCGCAGCACCTGACGCGGCGGATCGGCGACCGCCGGGTTTGGAGCGAAACCCGGGAGGAGGCGCTGCCAGGGGGAGCGATTTGACACCGATTTCGGCCTCGACGTATAATGAGGCGATTTTTTACGGGAGGACGGGCCATGCGCACGCGGAGCATGATCCAGTTTTTTGCCTTAATCGCCCTGATTTTGGTGGCCGGGTATTATTTTATCGCCATCAACCCACTGACCAATCACCTGCGCTATGGGTTGGACCTCAAAGGAGGCGTCAGCGCCACCTACCAGGCCGTCCCCACCCCGGGCGCGCCGGTCAACGCGGCGGCCATGCAGCGAGCGATGGAGATCTTGAGCTTTCGGGTCAACTCGCTGGGCGTGACCGAACCGGTGATTCAGCAGATCGGATCCGACCGGATCACGGTGGAACTTCCTGGGGTCAAGGACCCTGAACAGGCTTTGCAGTTTTTGGGCAAAACTGCCTTGCTGCAAATCAAAAGTCCTACCGGTCAGGTGCTGTTGACCGGAGCCGACTTGTCCAACGCCCAAGCGGCCATCTCCCAAGGCCAAAACGTGGTCGAACTGACCTTCAGCCCTAAAGGGGCCGCGATCTTTAAGGACGCCACCACCAAATACCTCGGGCAGCAGCTGCCCATATACCTGGATGGCAAGCTTCTCGAGGCGCCTGTGGTCAAGTCGGTGATCCCCAACGGGCAAGCGGAGTTGACCGGAGGATTTGCCACCCTCAAGGACGCCCAGCAGATGGCGTTGTTGCTGCAGTCTGGAGCCTTGCCGGTGAAGTTGACGGTTTTGAACGTGCGCACCGTCAGCGCCACCTTGGGACAAGCCCAGGTGCAGGCCAGCAAGGTGGCGGCGGAGATTGCCATTTTGTTGATTGCCCTGGTGATGGTGCTCTGGTACCGGCTGGCCGGATTTGTGGCCGACATCGCGCTGATCATCTACATGTTCTTGATTTTAGGGGCCTTGTGGGCCATTCACGCCACGGTGACGGTCCCCGGGATCGCCGGGTTGATCTTGTCTGTGGGCATGGCGGTCGACGCCAATGTCATCATCTTCGCCCGCGTGCGGGAAGAGATGGCGGTCAACGGGCGGACCCCGCGGGCGGCGGTGGCGGCGGGGTTTCGTCACGCCATCCGCGCGATCTTGGACTCGCACGTAACCACCTTCGTGTCGTCGTTGATTCTCTTTTTCCTCGGTTCGGGAGAAGTCAAGGGATTTGCCCTGACCCTGATGATTGGAACCGCCATCTCGCTGTTCACTGCGGTGACGGTCACCGGTGTGGTGATTCGATGGGTGGCAGAGGCCGGTTGGGCCGAGCGGAGGGCTTTGTTTGTGGGGTAGCCCCGCGACCTCACGGGGCGGACTGAAGGGTGAGGAGGCAGCGATGCGCTTTCACTGGGCGTTTACCCGTCATACGCGAATCTGGTTCGCCATTTCGGCGTTGTTGGTGCTGGTAGCGATCGTGGGCTTGGCTTGGCGGGGACTCAATTACGGGATTGACTTCACCGGCGGCACCCAGATGGACCTGAAATTCGCCCAAAATACCCAAGTGGCCCAGGTCGAACGCGTACTGGCCCAAAATGGCCTCGGAGACAGCACGGTGGTGCGCCTCGGACAAACCGGCAATGAGTTTCTGATTACCACCCCCAACATCTCGGAGACCCAGCGCAACACCTTGCTGGAGAAGCTCAAGACCCAAGTGGGGGCGTTCCAGGAGGTGTCGACCAACCGGGTCTCTTCGATTATCGGCCAGCAAACCGAACAAAAGGCCCTCATCGCGGTCCTGATCGCGATCGCCGCGATCATCTTGTACATCACCATCCGGTTTGAATTTCGCTTCGCGCTCTCCGGGATTTTGGCCATGGTGCACGACGTCGTGATCACCGTGGGCTTAATCGCCCTGATCCACATTCAGTTAAGCCAGTATTTTATCATGGCCATCTTGACCATCTTCGGGTATTCGATTACCGACAAGATCATCGTCTTTGACCGGATCCGGGAGAATCTGCAACGGCGGCGCAAGCAAGAAGGCTATGAAGAGATGGTGGACTTGAGCCTCAACCAGGTGTTGGTGCGGTCCATCTACACCTCGACCACGGTCTTGATCGCGTTGGCTACGTTGTTGGCGTTTGCTGGAAGTAACATCCGCGACTTCTCTTTGACCATGTTCATCGGGGTGGCGGTTGGGACCTATTCCTCCATCTGCATCGCCAGCCCGATCTGGCTTATCCTCCGCCAGCGTGAGGAGCGTCGGGCCCGTCCACGCGCCGCCTCCTAGCACGGAGGCGTCAGTGCTTCCGCCAATTGCCGGCATCGGAGGTCGGCGGGCGGCTCACAATACTCCACCTAAAGGAGGTGGGGGGATTGGAGGGGGAGCAGAAGCCGGAGAGCTTGGCCGCGGGCGCCTGGACCACTCCGTGGGCGGCCCAGGCGGTGTGGATCCCGGGGCCGGAGGGGCTGTGCGTACATGTCTGGCGGGACGGGCGGGGTGCGACGGTAGAAATTCTTGGCGAAGGCGCTGACGAGCTGGAAGTGGCTGCCGACCCCCACAGCATCCATCTGACCGCCGCCGACGGAGCGCTCCAGCAGGTACCGCTGCCGTTTTGGGTGATGCCAAAGACATTGGCGGTGGAGCGCGGGAGCGGGTGGCTGCGCTTGTCTTTGGCCCAAACCAGCGGGCAGCGTGAAGATGTTGACGGCTTCGACGACATAGAGTAAAGGGCTTGAAAGCCATTAAGGGGTTTTTGCACGGGTTGGGGAGGAGGACATACTGAACGCTCACACCGAGCTGGAATATAGCGAGCGCACCGCCTGGTGGGGTGTCGTCGGCAACCTGGCGCTGACCATCCTCAAGATTTTGGTCGGGGTCTGGGGGAATTCCCGAGCCCTGGTGGCAGACGGCGTGCACTCGGCAGCCGATTTGGCCGCTTCGGCGGCGGTGGTAGTCGGGTTGCGGATTTCCCGCCTTCCCCCCGACGAGGGCCACAATTACGGCCATGCCAAGGCCGAGGCGGTCAGCCAGAAAGTGGTGGCGGTGCTGCTGATCTTGGCCGGGTTCGAGTTGGGCACCGACGCATTGAACACCTTTCGCCATCCTGCCGTTACCGTCCCATCGGTCACGACGCTGGTGGTGTCGATGGCGGTAATGATTTTGAAAGAGGTGATGTACTGGCATCAACGGGGAGTCGCGCAACGGACCGGCAGCCACGCCCTGATGGCCTCTGCCCTGGACAACCGGGTGGACGTGATCTCGTCGGCCATGGCCACTGCCGGGATCCTTGGCTCACGCATTGGCATCCCCCATTTCGACGCGTTGGGGGCGCTGGCGGTGGCGGGGCTGGTGGTCTGGCTGGGGATCCAACTGTTTGGGCAAGCCGCCAACGACTTAATGGATCGCGCGGCATCGCCGGAGACCGTGCGAGGCATTCTCCAGGCGGCGGAACAGGTGCGGGGGGTATTGGGCGTCTCCGAGGTGCGCACCCGCATGTCCGGCGTGCAGGTTTTGGTGGACATTAAAATCGTGGTCGAGCGGGAGATTTCGCTGCTGGAGGCGCACGAGATCGCCCTGCGAGTCAAGGACGCGATTATGCACCTGGCTCGGATTCAGGATGTCATGGTCCATGTCAACCCGGCGCCGGCCACCCAAGCTGCCTCCGAGGTTAAAGCTTCAGATGGGGGCAAGCCTCCCCAGGCTGTAGTATAATGAACCCGATTGTGACTTGGCAGGAACTGGGGGAGGCGTGGCGTGCGCAATCGGCCGGTCTACGAGCGTCCATGGGTGCGGGAAGCAGTGGAAGGACTGGCGCGCGCGACCGATATGCCTCTCTCTATCGCCGCCATGCTGTGGCGCCGAGGTGTTCGCACCCCGGCCGACGTTTACGCCCTCTTGGACCCACCGCCCTTGAGCGACCCCTTCCAGTTGCCAGAGATGGCGGAGGCGGTGGAGCGATTGCGCCAGGCGGTGAGCCGGGGCGAGCGGGTGCGCGTCTACGGCGACTACGACGCCGATGGCATGACGGCCACCGCGCT
>JAIMAE010000103.1 GCA_023512105.1 Bacillota bacterium | reverse complement strand
AACTGTGGGATCGCGGTCGGTGGCAGGAAGCCCAGGAACATCTTGCGCCGATACCGGTCCCGATTGCGAAATCCATCACGGAGCCGTTTGAGTTGCTTAATCTTGGTGTGCAGACCCTCAATGAGGCCATTGGTCCACCGCTGGGCTTGGGTCCAGTGCCCGAGGATTTCGCGGCGCCAACGCCGCATCGTGTGGGCCCAGACCGGGCCCTCCGCGTGGTCACAGGCGTCGGCGTTGTCCAGCCAGCGGTCCCAGGCGCGGCGGGCCTCTTCCGGCGTCTTTGCCGTCAGGAGTGCGCGTAAGTCTTCTTTCAGCTGGTAGCGTGGGCCCAATGCCGGCCACCGTTCCACGATGGCAACCAACTGCGCCTGTTGCCGGGCGGTGAGGCGTTCCCGCCCTTTGACTAGCGGCCACCGGGGAATGGACGTCCGGCTTTCCGCCTGTTCGAGGCGCCGGATGGCATCCAGGCGCCGATTGGCGTCCTGGACGAGGTGAAACGGGTCCGCGAGGACCTGAGCATTGGGGCACCAGCGTTGCACGACGCGGGCATAGGCCCGTTTGAGATCCACCGTCACCGCGCGAATCCGCGTGCGCACATCGGCCGGAATCTGGGCGAACCACGCATCCAGGGAGCGCAGCCGATCGTCGCCCAAGATCGCGAGCAGCCGGCGCTCGGGGGCTTGCAACGCGACCGTGATCAGCAGGTCCTGGCCCCGAACGCGGTGCTCATCGATGCTGAGCACCAAATCGCCCGGCTGGTCCCACCACGTCGCGTCTTCCGTCGGGACGACGCGATCGACCAGTCGCCGTAACCGGGCGGCGGACAGGCGGCCGACGCGGTGGAAGCTCGCCTCACGGAGCAGGATCAACGCGGCCTCCTGGGCCGCGGGCGTCCCCCGGTGCCAGGGGCGTAAGTCCGCGGGTCGGGGGCAGACGGTGCGCCCACAAGCGGCACACCGCCACCGGTGGGGGGCACCCAGGTCACCGTCAGCGGGCGGAGGCCCACCCACAGATGGGGGACCACGCGGGCCGGAAACGTATCATGCCGATGCAGCCGCGGGTGCCCGCAATGCGGACACTGGACCGGGCGCGGCGCCTCGACGGTCACCTGCCAGCCCGTAGCGGTCTCCTCCACCGTGGTTACCTCCCACCCGTCGCGTGGGAACAGGGTTGTGATAGACGGATCCATGGAAGCACTCCTTGGAGCGGGTTTTGGTCAACACTCTCCATTGGCGGTGCTTCCTGCCATTTCCTGCCGCAGACCATGGCGGCCTTTTTTGATTCCAGTCCCTCTACCGTAGGAGAAAATCCGTCTCCCGGAACTCCGAAGGGAGTCGGATCCCACAGGTTCTATCGTAGAGCCGCAAGCCCGTGGACAGGGGCATATCATTCCGATAAACTGCAAATCAGCACCATTTCCGCAGAATAGGGATAAGGGGTCAGGTTGCACGACATAGAGGAGGTGTGCTATGGCTCTGGCGGAAGAAATGGTGAAAATTGCTGTGACCGTCAATGGGAAGCGTTATGAAGACACGGTGGAACCGCGGTGGCTGCTGGCCCACTGGCTTCGCGATCGCCTGGGACTGACCGGCACCCACATCGGGTGCGATACCTCGCAGTGCGGGGTCTGCACGGTGGTGCTAAACGGACGGGCGGTCAAGTCCTGCACCGTTTTGGCAGTTCAGGCCGACGGAGGAGAGGTCCTGACCGTGGAGGGGCTGGCCCGCGATGGCAAGCTGCATCCGGTACAAGAGGCCTTTCGCGAGGCCCACGGACTGCAATGCGGGTTTTGCACTCCGGGCGCCCAAATGTTGGCCTACGCGTTGTTGGAGGAAAATCCCCATCCCACGGAGGCGGAGATTCGCGAAGCGCTGGACGGCATTCTCTGTCGGTGCACGGGATATCAACACATCGTGCGGGCGATTGAACTGGCGGCGGAGCGAAAGGAGGCAAAGGCATGAGCACGGTGATTGGCCAACCAGTCAGACGGCGCGAGGACGCGCGCCTGATCGTCGGGCGCGGCCAGTTTACGGACGACTTGAAATTGCCGGGCATGACCTACGCCGTCATCGTTCGCAGTCCCTACGCCCATGCGCGGATTCGACGCATCGACGTGAGCCGAGCCTTGGCCATGCCAGGAGTGTTAGCCGTCTTTACCGGCAAGGACCTTGAAGGCGTCCTGGGCCCGGTCCCCACCGCCTGGATCCCGCCCAACGCCGATCTCAAGCAGACGGTGCATCGGGCCCTGGCCGTGGACGAGGTGCGCTACGCGGGGGATGGGGTGGCCATGGTGGTGGCGGAAGACCGCTACACCGCCCGGGATGCCGCCGAGGCGGTGGAGGTGGAGTACGAGCCATTGCCGGCGGTGGTGGACGCCTGGGCCGCGGTGCAAGAAGGGGCCCCGCTGGTCCATCCAGACGCCCCCGGGAACCTGGCCTTGCATTGGACGGCCGGCAGCGTAGACCAAAAAGCCTTCGACGAGGCCGAGGTGGTGGTGCGGCAGCGGTTTGTGCAGCAACGCTTGATTCCCAATCCGATGGAGCCTCGGGCGGCGGTGGCCTGGTATGACCCCGGCACGGAGAACCTGACGGTCTGGATGACCAGTCAAAACCCGCACATCCACCGCTTTTTGCTCTCGGGGATTCTCGGCATCCCTGAGCACCGCCTGCGGGTGGTGGCGCAAGACGTCGGGGGCGGATTCGGCAGCAAGATCTCCTGCTATCCCGACGAGGCCTTGGTGGCCCATGCCGCCCGCACCCTGGCCCGCCCGGTGAAGTGGGTGGAGGACCGCAGCGAACACTTTATGGCCACCACGCACGGGCGGGACCACGTCCAAGAGGTGGAGTTGGCGGGGCGCAAGGATGGGACCATTGAGGCGCTTCGAGTCAAGATTTGGGCCAACCTGGGCGCCTATCTGTCTACCGCGGCCCCAGGGGTTCCCACCATTCTTTTTGGACTCATCGTCAACGGCTGCTATCGTATTCCCCAAGCCTCCACCGAAGTGTACGGGGTCTTTACCCACACCACGCCGGTCGACGCCTATCGCGGTGCGGGAAGACCTGAGGCCACCTACCTGATTGAGCGGATGGTCGACCTCTTCGCCGACGCCATCGGGATGGATCCGGTGGAAGTCCGCCGCAAGAACTTTGTCCCACCCGATGCCTTTCCTTACACCAATGCCTTCGGCATCACCTACGACAGCGGGAATTACCCGCTGGCCTTGGACAAGGCCCTGGAACGGGTAGATTACGGTGGCTTCCGAGCCCGACAGGCCCAAGCCCGGCAGGAGGGGCGCTATCTTGGGATCGGGTTCTCGACCTACGTGGAGATGTGCGGCCTCGGTCCCTCGGAGGTGGCCGGCGCGGTGGGGTTCCAAGGCGGACTGTGGGAGAATGCCACCGTGCGGGTGCATCCTTCCGGCAAAATCCAGGTGATGACCGGGGCCTCTCCCCACGGACAGGGCGAGGAGACCACCTTTGCCCAAATCGTTGCCGAACAGCTTGGGGTGGCTATGGATGACATCGAGGTCGTACACGGGGATACCGACCGCGTGACCATGGGGTGGGGGACCTACGGCTCGCGAACTCTGGCCGTCGGCGGCAGTGCGGTGGCGGTGGCCTGCCAGCGGCTGATCGAAAAGGGGAGGCGGATTGCGGCCCACATGTTGGAGGCCGACGCGGACGACGTCGCCTTCCAGCAAGGGCGGTACCAGGTTCAGGGGGTGCCTGGGCGCTCAGTGAGCTTCCAAGAAGTCGCGCTGCAAGCCCATCTGGCCTGGAACCTCCCTCAAGGCGTCGAGCCGGGGATGGAGGCCACTGCCAACTACAACCCCAGCAACTTTACCTTCCCCTTTGGCACCCACGTCGCCATCGTCGAGGTAGACCCCGATTCGGGCCTGGTCCGGCTGGAGCGCTACGTGGCGGTCGACGACTGCGGCACCCCGATCAACCCCCTCATCATCGCCGGCCAGGTCCACGGAGGAGTGGTCCAGGGCGTCGGCCAAGCCTTGTGGGAAGGCGCGGTGTACAACGCCGAGGGACAGCTTTTGACCGGCTCCTTCTTGGAATACGCGATGCCCAAGGCGCGCTTCTTCCCCCCCATTGAAACCGACTCGACGGTCACCCCCTCTCCGCACAACCCCCTGGGCGTGAAAGGAGTGGGCGAGACCGGGACCATCGCGGCCACCCCGGCGGTGGTCAACGCCGTCATGGATGCCCTGAAGCCGTTTAACATTCGCCACCTCGACATGCCGTTGACCCCGGAGAAGGTGTGGCGGGCGATTCACGGAAAGGGGGAGCGTCAATGATTGCCGAGCGATTTCGCTACCTTAGGCCGAAGGACCTCGACGAGGCGTTGGCCTGGTTGGCCGAGTCCCAAGGCGAGGTGCGGGTGTTGGCGGGGGGCCACAGCCTGCTTCCCTTGATGAAATTGCGACTGGCCGCGCCTCAGACCGTCTTAGACGTCGAGCGAGTCGAGGCCTTGCGAGGGATTCGGCTTGAGGGTGACGTGCTGCACATCGGGGCGATGACGCGCTACCATGAGCTGGCCCGCGACCCCTTGGTGGCGGAATACGCACCGCTGTTGGCGATGGCCGCGCGCACGGTGGGCGACCCCCAGGTTCGCAATCGGGGGACGGTGGGTGGCTCGATCTGTCACGCCGATCCCGCCGCCGACTTTCCGGCCGCCGCCTTGGCCATGGACGCCGAGGTAGAGCTGCGGTCGCGGGCCGGCAAGCGCCGCCTGCCCTTGCGGGAGTTTTTATTGGGCCCGCTCAGCACCGCCTTGGCTCCCAACGAACTGTTGGCCGCCATCCACGTGCCATTGCGGGCCGGCTGGGGGGCGGCGTACGAAAAGTTTCCTCATCCGGCCTCCGGCTACGCGGTGGCTGGGGTCGCCGCCTTGATCAACAAAGAAGGGGGGGCGGCTCGGGCGGTGGCGGTGGCGGTCACCGGCGTCGGACCGGTGGCTTACCGGGCCGCGGCCACCGAGGAGGTGTTGACCGGCGCCTCCCTGGACGCGGCGCGGATCCAGGACGGGGCCTCCCAGGTCGCCGAAGGGGTGGAAGTCAATGCCGACCTCTTCGCCTCGGCCGATTACCGCCGCCATCTGGCTCAGGTTCTAGCGGCGCGCGCACTGCGGGCGGCTTGGGGGTCAGACTGACGGACCATCATGAGGGTCGCGATTTCTGCACATCCTACCTTTGGCTTGACAGGAGCTCTGCCCAAAGGAGGGTGGCGGATGGATCGAGAGGCCTTTGAACAGTGGGCCCAGGGCGGTTGCTGCTGCGGCCACTGCCGCGCGGATGCCTGCGACCACGACTGCAACTGCACCGATGACTGCGATTGTCCCACCTGCAACTGTGGGATCAACGCCAGGGCGTGACTTCCCTTCGGGTGGCCGGTTCCGCCGGCCACCCGCTTTCTCCAGTTCGCTAGCCCAACTGATGGGGGAACAGCTCGAGGATCGCCGGCCAGGCCTGGTGGAGGTCCTCGACCAGCGCTTCGGGGCGATAGGGGGAGAGCGCCTCCGCCGAGAAGTTGCCGGTGGCCACGCTTAAGCAGGGAAAGCCGGCCTGGTGGGCGGCTTCGATGTCCAGCGGGGTGTCGCCGATCACCAGGGGATGGACCTGGTTGGTCCCGTAGTGCGCTTTCGCCTTCTCGTAGGCCACCTGCAACACCGCCGCGCGGGTGGGGCCATCCTCCCCAAAACCACCCACCGGGAAGTAGGCGTCGAGGCGGTGCGCGGCCAGTTTGAGGTAGGCGCAGGGTCGGAAATTGCCTGTGCCCAAGGCCAACGCGACCTCGCGGTGTTGTCCCGCGGCCGCCAAAAACGCTTCCACCCCGGGCAGGACTCGGCCGGGATCGCGGTCAAGCTCCTCCTTCAGATAACCGGCCAACCGCTCGATGAAGGCCGGCCAAGCTGGTTCCGGCAGCTGATGGCGTCGGCACACTTCCTCCACGATGTTGCGATCGGTCCGCCCGGAGAGGGGAATGCCCAAGAAGGGGTCCGGAATGTGAAAGCAATCCTCCACCGCGCGGCGCATGGCCCGGCCGGAGGCCTTGCGGATTTCTACCAAGGTGCCGTCAATGTCGACGATGAATAAGAGCATACCTTGATGCTACACCTTGGAGGCAGCGGAGGAAAGGCCACTGTCGGCGTTTTGGTCCAGAAACCAGTGCGACCAAGCTTCATCCGGTCGCCGGCGCAGCCGACAAGCGCGAAGTTGGGCGATCGGCGTCGTGGGGTCTTCCGGGGAGTCTGCCATCGCCTGTTGGACGGCGCTGCGCTTCTCCTCCCCTGCGGCCAAGAAAGCCACTTCTCGGGCGGCGCACAACACCGGCAGGGTCAAGGTGTAGCGATGGCTGCCAAGCTGCGGCACCCAGGTATAACTGGTCCAGCCGGTATCAGACAAGGCGGGGGCTTGAGGAAACAGGGAGGCGAAGTGGCCCTCCGGTCCCAGACCCAACAACGCCAAGTCGAGCGTCGGATAGCCGCTGGCGTCCCGCGGGAGGCCAGCCAACTCGGCTTCGTAGTGCGCGCGGGCCACCGCCGGAGGACACTCGGTCCAAAAGCGCACCACCCGCCCTGGCGGAGGCGAGAGCCGGGCCAGCAACTCCCGGTAGATCATGCCGAAATTGGAGTCGGGGTGGGTGGGATGGACATCCCGCTCGTCACCTATCACCAGATGGATTTGCGGCCAAGGCCAGCGCGCCTGCACCGCTGGCTCGGCCAGGTAGGCGAAAAGAGCCTTGGGGGTGTTGCCGCCGGGCAGGGCCCAGACAAATTGTCCCCGGGCGGCGATCGCCTGCTTGGCCTGGTCTAAGATCCAGTCGGCCAGCACCGGCACCAAATGGGTGAGGTCCTGGGCGATCGTCAAGCGGGGGCAGGCCGCGTGGCCAGACATCGTCGCATCGCCTCCTTCTCGAAACTCCTAGGGTGCCTGTCAGTCTGCCAACCGGTCTCCCGGGATGGCTCGCAGCGCCCATTCCAGCGCCTGGTCCAATAGAGGGTCGTGGCCTCGACTTAACACGTCCCGCAACGCCGACAACCGATTGGAGACGGCGGGGTACAGGCGCGGCGGCTCCTTGGGGTCGGGGCAAAGTTCGAGCTGGGGCCCGCGCCGGCGCAGGGTGGCGGTTTCCCCAGGGAGGTGCACGGCCAGGGTGGCCGGGTTGGTTTGGCGGCGAACCAACAGTTCCGCCAGGGAGGCTCGTGACCAGTTAAGGCGCGCGGCCAGCCAGCCGAGCAGGAGGGTGAGGTCATCTTCCCCCGCCTCCCAACTGGCTTCCAAGGACTCGGGGCGACGCAAGGCTTGTCGCCTTTCCGGGTCGTCGGCCAAGTCGGCCAAGGCCATCCGCCAGGGGCGCAGCCGCTGCCACTGCAAATCCTCTAGCCGCATCTGCGCCGCCCAAGCCCGCCACAGGGCGGAGCGCCAGCGGGACAATTCCACCTGGCTCGAGTCGATGATAAGATGGGCGATGCCTGCGCGCAGCAGTTCCCAAGGAAAATCGGCGGCCGGGGGCAGCCCGACCCACCAGAGGTAGGAGGGGAGGTCGGCCATCACCAGCGGCTGCACCAGGTCAATCCAATGGGTGGCCAAGGTGCCCTCGGGGCGTAGATAGAGAAACTCCGAGAACAGCAGCGGGTGGACTCCCGCTCGCTGGCGGACGGTGGCCACCACCGTCACCGGGCAGATGGGGGGGCCGGCGGGGTCTCCAGGGTGGATGACCACCACCCGAGAGGGATGGCCTTGGGCCAAGTCTTGGGCCAACTGGCTCCAGTTCTCCAGCGGGGCGGAGGCGTCCAGCCACAAGATGAGGGTCAAGACGGTGGCCGTCGCGGGTCGCACCACCCCCAGTTGCCGAGCCAGCTGTTCGTCGCGACGGGCCGGCCAATCCTCCCCAACCGGTCCCGGCTCCTCCCAACGGACGATGCTGGCGTTGGCCATGGTCTCCTCCTTTCCGCGGGGCGGTTACAGGTGGCGCCACCGCGCTAGGTCTCGAGCGATCAGGTCGTCCGCCGCCGACGGGCCCCACGACCCGGCTTCGTACCCGTGCAGCGGGGTGCGGTGGCGCTTCCAGCCTTCCAAAATGGCGGTGATGATCGCCCACGCCTGTTCCACCTCGTCGTGGCGGGTAAACAGCGTAGAGTCCCCGAGCATGGCGTCGAGCAACAGCCGTTCGTAGGCTTCGGGGGCTGGATCGGCAAAGGAGGTGTCGTAGAGAAATTCCATGTTGACTGTGCGCACGCGAATCCGCGCCCCCGGTTCTTTCGCCCCAAAGCGCAGGATGATCCCTTCGTCGGGCTGGATTTTTATCGCCAGCAGGTTGGGATCCAGTTCCGCCGCGCTAGGGGCGGAAAAGAGCCGATGCGGGGGCCTTTTAAACTGGATGGCGATCTCGGTCGCCCGCTTGGACATCCGCTTTCCCGTGCGCAGGTAAAAGGGGACGCCTGCCCACCGCCAGTTGTCGATAAACAGTCGCATCGCCACGTAGGTCTCGGTGTCGCTGGCGGGATTGACGCCGGTCTCTTCCCGGTAGCCCGGCACCGGCTGGCCGTCGACCACCCCGGCCTGGTACTGGCCCCGCACCGTCTCCTCGTTGACGGCATGACCGGCGAGCGGACGTACCGCCTTGAGGACCTTGACCTTCTCGTCGCGGATGGCGTCGGCCTCCAGCGTGACCGGGGGCTCCATGGCCAAGAGCGAGAGCAGCTGGAACATGTGGTTTTGCACCATGTCGCGCAGGGCCCCGGCCGATTCGTAGTAATTGGCTCGCCCCTCGATCCCGATCGACTCGGCCACCGTGATCTGCACGTGGTCGATGTACTGTTGATTCCAGATCGGTTCGAAAATGCCGTTGGCGAAGCGAAACACCAACAGATTTTGCACCGTTTCCTTACCTAGGTAGTGGTCGATGCGGTAAAGCTGCTCTTCCGCAAACACCTGATGGAGGGCCAGGTTGAGTTGACGAGCCGACTCCAGGTCGTGGCCGAACGGCTTCTCAACGATGATGCGGGTCCAGCCCGAGCCTCGCGGCTGCCCAAGCCCGGCCGTCCCCAGCTGGCGGGCCACCTCCGGATAGAGCGTCGGGGGAGTGGCGAGGTAATACAGGCGGCCGGGCATGGCGGCGGCCAGGCCTTGCAAGGTTTCGGCCAACTTGCGGTAGGTAGTGGGGTCGTGGATCTCGCCTTGCAGGTAGTAGAGGTGGGAGGCGAATTGCTCCCACACCGGGGCCTGGCGCGGCCGTCGGGAATGCTGGTCGATCGCCCGCTGGGCGGTCTCCCGGAAGGCGGTGTCGTTCATCGGGCTGCGCCCGACTCCCACCACCGCGTACGGTTCCGGCAGCCAACGGTCTACGGCCAGGTTGTACAGGGCAGGAAGCAGCTTGCGGCGGCACAAATCGCCGGTGGCGCCGAAGATCACCAGCGCGAACGGAGCAGGGCGGCGCTCTGGCTCAAGGCCCTCCCGCAATGGATTGTCGCGGTCCATGCTGACCACCACCTCCTCCCTGCCGGCGTTATGACCCATGCTCCAGCCCTTCGCTGGACTTGACGGCATGGCCGCCGAACTCCTGCCGCAGGGCGGCGATCACCCGGGCGGCGTACGACTCCGATTGGCGGGAGACCAAGCGACTGATCAGGGCGTGGGTGATCACCGGCGCGGGGACCTCTTCGGCGATGGCCTCTGCTACCGTCCAGCGCCCTTCCCCGCTGTCTTCGACGTAGCCGGCGATTCCTTCCAATCCGGGGCGCTTTTGGTAGGCCAAGGCCAAGAGGTCCAAGAGCCAAGAACGGATGACGCTGCCGTGGCGCCAAAGTTCCGCGATCGCCGGCAGGTCCAACGAGAACGGGCCTTTTTGAAGGATTTCAAACCCCTCTCCGAGTGCGGCCAGCATTCCGTATTCGATCCCGTTGTGGACCATCTTGACAAAATGACCGGCGCCGACGGGACCGACGTGTAAAAACCCAGCCTCCGGAGCCAG
>JAIMAE010000335.1 GCA_023512105.1 Bacillota bacterium | reverse complement strand
CCGTGAAGCAGGCTCCGCCAGGCTCCGCGGTGAAACATCTGCCCGGTGTAGAGCCATACCGGCAAGGTCAGAAGGGCGGAGATCCCGCCGTGAAGGCGCGGGTTAGGCATCCAGGGCGTGTTCATCCAGCCGAGGAGCAGCAAGGAGAAGAGGGCACCGACGGCGAGCTCTCGCTTGCGCGCCTCAAGCGCGGCCAAGGAAGCTGTCTCGGCGGGACTGGTGGTCGCGGCCTGAGACTCCCAGCGAGCGTGGTAGCCGGCAGCCTCCACCGCCGCCAACAACGCCTGCGGGGTTACCAACTCAGGCACAAAGCGCACCCGCGCCCCCTCCTGGGCCAAGTTGACCCGGGCCTCGAGCACTCCAGGGACGCGCTCAAGACTTCGTTCGACCCGCCGCACGCACGAGGCGCAGGTCATCCCCTGCACGTCTAGCCAGGCAGTCTCCTCCGCTCTCCCCTGACCAGGCTCTACGGAGCTGGCCTCGTAGCCGGCGTCGCGCACGGCCTGGACCAATGCCTCGAGTGTCACTTCAGGGCCGACTTCTACCCGCGCCCGTTCGGTGGCCAAGTTGACGCTGGCGCGGTGGACGCCTTCCACCTGCCCAAGCGCTTTCTCAACCCGCCGCACGCACGAGGCGCAGGTCATGCCAGAGATGGCGAGTTCGACCACCCGGTCGGAGGCCTGTTTCACCGCCATAACACTCATCCCCTGTCTCCACGTGCCCGCCCGGTTCGCCGGGCAGGCAGAACCATTGCCCCGAGGGAGTTACCGCAAGCTGGCGATGGCCCCCCCAATCATCCCGGCCATGGCCAGGCTCATCACCTCGTTGGTCCCCCCCGTCCCGTACCCCGTCGCGGTGACAACCGCCGCATGGGCTAATCCTCCCAAAAAGGCGCCGGCTGCGGCACGACTCATGGCGGACATCTCCTCGGAGGCTCCCAGCGGACTGGTCGTCCCTAGCAATCTTGCGAACCGCACCAAAACCAGCGCCTCGACCATCACCGCGGCTTGAAGGAACGGGTCGTGCACCAGCCACGGCAGGGTTAACGCCAGGCTAAAGGCCGTGGCTCCATATCCCAAGCGCGGAGGCGAGAGACCGCGAAGAGGCCCGGCCTTCACCCCGACACCGCCTCCTTTCGCCGAGGTCTGGGTCGCTCCATCGCCGCTCGCTTACCCAAGGCGACCATCAGTCGCGCAGATGAGCCCGAATCTCCTCGTACTGGTCTGGGCTGATTTCGCCCCGGGCCAGTCGTCGCTTGGCTTCGGTCAACGGTTCTAAAGGGTCGGGGGCAATGACGTGGTGCGGGCGAAGTGCCAAACGCACCAGGCCAAATGCCACCGCGGCGCCAACGCCTAGCCAAATCAACATCGTAAAGAAATGAAACGGCCACCAACCCACCTGATATCCCATCATGCCCATCGCCAACGCCTCCCTTGCGCAGG
>JAIMAE010000003.1 GCA_023512105.1 Bacillota bacterium | reverse complement strand
GCCCTGCAAGAAGACCCCTTGCCGGACGGCTACATCCCCGAAATTCCCGACCCGGCCCGTTACGCTCCGGGAAGCCCGCCCGCTCCCCACCCCGAGGCCTTGCGGACGTTGGCCGAGGCCATTCGCCAAGCGCGGTTTCCGGTGATCATCGCCGACCACGTCGGCCGCTCCGAGGAGGGATTTCACGCCTTAGCTGCTTTGAGCGAACGCTGGGCGATCGCCGTGTTGGACCGGGGAGGTCGGCTCAATCTCCCCACCACCCACCCGATGAACTTGACCGGGGATAAACGCGCGGTGCTGGCCCGCGCCGACTTGGTGTTGGGGTTGGACGTCCGCGACCTGTTTGGCGACCTCTCCAGCATCGACCGAGTGCGGCGGACCACCCGGCCGCTGATCGCCGACACCACCCGGGTCTTTGCCATCGGAGTACAAGACTACGGCGTGCGCAGCTGGACCTCGGACTTCCAACGGCTGATGGCCACCGAACAAAGTCTTCTCGCCGACACTCGGGTGGCCCTGCCCCAGTTGCTCGAAGTCCTGGGCCCGCCCCCGGCCGCGATCGACGCCCGGCGCCGGGAGATCGCAAGCTGGCACCAGCGCTTGCGCACGGAGTGGCGAGAGGCAGCCGAACGCGCAGCCGGCGAGCGGCCGATTGCCCTCTCCACCCTGGCCTTGGCCCTGGAGGAATCCCTCGGTTCTCGACCGTTTGTGTTGGCCAACGGCAATCTCGAGGATTGGACGCACCGCATCCTGGCCCTCACCCAGCCCCGCCAGTACCTTGGGGAGAGCGGGGGCGGGGGGCTCGGCTACGGCATCGGCGCCGCCATCGGCGCGGCGCTGGCTTGGCGGAACACCGACACCGTGGTGGTGGACATTCAGTCGGACGGAGACCTGATGTTCACCCCCGGAGGGCTTTGGACCTTGGCCCATCATCGCCTTCCGGTCTTGGTGGTGATGTTCAACAACCGGTCGTATTACAACTCGGAGGAGCACCAGCTCAACATGGCCCGCCATCGGGAACGCGATGCCGGGCGAGCCGGCATCGGCACCCAGATCGTCGATCCCCCGATCGACTACGCCCGCCTGGCCGAGTCGATGGGAGTGGTGGGCATCGGTCCCGTGGAGCGCTCGGAAGATTTGCCCGCGGCCTTGGCGCGGGGGATCGAGACGGTTACCCAGGAACGCCGCCCGGTCCTGATCGACGTCATCACCCAGGCGCGTTAACCCCTATGAACCGGAAGCCCAGTTGGAGCCGTCGCCCCAACTGGGCAAGCCGGGCCAGCTGAACCTGTGCCAGCGCCTGCCCGCCCCCGGGCGAGCACACCACGGCCACCCGCCTGGTCCGAATGACCTAAAGGCCCCTGGCGCCAGCCCTCCCCGACCTAAATATAGTAGGGTGAAATCGCCTTGTTCTGGTCAGCGTCGCGGCAAGCTGAATCCGCCCCTGCCGCGAGGTACGGTTACCCGCAGGCGACCCCACAAGGCCAAGGAGCCCACCATCAGCATCAAAAGCAATCCCGCCATGTAGGCCAAGGCCACGGCAGAGGGATAGGGCTCCTGTATGAACGCCCACACCACATAGGTCAAGTACCCGACGGCGTGGTGGGTCAAGGCTAGCGAGGGAAGGTTTTGAGACCATTCCGCGGTGTACAAGAGCGGAGCGGTCTCCCCCATGGCGATGCCGGAAGCCAAGACCACCCCGGTGAGAATTCCCGGGCCGGCCTGGGGCCACAGGATGTGCCAAATCGCCCGAATCCGGGTAAATCCCAAGGCCATGGCCGACTCCCAGAGCTGGTAGGGCACTTGTTGGAGGGCCTGCGCCACGTTGCGGACCACGTAGGGAAGCACCAGCATCCCAAGGGTGAAGGCTGCTGCGAGCGCGGAGAACCCCCAGCCCACGGCCAACACGAAGGCCAAGTAGCCCACGTAGCCGAAAACGATAGAAGGGACCCCGGCCAGGATATCGCTGGCCAAAAGGATTCCCTGGGCGTGGCGCCGGCCCCACACCGTCATCCAGGTGGCGGTGGCGACTCCCACCGGGGTGGCAATCGCCGTCGTCAACAGTCCCAGCCACAAGGTGCCCAACAGAGCATTGGCCAAGCCGCCCCCGGTGCCTTGGGTGGTGGTGGTGAGCACGCTCCAGCGAAAGGCGGGCCAGGCTCCCTTGACCAAGTTAAAAACCAACAGGCCCAGCGTGCCCAAGGCCAACATCAGGGCCAGTCCTCCCCCCACCTGGAAGAGAACGCGAGCCAACCGCCTTCTAGCCTCGATTCGTGCCCCGCCGAGAACACCGGAGGAAAACATCCCCCTCGGCCCGAACTCCACGGTATTCCACCCCCTCTCCCGTCAATAACCCCATTCGGCCGATGAGTGGGGCCCGGCGCTTAAGGCCATCCGGGCCGCCGCCCGCGCCCCCAGGTTGGTCAACACCGTGATCCCAAACAGCACCAGGCCCAGGGCCCCTAAAGCCCGCACCGCCATACCGCTAGGGTCCGTCAAGGCCGAGTCCAACTGTCCGGCAATGGTGGCGGCCATGGTGGACACCGGGCTGAACCAGTTCTGGGGCAGCACGTTTAAGGCATTGCCACTGACCATGAGCACGGCCATGGTCTCTCCCAGCGCCCGCCCCAATCCCAAGATCATGGCGCCCAGAATCCCGCTATGAATCTTGGGCCAGACCACGTGGCGAAAGACTTCCCACTCGGTGAACCCTAGGGCCATCGCCCCTTCGACCCAGGCAGCGTTCACGTTCTCCATCGCCAACCGGCTGGTGGCGGCGATGATCGGCATGATCATCAGGGTCAGGACCACCACCGCCACCAAAAGATTGGTCTGGCTCTCAACCGGACCCGAGAAGAACGGTAGGGGAGCCAGCACGCGATTGAGCCACGGGGCCACCGCGTGGGTGACCACCGGCGCCACCGTGGTAAACCCCCACAGGCCGAAGATGACGCTGGGAATTCCCGCCATCGTCTCCACCACCGCCGCCAGCAGACCGCGCCACCGGCGCGGAAGGACAAACGTGGTGGCGGCGGCAACCATAATCGCCACCGGGGTGGCGAAGAGCAGCGAAAGCAACGAGGTCAGGGCGGTGCCGACGATGAACACCAGTGCGCCGTATGCGGCACCGGGCATCACCTGCCATCCTCCAATCGCCACCGGATGGCCATACAGGTTTCCCAAGGCCCAGCGGGTGTCGGTAAAAAACCTCCAGCCCATCCATTGCCAGATCGGCCAGGACGACCACAGCAGATACCCTAAAAGTCCTAGCAACACGAGCGCGGGAGTCAGCGCAATGACTCCCATCGCCCACGATGCCAATCGGTCAGACCAAGGCTGGCGCTCTCCGACCCTCGTCGCCTCGCGGCCTGCCTGGTAGATGTCCGCGTTAATGAATCTCATCGATCTGATGTTGGCTCAGCGTAACCACCGAGCTCGGCAAGGGCAAGAAGTGGACGCTATCCAAAAACTTCGCCTGGTTGCCGCCCTGAGGCGAGATTGCCCAGGTCAAGAAGGCCTTAAGCGCCGATGCCATATTGGCGGAGGGTTGATCCGCCTTCACGATCGCGTACTCGTAATTGATGATGGGGTAGGCCGAGGCGCCAGGCGCGTCGATCAAGGAAATTCGCTCGTCTGGAGGCGTGGTGGGGACCATCGCCTTGGCCGCCGCCTCAATGTTGTCTTGAGTGGGCAGCACGTACTGCGAGGCGGGGTTTTGCAGGGCAGCGTATCCTAGGTGATCGGATTCCAGCTGATTGAGATAAGAAATCCCTACGTAGGCGATCGAGTAAGGGTTAGCCTTGAGGAATTCCACCATGCCGCCGTTGCCGGTGGCACTGGCCTCGTTGGGCACCGCCGGCCAGGAAGGACTGGTGGCGTAGCCGGCCGTCCAGACGCTGGGGGCACTCTTGGACAGATACTGCGTAAACAGGAAGCTGTCTCCAGAGCTGTCGTTGCGGCGAACCGGTATGATGGGCTGATGCGGCAAGGAGACCCCGGGATTGGCAGCCCGAATTTGAGGGTTATCCCAGTAGCCAATCTTCCCGGTGTAGATGCCGGCCAGCACCGGTCCCGACAGATTGAGATGGGTTTGGTTCAACCCCGGCAGGTTGTATGCGACCACCTGGGCCGAGATGGCCAGCGGAATGTTTAAGATCCCGGGTTTCATCTGGGCGTCGCTCATGTAGGCATCCGATGCCCCGATTTGGACGGCCCCGGCTAACGCTTGGGCGATCCCGGTGCCGCTGCCGGTGCCGGCCGGGGTGATGTGCACGTTGGGGTGAGCGGCCTCGTAGGCGGGTACCCATTGTTGAAACAGCGGGTAGAGCAGGGTCGAGCCGGTCTCCAAGATGGTCACCGAGCTCCCCGTGCCCGCGGCTTGCGAGGGGGAAGCGGCGGTGCCTTTGGCGGCCGTGCTGCCGCAACCGGCCACCAACAACGTCGCCGCGGCGGCGGTGACAATCGATTTCAGTCGATGTTGCATGGACTTAGATGCCCCTTTCTACAGGCCTCAATACGGTGTTAAGCCATGGGTTCTGGATGAAGGTATTGATACACGGCGGTCTCGCTCTGTTGAGAGAAGACCTCATCGGTTCTCCCCCAGGCCTGCAACTCGCCTTGCAATAACACCCCGGTGTAGTCGGCGACCTTCTGCGCCTGGTCCAGGTGATGGGTCACCAAGAGAATGGTTACCTGGCGTTTGAGGGAGAGGATCAGCTCTTCGATGCGGGCTCGGGAAGCGGGGTCGAGCGCGGAGGCGGGCTCGTCTAACATCAGCACCTCTGGTCCCACGGCCAGCGCTCGGGCGATGCACAGCCGTTGCTGCTGTCCTCCCGAGAGACTTTCGGCAGGAGCGTGGAGCCGGTGCTCCACCTCGTTCCACAGCGCGGCTTGTTCCAGCGCCAGGCGAACCCGATCGGCTATCTCCGAGCGCGGCGCCCCGTGAATGCGCAACGGCAACGCGATATTCTCGTAGATCGAACGAGGAAAAGGTGTCGGTCGCTGAAACACTAAACCGATGGAACGTCGGACCCAGGAGACGTCGATGCCGCGACTGTAAAGATTAATCCCCCGAAACCACACCTGCCCCGACACCCGTGCATCGGGATGGCCATCCCACATCCGATTTAAAACCCGCAAGAGGCTGGACTTGCCGCTGCCGCTGGGGCCTACCAAGGCAGTGACCGTGCCCGCGGGCAGCTCAAGGTACAGGTCGCGGAGGATCACCGTCTTTCCGACCGTCAAGGTGATATTGGCGACCCGCAAAACCGGTGCCCGGGCTCCGTCCGCGACGGCAGCTGACTCCCCTCCCGTCCACATCGGGAAATCCTCTCCTTTCCGTGGCCAGCTTCCTGGTCAGGATGCCAGAAAGGCAACCATTCGCGTCCATGGTAGTGGGCGCGCGTTATCCTGCCGTAACGGCCTGGTTAAGAAGCCATTAAGGTTTGGTTAACCGATCGCCTGGCTGGGGTGGTCAGCGCTTGAGAGGGAAGCGGATCCAAAAACGGCAGGGCATCGCTTTGGCGGATGAAGTACGGGATCGCCTTGGCTACCAGTTCGCGGGTGCCTTGCTCCACCTAGAGCGCATGGCGCATGCTGCCGTACCCCTCCCTATCCTCTTAAGGGCCGAAATCCTCCACCACGATGTGATTTCCCCCCTCCTGCTTGGCTCGATACAGGCGACGGTCGGCCACCCGGTACAGCATCTGGTAGGTCGTCCCGTCCCAGGGAAACAGGCTTGCCCCCGCGCTTACCCCAAGCCCCCATCGGTCCCAGGGAACTTGGGTCAAAAGGTGGACTAGGCGCTCCTTGACCATCGCTGGGGCAGTCAGGTCGGCCAACAACAGGATGAACTCATCGCCTCCCAAGCGGGCCGCCACCTCGCCCGGGGCCAACGCTGCGCGAAGACGGCGGGCGATCTCGACCAAAGCCTGGTCCCCGCTTTGATGGCCGTAGGTATCGTTGTGTTCCTTGAAGCGGTCAAGGTCGAGGATCACAAACGCGAAGGGCGAGGCCGGTGTGCCAGGAACGTCCGCACACCGCTTCTCCAGTTCATCCTCAAACCCCCGCCGATTTAACAACCCGGTCAGCCCATCGGTCATCGCCAAGGCGCGCATCTCCCCATATTGCCGGCTGTAGGCCCAGGCCAACGCCCCTACTTGCACAAACCGCTGCATTTTGCCCACCATCTCGTGAGGAAAGGCATCTCGCTCCGGGTGCCATAGGCTTAACACCCCCAGCACCCGTTGCCCGTCAACCAAGGGTAAAGCCAGCATCGACTGTAGAGGAGTCGGCAGCGTTCTCTGCCAGGTCGGGAGCAGGTCTCCACGGACTGCTTCGCGGCGATGGCAAGCCAGTAGGAGCGCCTGTCCCCACGGGGGCGAAGACGCCGGCGAGAAGGATGGCAGGTGGACGATTGGCCCAAGTTGCGCCCCGTCGCCTTCCCACGCCACCAATCGCAACTCCTGCCGACTCCCATCCCACTCATGGACCGCCACCCCTTCCGCGCCGCTTAAAGCCGCCATCTCCGCCGCGATGGCGTAGGCGGTGCTGTCCTCCTGTAGCGAGCGCAGGATCCGCGAGTAGGAAGAATGGACGGCCGGCGAGGTGAAAAATTGGCTTAAATCCTCTAAAGGCCGGCGCTTGGGTTCGGGAAGGCCGAACAGGGTTACCACCGCCCCGGCGGCGGCGGAGGCGGCCAGGATCCAGAAAATCCCTTCCAGTCCGAGACGAGGGAGCAGCAAGGGCAACCACAGTGCGGATCCGAACGCCCCCAGTTTTCCCGCCGCGGCCGCGATGCCGTGGGCTTGACCGCGCAAGGCGGTCGGAAACAACTCCGAGGGATAGAGAAAGGTGGTGGTGTTGGGGCCAAACTCGACAAAAAAGTAGCTCGCGGCATATAGCGGAATCAGCCACTGCGGGGATACCGTGCGACCTGACCAAAGGCCGATCAGGCCGTAGGCACAGGCCATCGCGGAAAACCCCAGCGACTGGATGAACCGGCGGCCGAGGCGGTCCATCTGCCAGGCCGCCACCAGGTAGCCGGGCAGAGCGGTCAACGCGAACACCGCCAGGTTGACCACCGTGGTCTGAGCCATGCCGGCCTGACGGGACAGAAACCCCACCACCTCGTTGGCGGAAAGTCCAAGACCGTAGAAGGCCACATCGACCAAGAACCAGGCCAGGGCCGAGCTGATCAGCCGGGGCAAAAAGGGGAAGTCGCGCAGCTTGGGTCGCAGCTTTGCCGATCGCGCCGGTGCGGCGGTGGCGGACACCGCTTGGGAGGTCACGCGCCGCACGATCTCGGCGGTCTGTTGCACGTCGCCTTGGACATGCAGGGTGAAGCGAGGGGTCTCGGCCATGCCTTGGCGCAGCCAGAAAGCGGCCAGGGCCGGGATCGCCCCCAGCAACAGCAGAAGCCGCCAGGCCATCCCCGGGGGAACCCCCAAGGCTGCAATCGCCAAAGTCACCGCCGGACCTATCACCAGGCCGAGCCCCTGCATCGCAAACACGGTGGTGACCAACTGCCCCCGATGACTCCGGTTGGCAAATTCGCTGACAATCACGGCACTGGCAGGATAATCGCCCCCCACCCCGAGGCCCACAATCGCCCGGCCGGCGATAAGCATCCAGGGATTGGTGGAAAAGGCCGAGAGGATGGCGCCCACCGTCAACAACAGCGCCTCCAAGCCGTACATCGTCCGTCGCCCCAGGCGGTCCATCAACACGCCAAAGGCCAGGCACCCCACCACCGCCGCGAGCAGGGCACTGCTGTTGATCGCCGCCAGTTGCCAGCGGTCAAGGTGCCACAGCGAAGACAGCCACACGGTGACGGTGCCGATGATAAAAAGGTCGTAGGCATCGGTGAAAAATCCCAGACCGGTGGTGATCACCGTGCGCCAGTGGTAACGGGTAACCGGCGCCTCATCCAAGACGCGCAGCAAGGAGCCGTTCGTCATCTCGGGGGCAGCCAGGAGGTCCACCTTTCCCTCACGCCTCCAAACCCAGGGGGTCCAAACCGACGATCGAGGGGGCTGCTAACGCCATCCCTTGACCCCAAGTCGCTCCCAGCTGCCGCGCCTGCTCAATCTCCCGTTCCTCCTCGATCCCTTCCACGATGCAGCCAATGCCTCGATTTTGCAGGTGGCGAATCAGCCTCGCTATGTCCAGCCCATGATCCCCGTCCAAGAGGCATCCCGCCGGCCCGATTTTGGCGTAATCGGGGGCCAGCCAATCCAGGGGGCTCCAACCCTCGTGCTCGAGGTTCCAGTCGTCGACGGCAAGGCGAAAGCCACCCTGCCGGATTACCGCGATCGCTTTCCGCCAGACCCCTTGGGGGATCTTGCCGCGTCCCCGCTCCGTGACCTCCAGCACGACCTGGGAGCTTGACCACCCAAAGCGGCTTGGCGCCAAGGCGGCCACCAGCTTGTCCGGCGACGCCGCCAGGGTGGAGGGTTCAACGTTTAAGAACACTGCAGTGGATGCGGGCAAGCTCTCGGAAGCGCGGCAGAGGTGCATCCCCAGCCACTCCAGCTCCTGCTCCAGGTGAGGCGAGGGCATCTCGGCCAGCAATGACAGGGGAGAAAGCCAGCGTTGACAGCAGGCGTCGAACGGGCGCAGCAGGGCTTCATACCCTAAGATGGCGCGGGTGTTGAGGTCGCAGATGGGTTGAAAGGCCGTCTTGATGCCAATCCTGTGGGTTGCTAGGCGCAGGGAAGGCGTGGATAACCCAGATGCAAGCGGGAGTGTCTCCTCGGATACTGACTCCATGGCGCAAGCTCCTCCTCACGATGTGGTGTCCCCTCTCCGCCAAACCGCCGCGCCGCCTCCATCCGGGCAAGGCACCCGCCGGGGACCACTCAATGACCAGGAACGGTTCCCGCTGGGACTGCCGCGGGCCGACCCAGCACCGTTCCATGCACTGGCGGGATTCCTCGTCCCAGGGGCAGCTTTAGTAAAACACCGTCCGGTTAACATCCCACGAAGACGGCGTTAACGCTTGGCAAAGAATGGGTAAAGCCAAGGAGTCCTCTCGAGCGCGGACGCACGCCCCGCCGCTGGCCAGGGGTTCGAGGCGCCTAGATGGATTACCGGAAGAAAGTGGCGTGGAGATCCCGCCGGCTTGGTTTAGGCACCCAAGTGGGTCGGCGCACATCTCCTGGAGGCGTCTGGGCGGAACACCCCGGACTATGCCAAGGATCCCTGGATCTTATCCGCGCGCAGCCGAGGAGGTGACCAGGCTCGGGGGGAGGGAGGCCGGTTCCACCCCGACTTTGGGACACCAGGCCGCCACCGCGCACTGGTGGCACGCCGGGCGCCTGGCCGAGCAGACGCGCCGTCCGTGCAGGATCAGCCAATGGTGGGCCCGATTCCATTGGCGTTTAGGAATCAGCGCAGTCAGCTCCCGTTCCGTCTCCTCGGGGGTTTTTCCAGTCGCCCATCCCAATCGGTGAGAGACGCGGAAGACATGAGTGTCGACGGCCAAGGCGGGCCGGTCAAAGGCGTTGGCCATCACCACGTTGGCGGTTTTACGCCCCACCCCGGGGAGGCGCATCAAGGCCTCAGGGTCTTGGGGAACCTGGTTGGCGTATTCCTCGGCCACGATCCGGGCCGTGGCCAAAAGGTTGCGCGCCTTGGTGCGATAGAGCCCACAGTCGCGAATCAGATCTTCTAACTCAGCCTGGGAGACCCGACTTAAGGCCAGCGCATCCGGGTAGCGGGCAAAGATGCGGGGGGTGATCAGGTTGACCCGCCGGTCCGTGCACTGAGCGGAGAGGATGGTGGCCACCAACAGTTGCCAGGGATTTTCGTGGTGCAACTCGGTCTTGGGGTCCGGGTACAAGGCCGCGAAGGTCGCCAGCACCCTCCGGAGCTTATACCGACTCGGACTGGCGGGCGAGTGCGGCGACATGTGCTTTCACCTCGGCCACGTGGCCGTTGACCTTGACCTTCCGCCAAATCTTGCGGATCCGCCCCTCGGGGTCGATCAGAAAAGTCGACCGCTCAATCCCCATGCTCTTTTTCCCGTACAGCGTCTTTTCCTTGTAGACCCCGTAACGGGTGGCCACTTCCGCCTGGGAGTCGGAAAGCAGAGGAAAGGGCAGTTGATACTTGGCGGTGAAGTTCTGGTGACTCTTCAGCGAGTCGGTGCTGATGCCGATCACCTCCGCCCCCAGGTTGCGGAATTCCTCCAACTGGTCGCGGAAGTCGCAGGCCTCGGTGGTGCAGCCGGGGGTGTTGTCGCGCGGATAGAAGTACAGCACGACCGGTTTTCCCCTGAGCTGAGACAACCGGATGGGCCCCGTCGTCCCCTCCAGGGTAAAGTCCGGCGCCAAGTCGCCCTCCTGAAGCTCCTCGGTGGGTGCCATGCCATCTCTCCTCCCTTGCTGGATCCCAACTTGGTCTCATTGTATCATCGCGGGCAGGGAAAGACGAGCGCCGGCGGCCCGGGGCAGGGCTGGGGCGCTTTGCTCGGCGTCTTACCCCAAGCGGAAGCTAAGCCGGCACTCGGTACAAGGCGCGGGGCAGGCCGGACAAGATGCGAGGCCCTTCGTCCTCGACCAGCACGATCTCCTCCAACCGCACTCCGAAGCGTCCAGGCAAATAGATCCCGGGCTCGATTGAAAACGCCATCCCGACCGCAATCGGGGTCTCGTTTCCTTCGACGATGCTCGGCGCCTCGTGGACCTCAATGCCGATCCCGTGGCCGGTCCGATGAATGAAGCGATCCCCGAAGCCCCTCTCCGCGATCTGGCGGCGGGCGGCGCGGTCGACGGACTGGCAGGGAGTGCCGGGCCTTACCGACTCCAACCCCGCCTGCAACGCCCGCTCGACGGCAGCGAAGACCTCCAGAAACTCCGAGCTCGGCTCCCCGAGGTAGGCCATGCGAGTCATATCCGAGGCGTAACCGTCCCGGTAACAGCCGATGTCCAGGAGCACCGGACCCTCGGCCAGCGGCGTCTCTCCCGGTTGGTGGTGAGGATAGGCCGAATGGGGGCCAAACGCCACCAGAATGAAGGCCTCGCGGTCGGCTCCTCCAGCCATAAAAGCCGCCCGGATCGCCTCCGCCACCTCCCGTTCGGTCACCCCGGGGCGCAAGGCGGCCAACCCCGCCTGCATCCCCCGGTCGCAGATGGCGGCCGAGCGCGCCAAGAACTCCTGTTCCTCCCCGGCCTTACAAAGCCGCAGCGGTCCCAGAAGCTCGTTGGCCAGCGCAAAGTCCGTGCGCGCATACGGAGAGGCTTGCGAGAGCAGGCGAAAGTGGTCGTAGCGCCCGCCGTCGCTAAAGTAGATTCGTCCGCTAGCGGCCGTCGCCTCGGCAAGGTAGCCTAAGGCCTCTCTCAGTGCCGCAGACGGCCCTTCGGCATCGCCCCAAGCCCAGGTCCGCACGCCCTCCCCCACCGCAGGGGTCAACGCCTCCAGGTTTAGGTGGGGCACCACCAGCGCCGCCCTCTCGGGGGCAATCAAGAGATAGGTCGGGCGCTCGTCGGCCACTGGGCTTGTGCCCAGCAAGTACCAAAACTCGACGCCAGGAGTGATGGCGACAATGGGATGGAGGTCGCGACCTTCGCGGACCAACTCCGAAAGCCTGCGCTGCAGGCGGGTAAAGGCGGTACGCACGACCCACTGCCTCCTCTCTTCACGGTCAGCCACCGGGCTGAAGCCTTTGCCCCAGCTCTGCATACCAACGCAACCGCTCCGCATACGGCAGCGTCGACCGTCGGCTGGGATTGGGGAGGACGAACAACTCGGGGCGTTCGCCCGGAGCCGACTGCCTTCCCCAGGGAATCGGCCGCGCAGCCGGCAGCCCTTTGTAGTAGCGGAAGATCTCCTTCCCCAAAAAAGCCACCACCTCCGGTTGGATCTCCTCCAGCAGCCGGCGCAGTCGCACGCCGCCCGCGGCCATCTCCTCGGCCCGAAGGTCCGCCGAAGAGGGGGTGACCCGCGCCACCAGGTTGGTGATGCCGATGCCAACCCGCAAAAGCTCGCGGTCTTGCTCCGGATTGAATTGTCCGGGGGTCAGTCCCGCCTCGGCGAGCAGGCGCCAGAAGAGATTGCCCGGCCCCGCGAAGTGATGGCCAGTCCTTCCCGAGGTCGGCCCGGGATTGTATCCCACAAACAGCAGGCGCACCGAGCGGTCGACCACGTCGGGCACCACGTCCACCAAGGGCCCCACCTCCAACCACCCGGAGAAGCCAAGCTCGCGGGTTCACGCTCGATCGCTGCTGCGCAAGATCGCGCGGGCGCCGGCCATCCCTCCGGCCAACGCCGAGACGATGCTGCGCAGGGGAGTATCAGTGGCGGCATCGCCCACCACCGCCACCCGTCCGTCGGGGTCTTGCAGCGGAATGCCCGGCTTGAAATCCGGCTCCATCCCAATGCGGACGAAGACCTCATCCACCTCCAGCTGCAAGCGGCGCCCCGGTTGCTGTAAGGCCACCGTGTAGCCGTCTGGGCCGGTCGCAATCGCGCGCACGCTGGTGTTCCACAAGACCATGGCGCCCGAGGCCTCGAGCCGCTCCCGAAATTGACGCCGGGCCCGGAAGCGGTCGCGCCGGTGCACGACCACCGTCTCGTGTCCGGCCTCCGCCAGACGCGAAGCCGCCTCCAGGGCCCGATCTCCCCCGCCAACCACCAGGCAGCGGTGCCGCCTTCCCCCGGCTTGGCGGAGGAACTCGGCCACCGACTGCTCGCGAATCTGATCCTCCCCGTCCACCTCCAGGCGGCGGACTCGCAGACCCGGTGCGAAGATGAGGTGGGTGCACCGCTCGACCCCCCCGTCGGCAAAGGTCAGCCGCTGGGCGTCGGGTTCAAACGCCACCGCCTCCCGCCCGGATATGACCGGAATCTCCAGCCAGGCCAGGTGGGCTTTCAAACGCTGGACCAATTCCTGGGCCTCCAAATTGGGCCAGCCCGGCAGGTCGGGGATGGGTAGGGTTACATCGCGCAACTGTCCCCCGAGGGTGGCCGCACGCTCCACCACCACCGGGTCGAGGCCCAGTCGACGGGCCCAGATCGCGGCCGAGATGCCGGCCGGGCCTCCTCCGACCACGTAAAGGCGCATTCCCCTCACCCCCCTTCCGCTCAGGAGGCGCCCTCCACCTCCGACCAAGGGTCCCAGGGAGAGTGAACCGCAAGCCACCAACCGTAAAGGCGCTGTAGCCAAAAGAAAAATCCCAAGCCAACCGTCGCGCTGAGCCAAGGCGTCCAATCAAAGCACGGGGGAGGCATGGTGCTGGGTTGCGCCCTCCACAGCAACACGGCGGCTGCGGTGGCAGTCAAGCTGACCATCGCCTGGCGACCGGGTCTGCCCCACAAGCGGTGGGCGGGGTGTGGCCAAACCCGCCAGGGGAGGATCGCGCCCGCCGCAGCGGCCACCAAGGTCAATCCCCACTCCAACCGCCAGGGAGTCCAAGGTGAAAGGGCCCCCAAAAGCCAAGGCAAACCTGCCGAGAGTCCGGCCGCTACGCCACTGAGGGCACCGAGGATGACCAGGGCCATCCACCCTGGCCTGGGCTCCGGCCCCAAGCCGGTCCATCGCAGCCCCGCAAACGCGGTCCGCAGGCCCCCGGCGGTGCGCACCTGCCAGCCGGTGACCAACACGCCTCCTAAGGCCAGGAGCCGTCCTAGGCTGACCCCCGGCAGGTATTGCGCCCGACTGCTCAGCAGCGCCACGATCAGGCCTCCCAGGAACTGGAGCAATCCGGCTATCCTGGCGCCGCTTCGGTCATGGCTCTCCAGGGCAATTAAGGCGGCCACCGCCTTCTCGGGACTGCCCAGCTCGGCCAAGGCGGCATGGATGGCTTGCTCGGGGGATAACCCGGCCCGGCGACGCTTCTCGGCCTGCTCCAAGACCGACTGACGGAGGCGAGCGGCCAGCCGCCTGGCCCGGTAACGGTTGGAAACCGCGGCCACAGCCGTGCGAAGATAGGTCTCCAAAGCCCCCCTGGCCGAATCCAATCAGGTTCTCCTCCCTGCCAACGTCGGATGTATTATACCATCGCCGTTGTATAATCACGGTATAATCCGGAAAGGTGGCCGACCCCTCGCGGCTGTCCACCCGCCCGGCAAGGGCTTGATTTTTGCAAAAGGAGCATTAGGATGGCCACCGCTTCCATTAAGGCGATAGGGGCGTACGTCCCCCCCACCGTCATCACCAATGACGAATTAAGTCAGCGTCTTGACACCAGCGACGAGTGGATCCGGACTAGAACCGGCATTCGCCAACGCCACGCCGCTGGACCTGAGGAAACCACGGCCACGCTTTCCTACGCCGCTGCCCGATCCGCCCTGGAAGAGGCCGACTTGTCCCCGCAAGCCGTGGATTGGATTTTGGTGTGCACCGACACCGCGGAAATGTGGTCGCCAGCCACCGCCTGCTTTGTGCAGGCCATGTTGGGAGCCGAGCGAGCGTCCGCGATCGACTTGACCGGAGGCTGTGCCGGGTTCCTGCAGGCCCTGACCCTGGCCCAAGGCATCGTGGCCCAGGGCAAGACCGTCCTCCTGATCGGCACCGAGGTCCTCACCAAAGCCGTGGACTGGTCGGACCGCAGCACGGCCGTTCTCTTTGGAGACGGCTCGGGCGCGTTCCTGTTGACGCCCGGAGAAGACGGCATCATCCCCCGTCAAGCCTTCTCCCAAAGCGACGGGCGCCAGGCTGACATCCTCAACAAGCCCTATGGCGGGACCCGCAATCCCCTCACCCCGGAGTTGGTGGCGGAGGGGCATCACCACACCATCCACATGGAGGGGCGCAAGGTCTTTCGCCACGCCGTCCATCACATGAGCGACGCCGCCCGGCGGGTGCTCCAAGAGGCCGGGATGACCTCCGAACAGGTGGCCTGGGTGGTCCCTCACCAAGCCAACCAACGCATTCTCGACGCAGTGGCCAAGGAACTTGCCATCCCGCCGGCCAAGGTCTTCTCTCACGTCGCCCATTATGCCAACACCGGCTCGGCGTCGGTGGTGTTGGCGTTGGCCGACATGTTGACGCAAGGGTTGATCCGGCCCCAGGACCAGCTCCTCTCGGTGGCCTTTGGCTCAGGCTTCTCCTGGGCGGCTCAGCTCCTAGAGGTCCGAAGCCCGGTCCCGGCGCGATTCGTCAACAAGGATTAACCCGACGTTCGGTTCAACGTCCGGTGGGCGGAAGCGGCCAAGGCGGGGGGCGGTCCGGGAACATGGTGATCCAGTCTCCGACCTCCATGCCCGGTCCGATCGGGAAGAGTTGACCGGCCTGCCAAGCCCCCACCTGATCGTCGCTGTGGGGAGAGGCAGGATGGCCGGACTGTCCCGGCCAGACCACGGCCACCGGCACCTCGGGTTGTCCGGGAGAAAAGATGGCCCGCAGAGTCGGTAAGACGGCGGTCTCTTTAGGCCACGGGGTGTCGGTGTTCGGCTCAAAGAGGGCGCCGCACACGGTGTAGTTGCCATCCCCGGCGACCGGCAGCGGGTGACGCGAAAACAACGCCCGGACCAAGGGCACCCGGGCAAACGGGTGTAGCCAAACCAGCCGGTGGGCCCGCCCCCACCTCCACTCGGCGGGGTCGCGACCAAGGTCCCGGGTCAGGCGCTCCTGAGCTCTCCAGGTTGCCGCCGCCACCTCCAGGTGCTCCCAAAAGGCCAGGACCGCCGGAGCCAGCCGCTCGTACAACAGCCACCAAAAATGGCGGGGAAAGGCCAGCGCCAAGCCTGGCTGCTCTCCGAAGAACGGACGTCGGAGGGCCGCTCGGACTTTCTGGGGAATGACCTCCAGCATGAAGGCGTAGATCAGGGTGGGGGCCACGGCGTCGGGGGTCACCTCGCCGTCGAAGGCCTCCAGCAATGGCCGCCAACTTGCCGGGATGCCAGCGGCGGCGAGCAGCCGGTCGCGCACCGCGACCAAGGGTTCAGCGCGAACGTCATTAAAGATGGCGGCCAGGCTCTCCACGCTGTGGCGAGGGCGCTCAGCCAACCGCTCTGCGATGCGCGCCGCCCGAAACCCCAGGCTGTGGACGCCAGCCACCGGCTCAAGGCCTCCCGGAGGGTTGTTGGCGGCCACGATGACGCCGGTCGGCGGGTCGAATAGCCGAGGGTGGGCCTGCCAATCCCAAAAGCCGGCCCAGGGGGAAGAGCGGGCATTGCCGTCGGCCATGGGACCCTCCACCGGCTCAGGGCGGCGGGGAAGCCGTCCGGCCGCGACGTAACCGATGTGCCCGGAGCGATCGGTATAGAGGATGTTTTGCGCCGGCACCCACCACTCGGCCAAGGCCAGGTTGAAGCTCTCCCAGTCGTGGGCCAAGTTCAGGCGCAAGAGAGCCTGGGCAGCCGGTTGGGGTTCAAATCCGGTCCAGGCCAAGGCCACCACCCGGCGCGGAGAGAGCTCCGCGATCACCGGCCCCAGGTGGCTGTCTCGACAAAGCTCCACCACCTCGCCCCCACCGCGCACGCGGATGCGCTCCTCGCGCACCCCCAACCGATGCCAGCGTCCTTGGACGCTGTACCGCCCCCCGTCCTCCTCCAACCCAATCTCCACCAGTTCGAACACGTCGGCATTGAGGTTGGTAAGCCCCCAGGCGATCTCCTGGTTTTGGCCGATCACCACCCCAGGCGCCCCCGGTATGGTGGCCCCAAACGCGTGCAGCGCCCCGCCCTCTAACATCATCAAGTACCAGTTGGCGGGAAAGGTCGGAGCCACGTGGGGGTCGTTGGCCAAGAGCGACGCCCCGAGCTCGGTGCGCCACCCGGCCACCACCCAGGCATTGGACCCCACCCCGCCGAGTCCCTCTGCCGAGGCTTTGGGTCCAGGAAGGATGGTGGGGGCCTCCGGCCCCGGCAAGGGGTCAAGCAGCCACGCCCGGACCTCGGGGTCCTGCCCAATTTGATGGCGCGCCCATTTGTGGAGCCAGGCGCGATTGAGTATCCAACCAAACTGGAAAATCAGAAGATTGGTGTCCGACTCCCTCCAGGGTTCGGGACGGGACCTTAAGAGGCGAAACTCTACAGGCAGCGGTGCGGTCTGGAAAGCCAGGTTGACCCCGCGGGCGTAGGCCGCCAGGTAGCGCCGGGTGTTATCCGACCAGGTGGCCACCGAAGCCTCCGCCCAGTAGCGGAAGTTCAGTCGCCGCATGAACCGGTCATGGGCCAGCGCCCGCCGCCCGAACCATTCGGCCAGTCGGCCGGTGGCGGCGCGGCGCGCAAAATCCATCTGAAACCCGCGTTCCAATCCGTGCAGATAACCCTGGGCGAACAAGGCATCTTGCATGCTGTGGGCGTGCACCCAGGGGATGCCCCGCTCGTCGCGCTCGACCAGGACCTCCCCGTCGAGCCCTGCCACCACCAATTCCCGTGGCCCGCGGGGCGAGGGAGGTAAGAGTCCCAGGCCGCTCAACAGGCACTGAACCCCTGAAAAAGCAAAGGGACGAAACCGTCGGCCCGCTGATGCCATCTCCGTCCCCATGCCTCCTCACCACATGATCCGGATTCTTACCGGGTGAACTCGCCCCGAGTGTACCGCGCGTCCCTGGGGGCCGTCCAGTCCTGCAAGGCATGCCTCATCGCCATGCCATGGCGGGGTGACCCCACCACCGGAAGCGCCTTCGGTGGCCGAGACCCGCTCCCGCAGGTGGTGGCGATCTCCCCGGGGGCGATATCTCCTGCCGAGGTCGCACCAAGAGGCCCGAGCGATCCCGCGGCCCGGCCCAATCCTCGATCCCAATACTGTCAAACTTGTGCTTGTTGGCAGGAGTGAGGTAAAATGCCGATTTAGGAATTGCTACCGGCCCCTCTGACCAGCTCAGGGCAGCCGAAATATGTTCATTCGACTTGTGGCAACATGAACGCAAGCAAATGCACTTTCCCGGCATCCGCCGGGCAAAGAGGAGGCTAATGTTATGAAAAAACCCGTGGCTGCGGCCTTGGCCCTGACTGCCCTGGCCGGCTTGGCCGGGTGCGGGGGCGCCGCCGCCCCTCAGGCCCCCGCCTCATCGAAGGCGCCCGCCTCCAGCAGCGCCCCCTCGGCGAAATCACTGTTCCCCAACGGGGTTACCCTGTTAGTCGGCTTCGGTCCCGGAGGGACCGTCGACACCGGAGCTCGCCTGTTGCAGCCGTATCTCTCCAAGGCCCTGGGCGTCCCGGTGGTGGTGCAAAATATGCCGGGTGGCGGCGGAAACACGGCGGCCCAATACGAATACCGGCAGAAACCCGATGCGCCCGTGTTTTTGATGTCCTTCCTGCCCGCCCTGACCTTGGGGCAGGTCCTCGGCCACGGACAGTACAACCTGCTCAAGTTCACCCCCCTCTACGGCGTGTTCGGCAATGACACCGCGGTCATCATCGCCAAGAAAGGATCGCCGTGGAAGGACTTTGCCAGCCTGCAAAACGCCTCGCGGCCGCTGACGGCCGGCACCGCCGGGGTCAAGAGCTCCTCGACCTGGATGGCGCTGGCCTTCCTCTCCCTCTACAACCACATCAAAGTCACGCCGGTGCCGTTTAAAGACGGCTCCCAAGCCTCGGAGGCGGCGATTGGCGGCTCGATCGACCTCTCCGCGACCACCACGGTGGAGGCCTCCCGCCTCATCTCCGCCGGCAAGGCGCAAGGCGTCCTGGAGTTCGCCCCGCACACCTACAGCTTCTTGCCGGGCGTGCAGTCGATCGCCCAGGTTGGAAAGCCGGAGGAGGCTTTCACCAGCGTGCTGGGCGTCAACGGGCCCCCCAACATGCCCAAGGCCGAGGTGGCGGTGATGGAGAAGGCCTTGGCGGAGGCCGCCGCCTCCCCGGAGTTGGCCGCCCAGGCCAAGAAGGTCGGGCTGGAGGTCAGTCCCTTAAGCCCAACCCAGTGGCAGAAGACCATCCAGCAGTCGTACGACACCATCAACGCCGACAAGGCGTTTTTGGAGAAGTTCTAAATCCCGAGGCTCGGCCGCCCTCTGACGGCTGAAGCCCACCTGCTGCCGCGATCAGGGAGGAGGGGCAAGCACCATGACCACCCGGGGTCTTAGGATCCTGTGGAACGTAGCCATCTTGGCGGGGATGGGGGTTTACATCGCGCGGTTTGGCAAATATCCCCTGCAGACGACGCTGTTCCCCCGCTTGGTAGGCTACCCGGTGCTGGCGCTGGCCCTGCTCTCCCTGGGTCGCGAGGTGATTGCCTTAATCAGCCGGCACTCCGCTGAGCCGCGCCTGAATCTGCCTCAGCTTGCTTTGGCGGTGGCGTTTGGCCTGGCCTACCTCGCTCTCTGGCAACTCTTGGGGTTCGCGCTGGACACGATCTGGTTCCTCACCGTGACGCCCTGGATCCTCTCCCGCCAAACCCGCCAGTTGCCGGTCTATTTTGGGGTGGGGGTAGCCACCGCGGCGTTGTTCTCGTTTCTCTTTCACCTTGGCTCGGGCGCGATTTTACCGCGCGGGATCTTTAACGTGGGGTGGATCTAATCATGCCGTGGATGGCAGGCCTGGCCCTGATCGTACAGCCCGTCAACCTGTTCGCCATGGTGTTCGGCAGCGCGGTCGGGTTGTTTATCGGAACCTTGCCGGGACTGGGGCCGGCCTTTGCCCTCACCTTGTTTCTCCCCTTAACCTTTCCTCTCCCCACGGTCCCGGCCTTGACCTTCCTGGTCTCCATGTACACCGCGGCTGTCTACGGCGGCGCCATCTCCGCCATCTTGATCAACGTCCCTGGCCATCCCGGCAACATCGCAACCACCTTTGACGGGTTCCCGATGGCCCGGCAAGGGCGGGCCGGGGAAGCCATCGCCGCCGTGGGGGTGGCGGGCGCGGTCGGAGGCATCCTCTCCGTGATCGTCCTGACCGTGGTGGCTCCCCTGGTGGTGGACATCGCGGTGAAGATCAGTCCGGCAGACTACTTCATGCTGGCCGTCTTTGGCCTCTCCATGGTCTCGGCCACGGCCGGCCGCCACGTCATCGAAGGACTGTTGTTGGGCGGACTCGGCTTTTTGTTCTCCACCGTTGGCGAAGACCCGATCACCGGCAGCTATCGGTTCACCTACGGCTCGCAGTACCTGCTGTCCAACGGCATCAGCTTCAGCGTGGTGGTGGTCGGCCTGTTTGCGCTGGGCAGCGCCTTTTTGATGCTGGAAGAGCGCCATCTGCCCAAGCCGATGGAGACCGCGCGGATCCGCCACGACTTTTGGGTGGGGGTGCGACAGGCGCTGACCCATCCCGTTGAAGTGCTGCGCTCCAGCGTGGTCGGGGTGATCATGGGCGTCGTCCCGGGCCTGGGGATCGCCATCTCCAACATCGCCGCTTACCTGGTGGAGTCCCGCTGGCGCCCCAATGCAGGCTGGGGAGAAGGCAACGTGGTGGGAGTCATGGCTCCAGAGGCCGCCGACAACGCCACCCTGATCGCGGAGCTGATCCCGGCCTTTACCCTGGGCATCCCGGGAGCGGCCACCTCGGCCCTGATGCTTGACGCCATCACCGTGCACGGCCTGCAGCCCGGACCCTCCTTCTTCTCCGGAGGCGCCGAGGTCACGGCCTTTTTCCTGGCCATGGGCCTCTCCCAAATCGTCTTCGCCATCTTGGGCATCCTCTTCGCCCGCTTTTTCGCCAAAGGGGCGGAGGTCCCGACCACGGTGTTGGCCCCGATCATCATCGTCATGGGTTGCGTCGGGGCCTACGCCATCCATGGCGCGATCGGTGACATCGTGCTGGCCCTGATCTTCGGTGGGGTGGGCTACATCATTCTGAAAATGCGTTGGCCCCTGGCCCCCATGGTGTTGGGGACGATCTTGGGCCCGCTGGCCGAAGACAACTATCGCCGCGCGCTCTTGATTGCCCAGACCACCCACCAATCCCCCTTCCTCTCTCCGCTGCCAATTGCCTTAGGCATCCTCAGCATCGCCGTGTTCGTCTTCCCCTTAATCGGCCAAGTTCGGGATTGGCGCGCTCGCCTGCGCGAGACCGCCACCCCCTGAGCACCGGCTCCGGCGGTCCCGCAGTTCCCGGAGCCCAAAAGGTGCTTGGGTCTTGCTCGCGAGGCCGTCTCCCGCCGACCGTCCAGCCGGCCCGAACCCCCCGCTTATCACTGTCGAGATATCGCCTGGCCCCAACCCCTCTCACCCCAGCCGCAGCCAGTCGTGGCATCCAATCTGGTAATGCCCCCAATTGCCTCAGACCGAGAGTGTGGGAGGAGGCCCAGTGCCAGGAAGGCCCGACGGCAAATACAGTAAAACTTGTGTTTATTTCCAGGAGTGAGGTAAAATGCCGATTTAGGAATTGCTACCGGCCCCTCTGACCAGCTCAGGGCAGCCGAAATATCCTCATGAACTCAAGTCCATGCACTTTCCCGGCATCCGCCGGGCAAAGAGGAGGCTAATGTTATGAAAAAACCCGTGGCTGCGGCCTTGGCCCTGACTGCCCTGGCCGGCTTGGCCGGGTGCGGGGGCGCCGCCGCCCCTCAGGCCCCCGCCTCATCGAAGGCGCCCGCCTCCAGCAGCGCCCCCTCGGCGAAATCACTGTTCCCCAACGGGGTTACCCTGTTAGTCGGCTTCGGTCCCGGAGGGACCGTCGACACCGGAGCTCGCCTGTTGCAGCCGTATCTCTCCAAGGCCCTGGGCGTCCCGGTGGTGGTGCAAAATATGCCGGGTGGCGGCGGAAACACGGCGGCCCAATACGAATACCGGCAGAAACCCGATGCGCCCGTGTTTTTGATGTCCTTCCTGCCCGCCCTGACCTTGGGGCAGGTCCTCGGCCACGGACAGTACAACCTGCTCAAGTTCACCCCCCTCTACGGCGTGTTCGGCAATGACACCGCGGTCATCATCGCCAAGAAAGGATCGCCGTGGAAGGACTTTGCCAGCCTGCAAAACGCCTCGCGGCCGCTGACGGCCGGCACCGCCGGGGTCAAGAGCTCCTCGACCTGGATGGCGCTGGCCTTCCTCTCCCTCTACAACCACATCAAAGTCACGCCGGTGCCGTTTAAAGACGGCTCCCAAGCCTCGGAGGCGGCGATTGGCGGCTCGATCGACCTCTCCGCGACCACCACGGTGGAGGCCTCCCGCCTCATCTCCGCCGGCAAGGCGCAAGGCGTCCTGGAGTTCGCCCCGCACACCTACAGCTTCTTGCCGGGCGTGCAGTCGATCGCCCAGGTTGGAAAGCCGGAGGAGGCTTTCACCAGCGTGCTGGGCGTCAACGGGCCCCCCAACATGCCCAAGGCCGAGGTGGCGGTGATGGAGAAGGCCTTGGCGGAGGCCGCCGCCTCCCCGGAGTTGGCCGCCCAGGCCAAGAAGGTCGGGCTGGAGGTCAGTCCCTTAAGCCCAACCCAGTGGCAGAAGACCATCCAGCAGTCGTACGACACCATCAACGCCGACAAGGCGTTTTTGGAGAAGTTCTAAATCTCGAGGCTCGGCCGCCCTCTGACGGCTGAAGCCCATCCATCCGCCGCCGCTCCCGAGGGGCCGTCTGGGTCCAGAGAGTGGATATCGCGTGGGGACGGCGGTTGACGTCCCATGCGGAGGACGAACTGCGGTCGCCTCTGCCCACCACCGACCCAGCTGGACCCGCCCCCGCGAGATCGCCCCAGGGGCGCGGCAGCCTCCCCCTGCGTTCGCGCGATGGCGCCCCTGGGCCGCCCAGTCTGGGGTTTGGGCGCAGAAGGCCCGGTCTTTTGAGGAGCGGAACACAATGCGCAGCCACCGATGGGCGTGAGGTCCACGGCCTCACGCCCGCTGCGCGTAAAGGCAGGCACCGGCCCAACCGCGGCGCGGCGGGGAGGCGAACCCTGCCGGGGGCAGGGTCTGCGGAAAAATTGGCCGCGGAGGCGCAAATCCGCCCGGGGCTCGGACGGGTTTCGTGGGCATGATCTGCGCCGCCGTTTCAGCGCCGGGATACCGCTGGGTGGGGCCAGCTCCCCGCTGGCGATGGCCCTGGGCTTCCGCAGCACCGTGGTGTTCGAGTCCCCGGAAAATCGGCCGGGTTCGGGACTCTGAGCTCGCCTGAGGACCCGATCCCGCCGCCTCCCGCCGTTCAAGGTGCCCATAGCCCACCGTGTTTGAAGGTCTTGAACCACTCGTCGGGCAGCTCTCGCCCCCGTCCGGCCGCCCGCGCCTTCTCGTAGGCGACTCGGGCAGCCACCGCAAACTGAATGCCCATCCCGTGGTTGTTCTTGTACAAGGTGATCTCTTGGTCGCTCTCTCTCCCCAACCGACCCTGGTCGAGCAAGCTCCCCAGCTCGGCAATCTGCTCGCGTCCGAGCTTTCCCGCCTCGACCAATCCCCACAAGTTCCCCTGCCGGTCCTGCTCGAGCTGACGCCAGGTGTTGATGACGATTCGGTCGGCCCGCAAGTAAGCCTCCTCGTCCAGTTCGTCGCGCCGATGGTACCAATCGCCGCCGACCAAGGCGGTGACGTGCATGCCGGGCTTCAGCCATTGCCCGGAGAAAACCGGAAGGCCGGAGTTGGTGGCCGCGTTGACGATGTCGGCGCCCTCGACCACCTCCTTGGGGTCGGAGACGGCGCGTACGTCGATGCCGAGTCGCTCGGTCATCTCGGCGGCAAAGGCCTCCCGATGTTCGCGAGTGGGACTATACACCCGCACTTCGCGCAGGGGCCGCACCGCGGCCATGGCTTCGATCTGGGTGCGCGCCTGCCGGCCGGTGCCAAATAGGCCCAACACCCGGGCGTCGGCGCGTGCCAGGTAGCGGGTGGCCACCGCGCTGGTGGCGGCGACCCGCATCGTGGAAAGGGCGTGGTCGTCCATCATGGCCAGCAAATCGCAGGTCTGCAAGTCAAACAACAACACCAGCCCGACAAAGTCACCAGGATACTCCTTGACCCGCCGCCCATCCACCAGCCGTTCGCGGTCGAGAAACGAATCGATCCGCAACGCCATGCTGGAGATCCCCGGTACCGCCCCGGCCAGGTTGTTGAAACAATAGGAGTGGTGGGGCCGGGCAATCGGCAGGTGGATGCGAAACCGGGGCTGCTCTTGGGCCTGCTGGGCGCCAAATTCCTTAAACGCGGACTCCATGGGATCAATTAAGTCGCGGACCGACACCAGGTCAGCGATCTCTTCGTTCTTCAACAGCAACACGGGTGCGCCCTCCTCTGGGTCTTGCGCTGTCTTCAGTGTATCTCACCGCCCGGCCCCCGGCGGGACCTCCACAATAAGTGGCAAACATACGTTGTTCGTTTATAGATTGACACCTATGCCACCTTCCCGTACACTGGCCTCAGCTGCCCCTGAACTTGGGGGCCGCGAGCGCCCCCGCCTGGTCCACCGACCGCCATCTACCCCGGGGGTGTCGAAGGGTTTTGAGCGTCAGCGCGCACAAGGAGGCATCGCATGCGGACACAAGTGGCAATCATCGGGGCCGGACCCGCAGGATTATTGCTTTCGCATCTGTTGGCCCTGGAAGGCATCGAATCCGTGGTCCTCGAACGCAAGAGTCGCCAAGCCATCGAAGAGACCATCAAAGCCGGGGTGCTGGAGCAATGGGTGGTCGACCTTCTCCAAGACACCGGGGTGGGCGATCGCTTGATGCGGGAGGCCACCTTTCACGACGGGATCGAACTGCGATTTGGACGGCGGCGCCATCACATCGACATGGCCGGCCTTACCGGGGGCAAAAAGGTGACCATCTACGCCCAGCACGAAGTGCTCAAGGACCTCATCGCGGCCCGCCTCGCCCAGGGAGGCACGATCTTGTTCAACGTGCGGGACGTGCGCCTAGACAACCTGCAGGGGCCCTCCCCCTCGATCGCTTTCCGCCTGGAGGACGGGCGCGAAGAGATCCTCCAGTCCGATTTCATCGCCGGCTGCGACGGCTACCACGGCCCAAGCCGGAGTTACATCCCCAACCGCAAGGAGTATCTTCGCCATTATCCGTTTGGTTGGCTCGGCATCCTGGTCGAAGCCCCGCGAGCGGCGGACGAGCTGGTCTACACCAACCACGAACGAGGATTTGCCCTGTTGAGCACCCGCACCACCGACATTCAGCGGTACTACCTGCAGGTCGATCCCCACGACGACCTCGAGGCCTGGCCGGACGACCGAATCTGGGACGAGCTGGAGCGGCGAGTGGAAACCGAGGACGGCTTTTTCTTGCCGCGGGGACGTATCTTTCAAAAGAACATCGTCTCGGTCCGCAGCTTCGTCTGTGAAACCATGCAATACGGCCGGCTCTTCATCGCGGGGGACGCCGCCCACACCGTGCCTCCGACCGGCGCCAAGGGGCTGAACCTGGCCGCCGCGGACGTGGTCCACCTGGCCCGCGGGTTGGCCCGTTATTACCTGCGCGGCGATGACCAGTGGCTGGACCACTACACCGATTCCTGCCTGCGCCGGGTCTGGCGCGCAGAACATTTCTCGTGGTTCATGACCTCGATGCTCCACCAGCTCCCCGAGCACACGGACATCGACCGCAAGTTCCAACAGGCCCAGTTGGAATACGTGGTCGCCTCCGAGCCCGCGGCGCAAAGTTTGGCCGAAAACTACGTAGGACTTCCGGTCGACTGGTAGCCACCGGCGCGGGGCGAAGGCCGGTCAGCTGGGTCGGCGAATGACGGTCAACCGGTCCCGACGCTCCTCGGCCTTCCTCCCCACCTCCCCGTCGTGCTCCCGGGGAACAAAGAAGAGGTTGCGCCCGTTGTGGTTGATGACCGCCTGAAAAGCCTGGGGGGAGAGGTCTGCCTCCAGGCCTTGCCATTTCGCCCACTCACGGCTGAAGTCGGCGGCCGGTCCGCCGCTGCCGAAGAGCAGCCGACCGGGACCCAAGGCGGCAACCGCTTCCCGGATGGCCGCCACCGGCGCCAGGGAGGTCTCGAGCCACACTTGCGGATGGCGCTCTGCCAAGAGCAGCGCCTCCTCGTAGAACGGGGATCCCCCGCCCAGGTGCAGTAAAATCAACGGGACCGAGGGATAGGCGAGCAGGAAATCGTCCCACTCCAAGGGGCGCTGGAAGCGCAGGGGGGCCTCCCGGGATCCGCTCGCCACCACCAACGGCAGGCGATGTCGATTGAGGATTGGGCCCAAGGCCATAAACGCCTCCGACCAGGGATACAGGCCGTCGAGCGCCGGATAGGCCATCCCTCCACGGGCTCCGGCCTCAAACAACCGCTCCAGCTCACGTCCGGCCCCGGCCCGGACCGGCGCCAGCACCGCCTGCCGCGGGTTGTTGCCCACCCCCTGCACCAACTCCAGCGCTTGCAGCATGCCGCCCTCGCCCTTCAGCCACTCCCACTCGCCAAACACCCGCCGTTCCGCCTCCATCCCGCCTTCGCGCTGCCCCTTGACCGGCGCCGAGACGTCGGTCACCCCGAGCTGCACGGTGGGCGCCTCCGCCTCACCTCCGATGTATACCCCCTCGCGGTCCTCTCCGGCCGTCAGCACCCGGCCGCGCTGGGCAATCAGGCACCCGCCGAGATAGTGGACGCCGGAGAAGCGGCCCATCAACGGTGCCACCACCACCTGCCCGGCGATGGTCTGGCTCAATTGCCGAGCCCCTTCGTGCACAAGCTGCCGCTCGGCGGTGTTGCGCAACAGCGGCGTCATCACCACCAAGGCCGGGTCGAGCCGGACCACCTCCTCCAACAGCTGGGGGTCTTGGGCATCTAAGCCCAGGAGCAACACCACCGACCCCAGCCGGGTGGCGATGGGGGCGAGCGCGGCGCCAGGTTCAAACCAGGGGCGTTCCACCGGCTGAAAATGCATCTTCGCCTGGCTGCCCAAAAGGCGCCCGTCGCGGTCGATCACCAGGCCGCGCTGCTGCTTCTTGCCGCTTTCCACGTCCAGTGCGCGGACGCTCCCGGTGATGACCATCAGGCCGAGGTCGCGCGCCGACTGGGCCACCCGCTCGGTCCAGCGATTGGGCAGCACCTCGACCGGGTTCAGCCCCAACGACCACTCTGGAAACACCACCACTTCGGCCCCGCGACTTACCGCCTGATGCATCTGTCTAGCCAACCGCAAAAAGGCTTGTTCGCTATCTCGGAGGTAAGGGGCCTGGGCCACCGCAACCCTATGTTCCACGCTGCTTCCTCCCCAAGCTTTTCCCCGATTTTACCTTATTTTTCCATCTTTTCCAAGTGCATCCAAGGAGGGCGACGGCATCTGGCCGTCCGCGGACGGTATAATGAAGAGGCGTCGTCTACGGAGTCGGGAAAGAAGGCGGTATTGGGTGTCAGCCAGAGGATTGTTGCGGATGGCCTGGCGAGAGGTGTGGCAGCGCCCTGGACTTCTCCTCTTGGCGTTTTGGAACGTCATCATCACCTCCCTGGTCGAGCTTTTCTTCATGAGTCGCCTCGGTCCCCAGGTCTTGCCGATCGTCTCCCAGGCAAACTCGGCGGGTTTTGGGATCGGGCAACTTGGCTCCATCTCCCCCCAGCTCGGGACCAAACTGGCGCTGGTCTACCTCACCATGCTGTTTATCGTCATCCCGTTCACGCTGGGCGGTTTGTACGGAGGCGTCTCGGCCGCCTTGGCGCGCGGAGATCGCCTCGTCGGCTTCTTCCGTTTCTTTCGCTTCGCCATCGACAACTTTTGGCGCTCTTTGGCGATGATGGTCGGACTCCTCGCGATGGCGGTGGCGGTGGGGATCTTTCTGGGGGCAATCAACCTCGGGCTTTCCACCTTCGCCGGCAACTCCCCAGTTGGGGTGGCGGCGGGAGTGGTGGCCCTGGCCTTGACGCTGTTGACCGTGGTCTTAACCATGGCCACCTTGCTCTATTGGCTAGGCGCCGTCTATTACGGGCACAGCGGGGTCAGAGAGGGACTGGGAGAGGCGATCCGGTGGATCCGGCGAGACTGGTGGCTCGGCATTCGGCTGGTGTTCACGGTGCTGGGGTTGTTGATCATCCCTGGCATCCTGGTCAATCTGCTTGGCACCTTCATTCCCGTCCTGGGGGGGTTGTTCTCGCTGGTCGCGGGAGGCCTGGTGATGGCCACCCTGGCCACCCTGGCCGCGGTCCTCAACCGGGAGTCCAATCGCCACCAGATTCTGCCGCCGGTTTAATTCGGCTCCCGATTGTGGAAAAGCTGGTATAATGTCGGTAGCAGCGCTAGGGGTGCCCACGAGGGCTGAGAATGGCGGCGGCCATACCCTTTGAACCTGATCTGGAGAGGTGCCAGCGGAGGGAAGCGATCGAGCTACCGCCCGCCTGACAGAGCGGGCGGTCTTGGTTCTCCCCCCAAGGCGGGAGAGGCAAGGTGCCAAAATGCTGGTGGCCCTGATTGACCTGCCACGATTCCCCGAATCTGGCTGGACGGTGTTGCCTGAGGTTGTTCCCTCGGTAGATGCCGTGTTGCTGCGCGGCAAATCCCTCTCCCCGATCGCGCTGTACGAAGTCGGCACCCGCCTGCGCCAGACCGCTCCCCCAGTCGCCCTGTGGGTCAGCGACCGGCTGGACGTGGCCCTGGCCTTAGGCAGTGCCGGGCTTCACCTTCCCGCCGATGGGTTAGGTCCCACCCGCATACGGCCGTTTTGGTCGGGCACCCTCTCCGCCGCGGTCCACGACGGCCAGGAGGCGAGCAAGCAGCTGGGTGCCGACCTCTGGATTTGGGGCCACGCCTTCCCCACCCGCTCTAAGCCCGGGGCTCCGGCTCGTTCCCGTCTGGCATTGCAGGAAGTGCTGGCCTTGGCCACCTGTCCGGTGCTGGCGATCGGCGGCATCGGAGTGGACAACGTCAGCCAACTGGCGGGTTTGGGGCTGCGCGGAGTGGTGGTTCAGGACGGCATCTGGCTGGCCCCCAACCCGGCCGCCGCTGCCCTGAAACTGAAGCAGGCCGTCTCCGATCCCCGATGGCAAGGAGGAGGCGAGGGATGCAACTGACGATCAACGGGGAAGAACGCCGGGTCGCCGAGGTCGACACCGTGGCCGCGCTGCTAGACCACTTGCGCGTCAGCCACCAGGCGGTGGCGGTGATGGTCAACGGCGCGATCGTCGCTCGGGAACGGTACGCGGAGTATCCCGTAAAGGAACGCGATGTGTTGGAGATTGTTCGGTTCGTGGGAGGAGGCTAGTGGCCGGTGGAACCATCCCAGGAAGTGTTGAAAGTCGGAAAGTATCAGTTCACCTCCCGGCTGTTCGTCGGCACCGGAAAGTACGCCAGCTGGGAGGAGATGCGCGATGCCATCGAGGCCTCGGGCACGGAGCTGGTCACCGTGGCGCTTCGGCGCGTGAACCTGAATAATCCGGCGGAACCCTCTTTGTTGGACTTCATCCCCAAGCAGGTGCGCATTCTTCCCAACACCGCCGGCTGCCACACCGCCGATGAGGCGTTGCAGGTGGCGGAGCTGGCTCGGGCCAGCGGCATTGGCGACCTGGTCAAATTGGAGGTGATCGGAGACGACCCCCTGCTCTGGCCCGACCCGGTCGACACCCTTAAGGCCACCGAGCGACTGGCGGCAGCGGGGTTTACGGTGATGGTCTACACCAGCCCCGACCCGGTGTTGGCGATGCACCTGGAAAAAGCGGGGGCCGCCGCGGTGATGCCTCTCGGTTCTCCCATCGGTTCCGGCCGGGGAGTGCTGGACACGGAAGCGGTGCTCCGCATCAAGGAGCGGGTGAGCGTGCCGGTGGTGGTCGACGCCGGCATCGGTGGGCCCGCCGATGCCGCCTTGGCCATGGAAATCGGTGCCGACGCCGTACTCATCAACACCGCCATCGCCAAGGCCAAACACCCGGTGGCGATGGCCCGGGCCATGCGGTTGGCCGTGGAAGCCGGTCGGCTGGGCTTTCTCGCCGGTCGGATGGCGCCCCAACCCGCGGCCTCGCCGTCCTCGCCGGTCGAAGGCATGGTCGCCGGCCGTTAAGCAGAGGAGATGGCAGCGTTGGAGGCACCGCAGTCTCCGTGGGCGTTCTCGGATAAAGAGCGGGTGCGTCGCCTGGTGGCCCTCCCCGGGGTGCGGCGGGAATCGCTGTCCAAGCTGGCTTCCGCGCGGGTCGCCATCGTCGGCGTCGGCGGCTTGGGCAACGCCTCGGCCTTGTATCTCGCCGCCCAAGGCGTGGGCCACCTGACCCTGGTCGACGGGGACGCGGTGGCCCAGCATAACCTTGGCCGACAGATTCTGTTTCGGCCCGAGGACGTCGGGCGGCTCAAGGTGGAGGCGGCGGCCGAGGCGCTTAGGCGCCTTCGGCCGGAGCTCGGCGTGAGCACCGTGGCCGCCCCCCTCGGGGAATCCAATTGGCGCGCGGTGTTGGCAAACCACGACCTGGTCTTGGACGGATTGGACCAAGGTCTGCCCCGCGACCTTTTAAACCGGTGGGCCGTAGAGACGGGACGCCCGGTGGTGTTTGCCGGCGCCATCGGCTATGAGGCGCAGGTGTTCGTCGTGCAAGGGGGACGGCCGTGCCTCCACTGCCTCTTCGGTTCGGTGGCCGAGGTGGCGGAGGACTGTGCCGTCACCGGCGTGCTGGGGCCGGTGGTGGGGATGGCCGGACTGGTGCAAGCCCAAGAGGCCCTAAAGTTGTTGCTGCAGGTTGGACGGCCCCTGGTGGGGCGGTTGTGGCTCTGGGATGCCTTTTCCGGAAGCACCCGCATCCTGGAGGTTCCCGCGCGGCCCGACTGCCCCGTCTGTGGCGCAGCCCCGACCGCCCACAAGGGGTAAGAGAGGAGGGTGAAGGGGGACGGAGCTCCGGGCCGGTGCGCTTCCCCCTGCGACGACTCAATGGATACCAAGGCAGAATTCGACGTAATCGTGGTCGGGGCCGGCATCATCGGCAGCCTCAGCGCGTGGCGCCTTGCCCAGGAAGGGTATCGGGTTGCCTTGGTCGACGCCGGCCAGCCAGGGGGACAAGCCTCCAACGCCGCCGCCGGCATCCTCTCCCCCTCCGCCGAAGTCGACCGGGCCGGTCCGTTTTGGGAGCTGACCGCCCTGAGTCTCGAACACTACGACCAGATGGTGGAGGAGCTCCAGGAAGAGAGCGGGATAGAGGTGGATTTCAGGCGCTCCGGGGTGTTGCAGCTGCCGACGCTCGACGACCCCGGAGGGGAGCGCCTGCATGAGCGGTATCGCTGGCAGTCGGCCCTCAACCCGCGCATCCGCTGGCTCAGCCCCCCGGAGGTGGCGGAGGTGGAGCCGGCCCTGGCAAACTGGCACCTCCCTGCCATCTACGCGCCGGAGGAGGCCCAAGTGCACGCCCCCAAGATGGTCCAGGCCGCCGTCAGGGCCGCGATCTGGCGAGGAGTACAGGTCTGGAGCGGAACCCCGGTGGAGGAGTTGCGGCTTCGGCCAAGCGGTCAGGTGGAGGGGGTCCAACTGGCCCGCGGTGCGGTCAGGGCCCACGTCGGGGTGGTGCTGGCCGCCGGCGCCTGGACCGGAATCCTCGCCCATACCATCGGACTGCACCTGCCGGTGGAACCGGTCCGCGGGCAGGTGTTGGGCTTGCACCACGACGGGCCCTTCTTGCGCCACATCGTCTTTTGGGGCAGTCGCTATCTCTGCCCCAAGCCTGACGGGCGACTGATCGCCGGCGCCACCGAAGATGCCGTCGGCTTTGAAGGCAGGACCTCCTTAAAAGGGCTCTGGCAAGTCAGTCAGGCCTTGGCCGAGCTTGGCCTTCCCATGGACAGCCTGGTCTTTGAACGGGCTTGGGCGGGCCTGCGCCCAAAGGTTCCGGACGGCCTTCCCGTCCTGGGTCCGGTCCCCGGCTACCCTGGCCTGTTTGTGGCCAGCGGCCATCACCGCAACGGCATCTTGCTCTCGGCGATTACCGCCGAACTGGTCATAAAATGGGCCGCCGGCAAAGACTTGACACCCTGGGCCGCCTTCGCGCCGGAGCGGCTGCTCACTCGCTGAGGTCAAGCCCTCGCCGACCGCCTGCTCCGCCGCCGGGCTTTTTGCCGCGCCGGGCAGCCAAGGGGGGTCCGCCAAGCTTCGGTTGGCTGGATGGCAGCGGATTGCGGCGACGGTGGAGCCAAGGCCGCCTCAGCGGTGCCTTCAGGGAGGGCGGGCCAAGCCATTGTGGCCCCTCAAGCTCGCCGCCCGGCATCGGGAAAGGATGCCGGGTGGAGAGCCGACTTCAACGCGCAACACGGCCAGGTGCGCCAGCTCCTGTGCGCGCACAGCGCCTAAGGGGGCGGGTCGCCTTCGCCGGCCTAGGTCTCCAGGGAGAGCGTGAGGAAGTCTCCCTTCCCCGCGGCACGGCGATGCCCCAGGATTAGCGGCTCTCCCGCTGCATGATCACCCGAGGCCCCTCACGAACCATGTCGAGCGCCACCTTCACCGCGACCCCGGTGCGTTCCGGGTCGCGCTCTAACTCGGCCTCCGGTATGGCCGCCATGATGCGCTCGCGCTCCGGGCCCTCGGCAATCAGCTGGGCGCGCCCGTAAAACCGCCAAAACTTTCGGTTGTTGGGATTGTAGTACATGATGCAGACCTTGGGGTTCTCGCGCATGTTCTCCAGCGCAGTGCCCCGGCTGCGCTCCCAAAATACCAGGTGCTCCTCGTCCCAGGCCACCACGCTGCCGCGATAACTGACATCGGGCATCCCCTGGGCGTCGGCCGTGGCCAACGCGCAGAAGATGCGGTTGGCCAAGGCTTGGTTCAAAGCCATGCGGATCTCGTCGGTCAGGTGAATCATCGAGAAGCCCCTCCTACCTCGTTTCAGTCGAGCGGACTTTGCCACCAAAGAATCATAGCCGCCCGCCGTCCCCTGTCAACTCGCGGCGCCGGACCTCCCCGACCGTTCCTCGGTGCGAGTGATGCGGGCGATCCCGGGCAATCTAAGCAAGAGGACGGTAGTTTGAACGAAAGCGAGGGAGGCTTATGCGGACTGGGGCTTGTATCAGCAGCGTGTTGGCCGGCTTGGCCGGGCTTTTGCTGGGCTATCTTGCCATCGCCCGGCTTGGACTGGGGATTTACGTGGACACCTTGCCGGAGGCGATGGTCCGCACCATCGGGGTCTTGATCATGGGAGGGCTTGCCATCGTGGGCGGACTCTTGGCCTTCTCCCGTCCCACCGCCGCGGCCTGGCTGGATGGCATCGCCCTTTTGGGGGGCGCCCTCATCGTCTCCTTCTTTTGGCTGTTGCCGGGCGTGTTGCTGCTCAGCGCCGAGGTGATGCTCTACCTCTCCACCGCCGAGCGGCGCCATCCCTTGGGGCAGCCCTAACGCCCTTGCCAGTCGGCCGCCACCGGTGATAGCCTGAAAATAAAAGCACCCTAGGTGGAGGGCCGATGCGGTGACGGCTCGTGCATGGCTACAAACCCTGCCCCAAGATTATCCGGTTCCGGTGGTAGACCTCGAGGGCAATCGCCTGACCCCCTGCACTCCGGCCAAAGCCTTGCAAAACTTGGAAGACGGTCTGGCTTGGCTGGAGGACGGGGTGTTGCGCCTAGGCTATCGCCCCCTGGCCTATCGCCACATCCTCCGGCGGGTGCGCCGGCGGGACGGGTGGGTTTGCGCTTGGTGCGGAGACCCCGGTTCTACCGTCGACCACGTCATCCCCGTCTGCTGGGGAGGCCGCACCCGTCTTGACAACTGCGTGGTGGCCTGCCGCGCCTGCAACCACAGTCGCAACAACGCCCTACCCTCCGAATTCATTGCCCGCACCGGCTTTCAGCCCACCCATCCGGTGATCCTGCGCATCGTGGCCGAGGAAAAGAAATATCTGGAGAAAGCCGCGCGCTCCTTGCGCCATCGCCCGCTGGCCAGTTGCCTGAGCAAGGAAGAGGCGCAAATCTGGCTGCTGGCCCATCGCGACCCTGCCGCTCCCTTGAGCCCGGAGCCTGCCAAACCGGTGCTGAGCCGTTGGAAGGCCCGGCCGACGCCCTTCCCCGAGGTCTACCTGCCGTAGGCCGGTTGAGGGAAACCACCTGAGACCCACCCCGAGACCAGGCTTAAGACGGGACTTGGGACCGCGCAAGACCGCACCGGCGTGTACAGTGGCACTAGGGCCCAAGGGAGGGAAAGCGCTCATACCTTCCCCCGGCCTGAGAGGAGGCGCCGATGCGCAATGGCTACGCGATACCGGAAGTTCATTGGACTCGGGGTGGCGGCGGGGGTATGCCTGTTTAGCGGAACTGCTTTGGCTGATGGAGGCGGAACCTGTAATTTCCAGGTACAAGGGATGGGTCTGACCTCAGTCTCCACCAGTCAAGGCACCACCACCCTGGACGTGTCGATCACGGTGTTGGACACCGGAAACGTGCAGGGCAGTTGGGCCTTCCCCGACCCGAGCGATTCGAACATCAACCAAAACCCCCAGGCCCTGCCGGAACTCTCCATCACCGACACCACAACCAACCAGAGCTACACGGCCACGGCGAGCAGCTTACTCAACCAGCCGGCTGCACTGACCGCGGGAAAATCGGGGACAGCCCTCTACGCCTTTCAGGCGTCGCTACCCAACCCGGGGGACAACTACAACATCACCTTGATCGACCACACCAGCGACCACGTTTTCCACATGTACGGACTTACGTCCGATGGAACGTACAACTACAACAACACCTCGCCGGTGTGCAACGACCCGCCGGTTCCCCCGATCAGCGGCCAGTTGCCAGAAGTCCCGTTCGCGATCGGGCTTCCCTTGGCGGGAGCGGGAGCGGCCTGGCTGGGGTGGCGGAGGAAGAAGCTCCTGCAATCCCCTGTGGGTCCGTAGCGGCCGAGGACCGGGACCGGTCATCTCGGGATAGGAATGCTCCAAGCTAGGAGCAAGCGGTACCAGTTGGGAGATGCTCCGTGGCGGGTTGATGCCGAGGCGTCGGGGGCAGGGAGGCCGGGTCTTACGCCCGCACCACCCGGCCTCGCGGAGCTTTGGCCCACGGAAAGGCGGTTGCCCCCGCCGCCTTCGCAGCGGGGGACTACATCCGGTCTGGGACCGAGATTCCCATCAGGCCAAGCCCCCGCTCCAGCACCACCAGCACCGCCCGCGCCAAAGCCAGGCGGGCGGCGGCCAGCGTCCCGGGGGCATTTAAAATCCGATGTCGACGGTAGAACAGGTGGAAGTCTCCCGCCAGCTCGGTGAGAAAGCGAGGAAGGTAGTGGGGGGCGCGTTCGCGGGCCGCCTCCGCCACCACCTCGGGAAAGCGGGCCAACCCCAGCAGCAACGCCCGCTCCTCCGGCTCCACCAGCTCGGCCGCCGAGTAGGTTTGGCTTGGGGCTTCTGCGCTGCGGAGGAGGCTTTTTATCCGGGCCGCGGCATACTGCACGTAGTAGACTGGGTTCTCGTTGGTCCGCAACTGCGCCAGGTCCAGGTCAAAATCGAGCGGGGTGTCCATCGCCCGCTCCAGGAAAAACCAGCGCGCCGGGTCGACGCCCACTTCGTCCACCAATTCCGCCAAGGTGACGAACTCGCCTTCCCGTTTCGACATCCGCACCGGCTCGCCCCCGCGGACCAGCCGCACCAGTTGAACGATGCGCACCTCCAGTCGGTCCTCGGGATACCCCAGCGCCTGCACCAGGGCCTTGAGTCGCCCGAGGTATCCGTGGTGGTCGGGTCCGAGCAAGTCTATCAAGAGGTCGTAGCCTCGCGCCAGCTTGTCGGCGTGATAGGCGGCGTCGGGCACGAAATACGTCCAGCTACCGTCGGACTTGACCATCACCCGGTTCTTGTCGTCGCCCCAGTGGGTGGAAAGAAACCATTGCGCTCCTTCCTCCTCCACCAGCCACCCCGCCGCCCGCAGTTGCGAGAGCACGGCCTCGCAGGCCCCCGACTCGCGCAAGCCGCGTTCGGAGAACCAGCGGTCGTAGCGCACCCCAAACCGCAACAGCTCTTCTTCCTGCTCCGCCCGCAACACCTCGGCCGCCCAGCGACCCAACTCCTCGACCTCCGCCGCGGCCGGCCTTCCCTCCGCCAGCCATCGCTCGGCCAGCCTCCGCACGTAGGCCCCGGGGTAGACCCCTTCCGGCCAGACCGCCACCGGCTGGCCGCGCAATTCTTGCAGCCGCAAGGCCATGGCTTGTCCCAGGCGCTGAATCTGGTTGCCGGCATCGTTCACGTAATATTCGCGCTCGACCTGCCATCCCGCCGCTTCCATCAGCCGGGCCAAGGTGTCTCCTACCGCGGCGGCCCGCCCGTTGGCCACCACCAGCGGTCCGGTGGGGTTGGCGGAGACAAACTCCAAGAGCGCCCGCCGCCCCTTGCCCTCTTCGCTGTTGCCATACTGCGGACCCTGCTCCAAGACTTCGTCGACCACCGCCGCCAGCCACAGGGTCTTCAGCCGGAAATTCAAGAACCCGGCGCCGCCGACCTCAGGGGCATCGGCAACCGGATGCTCCGGCCAATTTTGGGCCAAGGTCTCGGCGATCGCCTGGGGGGGACGGCGGGCCACTCGAGCCAGGCGAAACGCCAGGTTGCTGGTCAAGTCACCGTGCCCGGGTTCGCTGGGCGGTTGCACCAGGACCGCGTCCTCCGCGATCTCCCACCCTTGGGACCGCGCGATGGCCAGAAGCTGCTGGGCGATTTCCTCCACCGCGCGCAGATATCGAGATTTCACCGCTCTCTTCCTTCCTCCGAGGTGCCTCCGGCGATCCAGGCCAAGGCATCGCGTATCAACTTGGCGGCCAGGAGGGCCGAGCGTTGGGAGGTGTCGTGGGCGGGCATGGTTTCAACCACATCCATCGCCACCACCTCGAGGCCCCGCAACACTCCCAGCGCCTGTAAAGCTTCTCGCGCGCTGATGCCGCCGGGCTCGGGGGTGCCGGTGCCGGGCATAAAAGCGGGATCGATCACGTCCACGTCGATGGTGAGATAGATTGGACGCCCCTCCAGTTCAGCCCGGCAGGTCCGCAAAGGAGCCAGCACCTCCTGGGGGTAGAAGTGGTGGTTCCGGCGCGCATAGCGCACCTCGTCTGGGGTGGCGGACCGAATGCCAAACTGGTAGAGGTGGCCAGGCTGAATCCACTCGCACACCCGCCGCAGCACGGTGGCGTGGGACAGGGCCTGGCCCAGGTACTCCTCGCGCAGGTCGGCGTGGGCATCCCAATGCACCACCACCAGGTCGGGATAGCGCTTGACCACGGCCTGCACCAGGGGAAGGGTCACCAGGTGTTCGCCGCCGACCGCGACGAAGCGCTTGCCGAGCTCCAGCAAGTGATAGGCCGCCTCCCCGATGCGGGCCAGGCTCTCTTGCAGGTTGCCAATCGGAAGCTCCAGGTCGCCGAGGTCGTGAAGCTTGAGATCGGCTAAGTCGCGGTCCGCCTCCAACGCGTAGGTCTCCAGCGCCCACGATGCCTCTCGGATGCGCGCCGGCCCGAAGCGGGAACCCGGCTGGAAGGAGGCGGTGGTGTCCATCGGAACCCCGAACAAGCACCAATCGGCCTCTCGAAAACTGGCCTCCATCCCCAAAAAGTGGTCGTACCGGTCGTATTTCAAGGGCGTATCAGCCATCGACAAGCTCCTTGACAAACGGAGGCAGTGCGAAGGCGGCACGATGCACCTCAGGGGTCCAGTACCTAAGATGCGCCCGCCAAGGAGCCTCCAGCTCCCGCAGGTCCTCCGGCTCGTGCCGCTTCGATCCCCAGGTAAAGCTCCACAACCCGCTGGGATAGGTGGGCACGGAGGCCAGATAGACCCGGGTGACCGGAAAATGTTCGCGCACCCCCTGTACCACCCGCCGCAACAGATCCGGCTGCAAGAAGGGCGACTCGGATTGCGCGACCATGATCCCGTCTGGCCCCAAGGCTTCATACAGCGTCTTGTAAAACTCCGCCGTAAACAGGCCCTCGGCCGGACCCACCGGGTCGGTGGAGTCGACCAAGATGACGTCGAAATCCCTGGCCTCCCGGGCCCAGGCGATCCCGTCGGTAAAGTGCAGATGGGTGCGGTCGTCGTTCAGGCCGATCGCGATCTCTGGAAAGAAGCGCTGGGCCACTTCCACCACGCGCTCATCGATCTCGATCAGGTGCGCTTCCTCCACCGCGGGGTGGCGCAGGATCTCCCGGATCGCTCCTCCGTCGCCACCCCCGATCACCGCCACCCGCCGGGGATGCGGATGCACGGCCAAGGGTACCTGGGCGATCATCTCATGGTACACGTACTCGTCGCGCTCGGTGGTCTGAATCGCCCCGTCCAGGATGAGCACCCGACCGTAGGCCTCGCTCTCCACCACCGCCAATTCTTGATAGGGGGTTCGCTCCCGCCACAGCACCGCCTTGACCTTCAACCCGATGGTCACCGCATCGGTCTGCCGCTCGGTAAACCACACCTCCACCGAATTCTCGCCTCCTGCCTAATACCAGAGGGCCACCGCGGCCAGCGCGCAGCCTATCGATCGCACCTGGTGTTCGGTGGCTTGCACCAACACGCGTTCCAGTCGCAATCCGCGCTCGCGAAAAGCCGCCTCCGCCATTTCCCGAACCGCCGCTTCGGCTTCCGCCTTGCCGCAGCGGCCAGAGAACTCCATGATCACTCCGTAGCGATTGCGGTCCCCAATACCCACCGATACCGCGGCGGCGATCCACTCGCCTTCGACCTCCGAGGTGATGGTACCGTAGGCGCACGGGAGCAGTGAGCCGGGCGGTACCGATAAGGTGGCGACTTCCTCGGCACCGGGCGGAAGGATGGAACTGACCCGCACAAGATTAAGATTCCCAATTCCGGCGCGTAACAACGCGTTGTCGAAGGCGTTGAGGCGAGTCGGACCTTCGGCAGATCCGGCGACCAGGGTGAATTTTGTCGGTGTCGGTAGCAAACGAGATCCCCCTTCACTCAAAGTCCTCGCCAATTATAGCAAAAAACCGAGCCGTCCTCGGGCTACATGAGCCCTCTCGCCCCTACCCATACTAGGTTCCTAGAGGGGCGCGGCGAACCGGCGGTGTGGACCGGGCAACGGCCCTTTGAGGGAGGGAGGAAACGGATTGGCTGACGAGCGCCGTCCCACTTGGTTGCAGCGTTGGAAGGCCCGCATCGCGGACAGCGCCGCCGCCATCAGCCTTCCCGTGCTGGCCGGTGGGGCCTTGATCCTGATGGCCCCGGTGGCCGCCACCCTGCCGGTTCCCTCGCTGCCTGCCGACACCCAGGTGTTCGACCAAAACGGCCACCTGATCGCCCTGTTGTACCGCAACCAAAATCGCATCCCGGTTCCCTTAAGCCAGATCCCGGCCGACATGCAGAACGCGATCGTGGCGATCGAAGATAACACCTTCTGGGTTGAGCCCACCATCGATCCGGTCGGCATCCTGCGCGCCGCCTTGGTCGACCTGGTCCACCGCCAAATCCTCCAAGGCGGCAGCACCCTGACCCAGCAGCTGGCCAAGAACCTCTACCTAAGTCCCGAGCGAACCCTGGGGCGGAAAGTCAAGGAGCTGCTGTTGGCGATTAAACTCTCGGCCAGCTACTCCAAGCAGCAGATCTTGGAGATGTATCTCAACGATGTCTACTTTGGGGAAGGGGCGTACGGGGTGGAGGCCGCCAGCGAAACCTATTTCGGTCACCCCGCCTCCCAATTGACCCTGCCCCAAGCGGCACTGCTGGCCGGGTTGGTCAACGCCCCCAGCTACTATGACCCCTTGCTCCATCCCCAGGCGGCGTTGGCCCGGCGCAACCTGGTGCTCGAAGAAATGGCCCGACTGCACTACCTGACTCCAGCGGCGGCCAAAGCGGCGGAACAAAGTCCTCTGGGCCTCAACCCCCACGGCCCGTTGGCCACCCAGGCGCCATACTTTGTTTCCTACATCACCTCGCGCCTGGGACAGCTGGATCCGGCCGTCGCCCGAACCCTCTACACCGGAGGGTGGCGCATCTACACCACCTTGAGCGGTACCGCGCAACGGGCTGCCGAATCGGCCGTGGCCAACTGGGCCCCGCCCACCCACCTGGTCCACGGGGTGCCCGAGCCGGAAGTCGCGCTGGTCGCCTTAGACCCGCGCACCGGCGCCATCGAGGCGATGGTAGGGGGAGACGACTACGCCCGCACCCCGCTCAACCGGGCGGTCGACGCCGCCCGCCAACCGGGTTCCGCCATGAAGTTCTTCCTGTACACCACCGTGATCAACGACGGCTACCCGACCTCCAGCGTGAAGGTATCGGCCCCGGTGCGGTTTCCCAACGGCCACGGCGGCTACTACGTACCCCACAATTTTGGGGATGTCTACAACGGGCCCTTGACCATCCGGCGGGCCATCGCCCTCTCCGACAACATCGTAGCCGTCAAGTGGATGAACACCGTCACGCCCTCGGCGATGATCCAGGTCGCCCACAGCATGGGCATCACCAGCCCCTTGGCCAACAACCTGACCACTGCCCTGGGTTCTTCCGCGCTCACCCCGCTGGAGATGACCCGGGCGGTGGCCACCTTGGCCAACGGCGGCTATCGGGTGCAGCCGTACGCGGTGGCCAAGATCGTCAACCCGCAAGGGACGGTGGTCTACTCGTTCACCCCGACGCGGGTGCGGGTCCTCTCTCCCCAGGTGGCCTACGTGGTAACCAACCTGTTCTCCGCCCCGCTGCTCAACCCGCAGGGGACCGCCCATGACCTGGAGGCCATCATCAACCGCCCGGCTGCGGCCAAAACCGGCACCTCCTCCCAACAGCGCGACGCCTGGCTGGTCGGCTATACTCCCCAGTTGGCCGCCTCGGTGTGGGTCGGCAACGACGACAACGCTCCCCTCAACCTCACCGGGGACCTCGGCGCAGGACCGATCTGGGCCCATTTCCTGCAGGCGGCGCTGCAAGGGGTTCCTCCCACCCCTTTCCCGGTGCCCCCGAACATCGTCACCCGCCGCGTCTGTGTGCAGACCGGCCTTTTAGACAACGGCTGCTGCACCGCCGTGCGCGAGGTTTTCATCCGCGGCCATGTCCCCGACCAAATCAGCCCGGGTTGCAACCAGGACCAATTCGGCGGGAGTCCGCCCTCGCTGCCGGCCCCCACGCTGCCACCCCCGTCGCTGGGAGATCTCTGGAATTCCTTCTTGCAGCGCCTGCTTCCTTAGCCGCTACAATCGCTCTCCCGCGGATGTCTGACCCAGGAGGCCTTCGGCTTCGAGCAGAAAGTCGGCGGTTCCGGCGGCCAGCCGGCCGCGGACCCCGGGAGCTGCCGCCGCCTCCGGGCCGAAGAGCGGGTCGCCGAGGAGGGTTTGACGACAGGCGAATTCCGCCAAGGCGTGGAAAAACAAATCAGGGAAGGTACGCCGGTTCACGCCACCCCTCCTAACCAGTGTCCGGCCAAGATCCCGGCCAGGGCCGCCGCCGCCGACACCAAGAGAAATTGCACCCCGCTGCGCCACCAGTTGCCCTTGGCCACCCGCGCCTTGACCATCCCTAAGAAGAAGGCGGTGGCCATGGCCAGCCCGATGGTCCAAGGCAGGGCCTGGTCGACGCGGGGAACCACCAAAAAGGGCACCAAGGGGGGAAGAGAACCTAACAGCACCGCCAAGGCCATCACCCCGGCGGACTGCCACGGGTTGTCCAAGCGGTCGAGGTGGATGCCCAACTCCTCTTTCATCATGAAGTCAATCCAACGCTCGGGGTCGGCGGTGACGTGGTCGGTCAACACCCGGGTGATCTCTCGGCTAAACCCCTGGGCGCGATAGATCCCCTCCACCTCGCGCCGTTCCTCCTCCGGCATCACCCGCACCTCGTGGGCCTCGCGTTCCCGTTCCGCCAGGAAGTACTCGTTTTGGGCCGAAGTGGAGAGGTAGGCCCCGAGACCCATCGCGATCATGGCCGCGACCACCGCGGCGATTCCGGCCTGCAAAACTTGATGGGCGGGCATGTGGCTGGAAGCCACGCCGACCACCAAGCCGGTGATGGAGACCAGCCCGTCGTTGACCCCAAACACCACCTCCCGAATGGCCCGAGCGGCGGGCGTGTGGATGCGGTCGGGTTGGATCACGAGCCATCCCTCCTCGGACAAAGCAAGCGACAATTGGGGCGGCTAAAGTCGCTACCCTCAAGAGGCGCTCTCCGCGGAGAGCGGAGGTTCCGCGCCATTGAGGTCCTCAAGCCTCCGGGGCTCCCAGGCGATCCCCAACACCCTGCCCAGGGCAGCCGTCAAATGGGGCTTGACGGAGTTGAGATCGACCGGTCTGCCCAAGACCGCGCGCATCGAGGTGACGCCTTTGTCGCGAATCCCGCAGGGGATGATCCCGGCGAAATGTTCGAGCTTGGGGTCGACGTTAAGGGCCAGGCCGTGCTGGGTAATCCACCGACTGGCCTTGACGCCAATCGCGGCGATCTTCTCCTCTCCCACCCACACCCCGGTGTGGGGCGGCAGCCGCCTGGAGGCGATGCCAAAGACGGACAAGGTTTCCATGATCGCCGCCTCGAGGTTGCGCAGGTAGCCGTGCAGGTCCCGACCTTGGCGATTGAGGTCAAGGATGGGATAAGCCACCAACTGACCCGGCCCGTGGTAGGTGATGTCGCCCCCGCGGTCGACTTCAAACAGCTCGATCCCCTCGGCGGCAAGACGCTCCGCATCCCACAGCAGGTTTTCCAGCGAACCGCGAGCGCCCCGGCCCACCGTGTAAACCGGCGGATGCTCGACTAGAAAGAGGATATCGGGATGTTCCTGCCTTAAGACCCCTTCGGCGGCCCGGCGCTGCCACTCCCAGGCCGGTCCATAGCGCATGGTGCCAAGGTCGATCACCCACCCCGGGTTCACGGTCGCTGCGCCTCCGAGGGAACCTGGGAGGCGGCGTGATAGGAACTGCGCACCAAGGGCCCCGCCTCTACGTGGCGAAAGCCTAGGCCCAGCGCCTCCTCCCGGACTTCGGCGAACTCCTCCGGACGCCAGAAGCGCTCGACCGGTAGATGGCGGGCGTCGGGCCGCAGGTACTGCCCGACCGTCAGCACATCCACCTGGTGGCGCCTCAAGTCTTGCATCAGCTCGGAGACCTCTTCCCGGGTCTCCCCCAGCCCGACCATGAATCCGGACTTGGTCACGATGCTCGGATCCTGGGCCTTGACCCGGGCCAGCAACTCTAAGCTGCGGTGGTAGCGGGCCTTCGGACGGACCCGAGGATACAGCCGCGCCACCGTCTCGATGTTGTGGTTGTAAATATCCGGCCGGGCCGCGACGATCCGGGACAACGCCTCCCAGTTGCCCAGGAGGTCCGGGGTCAAGACCTCCACGCCGCACCCGGGGACGGCCCGGCGAATCGCCTCGATGGTGGCGGCAAAGATCTCTGCCCCCCCGTCGGCCAGGTCGTCGCGGGTCACCGAGGTGATCACGGCGTGACGCAGTCCCATCGCCCGCACCGTCTCCGCCACCCGCTCCGGTTCCTGACGGTCCAGGCCGGTCGGCCGCCCGGTGGTGATGGCGCAAAACCCGCAGTTTCGGGTGCAGATGTCGCCCAGGATGAGAAAGGTGGCCGTCCGCGCCTCCCAACACTCGTAGATGTTCGGGCAACGCGCTTCCTCGCACACCGTGTGAAGCTTCTGCGAGCGCATCAGCTCCTTGAGTTCTTGGTAATTGGGTCCCGTCGCCAGCCGCACCTTGATCCAGGGCGGGAGCGGGGTGCGAGCGGGTGGCTCCGGTTTGAGCAATGGGGGACGCGCAGCCATTTTCTTCCTCCTTTCTCCCCAGGCCGATCGGTCAAACCGCCGCCCCTAGTAGATCGAACTGTCGGGCCCGAGCGACTCCAAATGGCGCTTGAGCACGTTGAGAAACCGCGCGGCGTCGGCTCCGTCCACCACCCGATGGTCGAAGGAGAGGCAAAGGTTGACCATCGAGCGGATGGCGATGGCGTCGCCCACCACCACCGGCCTCTTTACGATACTCTCCATGGTCACGATTCCGACCTCCGGCGGATTGATCACGGCGTAGGTCAGCATGGTCCCGACCGCGCCGGTGTTGTCGACGGTGAAGGTCCCACCGCTCAAATCCTCCAGCTTGAGCCGGCCCGAGCGCGCGCGTTCGGTCAGGTCGTGGACCGCGTGGGCCAACCCCACCAAGTTCTTCTGATCGGCATCCCGGATCACCGGCACCACCAACCCACGGTCGGTGGCCGCCGCCATCCCCAGGTTGATCCGCTTCTTGTAGATGATGCTGTCGCCGTTCCACTGGGCGTTGAGTTGTGGAACCGCCTTAAGACCTTCCACCGTCGCCCTCAACATAAAGGGGAGGTAGGTGAGATTGAACCCCTCTTCTTCCCGGAACTTGGCCTTCCACCGCTCGCGCAAGGCGACCAAACCGCTGACGTCCACCTCCACCATGATCCAGGCGTGGGGGACGGTTGCCTTGGCTTGGGTCATGCGCTGGGCAATCACGCGGCGAATGTTGGAGAGGGGTTCCACCCGGTCGCCGGGTTCGACCGGGCCGGCTGGGACCGGAGCCACGCCAGCCACCTCCCGGGGCGGCTCTGGCGCCCCCGCCACCGGGGCGCTCGGGGCAGTCGGTGCGGGCGGCGCCGTCGGGGGTGCCGTCCGCTCGGCCACCGCTTTGAGCACGTCGTTGCGCGTGACCCGTCCCCCGGCCCCGGACCCGGCGATCCTGGACGGGTCGATCCCGTGTTCCTGGGCCAGCCGACGCACGGCCGGGGAGTACCGCCCCCGCTCGGTCGGCCCGGGGTGGGCAGGGGCGGCCGGGGCGTCGACCACCGCAGCCGGCGGGCTGGGGGCGGCAGGAGCTGGCTCGGCCTGCGGCGCCACCTCCGCGGCTTCTCCCGCCACCTCGATTTCCGCAATCGGGGTGCCAACCGGGACGGTCTCCCCCGCCTGGACCAAGATCCGAGCCAACACCCCGCTGGCCGGCGAAGGCACCTCGGCGTTGACCTTGTCGGTTAAGATTTCCAGCAGCGACTCGTATTTCTCCACCGAATCGCCTACATTTTTGAGCCACTGGCCGATGGTGCCCTCGGTCACCGACTCCCCCAGCTGCGGCATCAAGACCTTCTCTACCATCTCTCTCTTGTCGCTCCTCCTTCCCGACTCCCCACACCCGTCGCCCCGGCGAAGCAACCTAGAATCGAGCCAGTTCGCGGGCCGCCTGGGCGATCTTCTCAGGGGTGATCATGAAGGCGTGCTCGAGCGGCGGACTGTAGGGCATCGCAGGCACGTCTGGTCCGCACAGCCGCCGAATCGGGGCGTCGAGGTAGAACAGCGCCTCTTCGGCGAGGATGGCGCTGACTTCCGCCCCGATCCCCCCGGTGCGATTGTCCTCGTGGACGATCAGCACCTTGCCGGTCTTCTTGGCGGTCTCTAAAATCCGCGCTTGGTCGAGCGGTCGCACCGTCCGCAGGTCTAACACCTCGACCGAAATCCCTTCCTGTTGCAGGGTCTCCGCCGCGCGCAGGGCGTAGTTGACCATCAAGGAGTAGGTGATGATGGAAAGGTCCTTGCCCTCCCGCTTCACCTCGGCCTGGCCCAAAGGAATCAGGTAGCGTTCCTCCGGCACCTCTCCGCGCAACGATCGGTAAGCCGCCTTATGTTCAAAGAACAGCACCGGGTCCTCGTCGGCGATCGCCGCAGCCAAAAGCCCCTTGGCGTCGTAAGGGGTTCCGGGAACCGCCACTTTGACGCCGGGCACGTGGGCGAAGAAGGCCTCCACCGATTGGGAGTGGTAGAGCGCGCCGTGGATGCCGCCTCCGATCGGGGCCCGAATCACCAGTGGCACGTGAAAGTCGTTGTTGGAACGGTACCGCATCCGGGCGGCTTCCTCGACGATCTGGTTCATGGCCGGGAAGATGAAGTCGCCGAACTGAATCTCCGGGATTGGCCGAAGCCCACCTATCGCCGCGCCAATCGCCACCCCGACGATGGCTCCTTCGGCCAGAGGAGAGTCGATGACCCGGTCCTCGCCAAACTCCTGCTGCAAGCCTTCGGTGACCCGGAATACGCCCCCGCGCACGCCGACGTCTTCGCCCCAAATCACAATGCGGGGATCCAGCTGCATCTCTTGGCGCAATCCGGCCCGAATCGCCTCTAGATAGGTCATTACCGCCATACCTCTACCCGGCCGCATCCGCCTACGCCGGGCTTACCCTCCTTATCGCAAAAACTTCTTGACGTAAGACAGGTTTATTCCGCGTAGACGTAGCGTTCCAAAGTCGCCGGATCCGGCAACGCCGCCTTCTCGGCGTAGTCGGTGGCATCGTTGACGGCGTCCTTGATCTGCTGTTGCATCCGGGCTTTTTCCTCCGCGCTGAGGATCCCCTCCGCCTCCAATCGCTGCTCAAAGGTGATCAAGGGGTCGCGCTTCTTCCACTCCATGACCTCTTCCCGGGAACGGTAGGCTCGGTCGTCGTCATCGCTGGAGTGGGGCACAAAGCGATAGGTCTTGGCCTCGATCAGGGTCGGTCCTTCGCCCCGCCGCGCCCGCTCAGCCGCCGCCCGGGTAACCTCCCAAACTTTAATCGGGTCGTTGCCGTCGACGATCACCCCGGGGATGCCATACCCTTGGGCGCGGGCGGCCACGTCGGTAATCGCCATCTGTTTGCGCTGGGGCACCGAGATGGCGTACCCGTTGTTCTCGTTGAAGAAGATGACCGGAAGTTTCCAGACCGCGGCGAAATTGAGCGCCTCGTGGAACTCGCCTTGGCTGGTCGACCCCTCCCCGAAGTAGGCCACCGCCACCCGGCCGTCCTTTAACATCTTGGAGGCCAGCGCCAATCCGGCGGCGTGCGCGTTCTGAGTGGCCACCACCGATCCCCCGCTCAAAATGTGAAGGCGCCGGGATCCCCAGTGGGCGGGCATCTGTCGACCGCCGGAATTGGGATCGTCGGCTCGGGCCAAGACGTGCAACATCACCTCGCGAGGCGTCATCCCCCAGGCCAAAACCAGGGCCAGGTCGCGGTAGTAGGGGGCGATCCAGTCCTCCCCCCGGTTCAAGGCAAACGCCGAACCCACCTGGGCCGCTTCGTGACCGTTGGAGGAGTAGACCACCGGGGCTTTGCCCTGCCGGTTTAAGATCCACATCCGGTCGTCCACCGCCCGCGAAAGCGCCATGTAATAGTAGATTTCCTTCATCAACTCCGGGGTCATTTGGGAATCAGCCAACCTCTCCCTCTCCTTTCCGCCTCACGGCGCCGATGGGACAGCCCGCCCGGCCACAAGAAGAGGGCGTGGCGTCCGAATATTTATTCCGCTCATCCGCGCCTGCCGTGCCTGTTGCAGCCAGCGGGGCCTTCTGCCCGACGACCTCCCTTGCCCTCGTCCCCTCCAGCCGCACAAGGCTCTCATGCCATGGCCATTGTAATCCTTTGCGCTCTCGGAGGGTAGTCCGGACGCAAAGACGACCAATCCGCAATTGCAATTTATTACACGTGAATTGCATGACCATCCAGTGCCAAGGCGGCCTCATGCAAGGTTTCCGAGACCGTGGGGTGGGCGTGCACGCTCTCCGCCACCTCCCAGCCCGTGCCTTCCAAAAAGCGCGCCAAGGCCATTTCGTTGATGAGCTCCGAGGCGTTCGGGCCGATCAGGTGAGCGCCCAACAGGGCATCCGTCTTCTTGTCCGCAATCAGCTTGACCATGCCGTCCGCCTCGCCCAGGATGAGGGAACGGCCGTTGGCCCGGAGCGGAAAGGTCCCCACCTTCACCTCAAAGCCCTGCGCCTGAGCCTCCCGCTCGGTCCAGCCCAAGGAAGCCACCTCGGGCCGGCAGTAGGTCACCCGGGGAATGCGGACCGGGGAGAGGCCCTCGGGGTCTAGGCCGGCCATAGTTTCCACTGCGATGATCCCCTCGTGGGCCGCCACATGGGCCAAAAGGTAGCCGCCAATCACATCCCCGATGGCGTAAATCCCCGGCACGCTGGTCCGGTACCGCTGGTCGACGCGGATGAAGCCCCGCTCCGTGGCGACCCCCACCGCCTCCAGCCCAAGCCCCTCGGTGACCGGGCTGCGCCCGATGGCCACCAACAGCCGCTCTGCCCGAACCTGCTTCGACGAGCCGTCGGCCTCCACCACCGACGCCACCACGCCCTCCCCGGTGACCTGAAGGGTTTCCGTCTGCAAGCGGGCTCCCGTCATCACCGTGATCCCCCGCCGGGTGAAGAGGTTGCGCAACGTCTTGGCGATGTCGGGGTCATCGTTCGGCAACAGCTGGTCCATCATCTCTACCAGCGTCACCTCACAACCAAAGTCGTTGTACATCGAGGCAAATTCCACCCCGATGGCACCGCCCCCGAGAATGAGGATGGACCGCGGCACGTCCGAGCTGGACAAGACGTGGTCGGAGTTGACCACCCGCTGGCCGTCGAACGGCACCCCAGGAAGCCCGCGGGGGACTGAACCGGTGGCGATGAGCAGGTTCTTCCCCGACACCTCCTCGCTCGCCCCTTCCCGCTCCACAAGAACGCGGTGGGCGTCGACCAAACGGCCGCGCCCGGAAATGGTGGTCACCCCGTTTTTCTTCAGCAGGTATTGCACGCCGCGGTAGAGCTGGTTGACCACCCGCTCCTTGTAGGCCGCTGCCTTGGCGTAGTCGAGAGCCACCGAGCCCACGACGATCCCCATGGACTCCCCGTTGCGCACCTGGTGCAGCACCTCGGCGGTGTGCAACAAGGCCTTGGTCGGGATACACCCCACGTGCAGGCAGGTTCCGCCGACCTTCTCCTTTTCGACTACCGCCACCGACATCCCCAACTGCGCCGCCCGGATGGCGGCCACGTAACCACCGGTCCCGCCGCCTACCACCACGAGGTCATAACTGGTTGCCGCCAAAGGAACGCCCCCTTCCTTTCAGTTTGGTCCATTTCGGCGAAAAATATTGGGCATCATAGGCCCTGGGTCTGTCCGCCGCCGCGAGGATCGGATGCACCGGCCCAGCCGCCCCTAAGCCGCTGGACCACTTGCAACGATCCGCCCCCTGCCCACGGCCCCACCACCTTGATGCGGTGGCCTCGCCGTTCCAACTCTCCCAGCACCTCGGGGCTAAACCGGGCTTCCAAGCTCACCACGGTGGGCTGGGTTAAGGTGTGGGCGTCGGTGGCCGGCATCACCGCAAGCCGCGGCAGGCTGACTGCCTCGCCAGGCAACACCTGGCCGCGTAAGAGGTCCAACAACAGCATCAGGTTCCACTGCGGCTGGCCGTCCCCACCCATGGTGTTGCCCGCGATCACCGGCTCTTCCCCCCGCATCACCATCCACGGCACCAAGGTGTGCATCGGCCGTTTACCGGGAATGGCTTGGTTGGGATGGCCTGGCAGTCGGTTGAAGGACCGTCCCGCTCGGTTGTTCAGAAAGAACCCGCCCTCCTTGACGAACACCCCCGAGCCAAAGGCCAAGGCGAGGCTGTGAATCAACGAGACCATTCGGCCCTCCCCGTCGACCGCCACCATGGAGGTAGTATCCCCGGTCGTCAGCGCGGTCGAGATGGGAAGCGCCGAGGCCCCGATCCGGGCTCGAAGCTGGGCCAGATGCGAGTCGGTCAAGAGATCTTGAGCTGCAAAGTGCACCACCGCGGGGTCCCCGGCGTAGCGCCGGCGGTCAGCAAAGGCCAAGCGCAGCGCCTCGATGACTCGGTGCACCTCGGCTCCTGACTCTCGCCACCGGGGAGAGATGGTGTCGGGGTCCACGATGCCAAAGGCCTCCAGCAACACCACTCCGGCACTAGGGGGAGGAGGCACCGCCAACGTCCACCCCTGCCAGTCCAAGGTCAGGGGCTCGGCCGTCTCGGTGCGATGCTGGGCCAAGTCCTCCAGGGAGAGAAAACCTCCGCTTCTCCGCACGGCATCGACCACCGCGTTGCCGAGCGAGCCTCCATACAACGTCTGACCGCGGCTCTTTACCACCTCCTCCAGGGCGTCCGCCAATTCCGGCGCCACCACCAGCGCCCCTTCTGCCAGCGCCTGCCCGTCGGGATAGAAGCGAGCCGCCACCGCCGGGTCGTCGGCGATGACCGACCTGAACTCCTCAAGGCTGGTCTTCAGGCGACGGTCGACGGGAAAGCCGCCTCGGGCCAAGGTCACCGCCGGCTCGACAACCTCGTTCATCTCCAGGCGACCATGCCGCTCATGGAGGGCAAAGTAGAGCGACACCGCTCCCGGCACCGTCACCGAGGCTCCGCCCCGCAGAGGCAGAAGCTCCCCGGGCGGGAGCAGATCTTCCCGAAATCCACGCGGCAAAACACCGCTGCCCAGCCAGGCCTCGGGAGCCTGTTGGGGAGAGGCCACCAGAGCAAACGCTTCTCCACCCAGCCCGCACATGTCGGGCATGACCACTCCGGTCACCCAAGCCATCGCCAGCGCGGCATCCACGGCATTGCCACCACGCGCCAAAGTGGCCAACCCGGCTGAGGTCGCCAAGGGATGTCCGCTGGCCACCATGCCCCTGGGGCCCCAGATGGTGGTGGCGGGATACATCGACAACGAGAACACTGGCATCACCTTCCCCTGTTGTATCCCTTTTCCATAGTCAGCGCAAGGCAAGTTGCGAGATCTGGCGCAGTGGCCCCACGCCCTGGACCTCCTGCCGCCTCTCCGCCAGTAGGGCGGGCAAGGGTCGACAAGGCCGCCTCTCATACAGTCGACCAATCAAGATGGTAACTTTTGGCATTGGGGGGGAGGATTCCCCGCCCTGATGTCGAAATTCTCAAAGCAGGTCTGGTTGGGAGCCGGTCGAAAGGAGAAGGCCTATGCCTACCGTAGGATTCATCGGAGGAGGCGCGATGGGCCGAGCGCTCATTGCCCGGTTAAAAGAGACGTCCGATTCCCTCTACACGGTCATCGCTTACGACCCCAGCGCGATGGCGCAATCCCGCCTGGTCGAACTTGGGGTGGGGTTGCGCGCCACGCCGGCCGAGGTGGCCAAAGAATCCCACCTGATCGAGGTAATCGTCCCCGCCGACGCCGACGTGGAAGAGGCCTGTTTAGGCCTAAACGGCGTCGTGAGCGGACTCGGCGAGCATCGCCCCTTTCTGCTGATCCACAGCACCGTGCTTCCGGCCACTACCCAACGGGTGGCCGAGGCGCTGGGCGGCCGAGCGGTGGTGATGGACTGTCCGGTGGTTGGAGTGCCCTCGGTCACCCGGGCCGGGCAGGCGGTGTTCCTGGTTGGGGGCGAACCGCAGGCGGTGCAGGCTTTAACCCCCCACCTTTTGCGCATGGGACGGGCGGTGTTGCACATGGGTCCGCTGGGCATGGGAAACCTGGCCAAGTTAGTGAAGAATTTAATCTCTGGCGCCGAACGCTTCGTTTGGCATGAGGCCATGCGCCTGGCCGAGGCCGGGGGCATGGCACCGGCGCAGCTGTTGGAGTTGATGACCGCCGTCCATGAACCCGACCGCCTCGCCTCCACCTTAGACGCCTGGCTACGCACAGGCGAGGTCCCGCCCCCAGCGGGTGCCAACAGTTGGCATCACAAGGACTTTCGCCTGGCCGCGGAGTGTGGGGAGACCTTGGGGGTACCCATGCCGATCAGCCGGGCCCTTACTCAGGTTGCGGAGGCGATGACGGTTCCTCGGGATGCTCACCCTGCCGTTTAGGAGTCCAGCGTTGCCCGTCTCGGCTTCTATACTTTGCCATCACGGCGGAAAAGGCGGTCTCCAGGTCAATCCCCAGGGCGTTGGCAAAGGAGACCAGGACGAACAGCAGGTCTCCCAGCTCCATGGCCAACGACCCCTCGGGCTCCGTCGGCTTCTTGGTCTTCGGGCCATAGCGATGATTGACCTCGCGGCTGAGCTCGCCCAACTCTTCGGCCAGGCGGAGGATCATGATCGGAGGGGAGAAGTACCCCTCTTCAAACTGCCCGATCCACTCGTCGACCTGCGCTTGCATCTCGCGGATTTCCATCGCGCTGCCCTCCCCAGAAGTGGACCCCTTAACCTTGCCCGACAAACTCTGAGGGGAAGGCGCGCCAATAGGCCTTGGGCACCTGGACTTTGGCCCCCAGCGCGCGGGCTGCCGAGTTGGCCCAATAGGGGTCGATGAGGTGCCCCCGCGCCACCGCGATCAGGTCGGCTTGCTCTTGTCGCAACACCGCTTCGGCCAAGGGGTATGACTCCAAGGCCCCGACGGCAATCACCGGTACCTTGAGCTGCCGGCGAATCTCCGCCGCAAAAGGAACCTGGTAACCGGGAAAGCTCGGCCGCGGGGTGGGCGTGTTTCCGCCGGAGGAGACGTCGAACAGGTCCGCACCCGCATCGCGCATGGCGCGGGCCATGGGTAGAAAGGTCTCAAAGTTGTACCCGCCGGCGTCGTATTCGGTCGCCGAGACCCGGACGGCGAGCGGGATGTGATCAGGCAGGGCGCGCTTGACCGCCCGAATCACCTCCACCGCAAAACGGGTGGGCTCTTTCCCGTAGGCGTCCTCGCGCTGGTTGGACAGGGGGGAGAGAAATTGATGAATCAGGTAGCCGTGGGCTCCGTGCAGTTCCAACATATCGACTCCCGCGGCCACCGCCAGTCGCGCCGCGTTGGCAAAGGCGTCCACCACCTGGCCGATTTCCTCCAGGGTCAGGGCATGGGGAACCCGGTAGCGGTCGGAGAAGGCGATGGCAGAAGGAGCCGAAGGCTTCAAGGAAAGAGACTCGGTCTTGCGGCCGGCGTGAGCAATCTGGATGCCGGCCTTGGCGCCGTAGCGGTGAATCTCGTGGATCACCCGGGCAAACCCCTCGGCCTGCTGGCTGTTCCACAGCCCGAGGTCATTGACGGTGATCCGGCCGTCTGGCAGCACGCCGGTCATTTCGAAGATGATCAGGCCGGTTCCTCCCACCGCACGACTGACGTAATGGACCATGTGCCACGCGTTGGGGATGCCGTCCTCATCCCAAACCGAGTACTGACACATAGGGGACATGACGATCCGGTTTTTCAGCCGAAGTCCCCGGTATTCAAATGGCTCAAACAGCTTCACCAACGTCTCCCATCCTTTCTCGGCCCTTGCGGCGATTACTCTTTATGATAGGGATGGCCGGCCAAGATTGTAAACGCGCGGTAGATCTGTTCCACCGCCACCAGCTGCGCCAGTTCGTGCGGCAAGGTGAGCCGCGAAAGCGACCACCGCCATTGCGAGCGCGCGGCCACCCGGTCATCGACTCCATACGCTCCTCCCACCACGAAGGCCAGCCGTCGGCCTTCAACCTGCCACCGTCGCAGGCGGTCGGCAAAGGCGCGGGAGTCGTCCTCGACCCCGTCGACGGCCAGCAGCACCACGAACTCATCCGTCCTCAAAGCCGAGAGGAGCCGGTCTCCCTCGAAGCGCAGAGCCGCCTCCGGGTCTTGGCCGACCGCCCCGCGGGCCGGCGCCACCGCCGTCCACTCCAGCACTTGCCACTGGCCAATCCGCCGCCGGTATTCCTCGATGGCGTCGGCCAGCGGGCGGAGCCGCGGTCGGCCGATGGTCACAAGCCGCATCGCCATCCTCCTGTCCCTCGGGGCCCGTCCTAAAGCCTTTGGCCCAGTCATATAGATTATTAGGAGATTAGGTCGCGGAAGTCCAAACCAAGCCTCGCGACCAAGAGGTAGGGGTATTTATGAAGGATGAGGCGCGGACCAACCGTCGTACCACTTTCAGCGCGGTGGCCTGGACCTCCGCGCTCCTGGTCGCCGTCGCCTCAGGAGGCACCCTGGTGGTGGACGCGGCCAGTCATCGTTTCTTGGCCCGCGGTGCGGTCATTGTGTTGGCGCTCACGACCCTGCTGGCGATTTTGGGCCTCAGCCTGCTGTGGGAGCTCAGGCCCACCCGCAGCTGGTCGCTATCCCAGCTGCTCTTGTGGCTCTCGGTGGCCATGGTGTGGGTTTCCCTGGCCGCATCCTGGTTTGTCCCGTGGTACTTCCACTGGCTCGCCGGCTTCGCCACCGCCTAGCCGGCGGTCGCGGCCTGGGCAGGGTTGGGCATCCAGCCCACGGTCAGGATGGCGGTCCTCACCTCCCCTTGCCGCCAGAACTGTACCGGTACCTTGGACCCCACCCTCAGCGCCGACACGCTATCCACCAACTGGTTCAAGGTGTGCAGCGGCTTTCCGTCCAACGCCACCAGCAAGTCTCCCGGCTGAATTCCGGCCTCGGAGGCCGGACCGCGCGGAGCCACCGTGACCACCAAGAGCCCCGCCCCATTGGGGCCGGCCGAGGCCACCGTAAGACCTAGCCACGGTCGCCGCACCTGGCCGTAGCGCAGGATTTGTTGCACCACGTCTTGCACGGTATCCGATGGGATGGCAAAACCGATGCCTTCCACCCCAGCCTGGGCGATCTTGCTGGAATTAATCCCGATCAGCTGTCCCTTCAAATTGAGGAGCGGTCCCCCGCTGTTGCCGGGGTTGATGGCGGCATCGGTCTGAATCAGGTGGAACTCCCAACCGTCCTTGTACAGCACCCGCTCCCGAGCCGAGACCACTCCCACCGTCACGCTGTGTCGCAGCCCAAGCGAATTGCCGATGGCCACCACCAAATCCCCGGGCTGAATCCCACTCGAGGGGGCAAAAGCCACTGGTTTGAGGGGGTGGCGGGGATGGATGCGCAGCACCGCCAAGTCGGTTGGCGGGTCGGTGCCTACCACCGT
>JAIMAE010000334.1 GCA_023512105.1 Bacillota bacterium | reverse complement strand
CAAAGATGCCAGCTTTTTGAGCCACGACCACCGGCGAGTAGGCGGGGGCGGTGACGGCCTGGACCATCGTGATGTGGTACAATCCCGATGGCGATGCCGCGGCCGGGGTATGGGAGGCGGGCGCGGCTGGTCCTCCGCAGGCCGTGAGCGCGGCCGTTGCAATCAACGCTCCCAGGAGAAGGGATCCTCGTCGGTTCATAGTTCTCACTCCTGCCGGCGAAGTCTTTACCGAAAGAATCTTACAACATCCGAGCGAACTGGTTCAAACTTCAATCGCGAGTGCAATGCATCGCACCTCAGCCGGGAAGGAGGCCCCGGTGGATTGGAGACCACCTTGGCGCCGGCCGAGGGATATTGCCGCAGGGATACCTGGGGGTCCCATGCAGCGCATGGGGCGCGAACCGGAGGATGCCGGCACCTCCATCTGGCCTGGTCAAGTTCTTGTGGCGTATTGGGTGAAGTCGGATGCGCAGCCAGCTGGGTTGGGAAGAGAGCGAAATACATCAGTGGGTTTGTGATGGACGGTTTTACGGCGAAAAGGGTCAGCACCTCCGAATGGGGTGACCCCGCGCCGGCGGGCCCCCAAGGGGGGCAGGCGGCTGGATCCCCGGCCAGGGAGGATTCCTGCCCGAGCCTGTCCAGCGATGCCGAGCATCCCGCGTTGCCTTAAGCTCGATGCCCGGCCCCGTGGTCGTTTCCTCCCCCATGCTTATCCAACATCCCTTCGCCTCCTCCCACCTGGTCAGGAGGGGCTAGGCCATTCTCCTCACATCGAGGGTCAGAACTTGGCGAGCACGGTTCAGTGTCAGGGGGCCGAGGGTTCGCGGCGGATGCTCCGTCTAGCCCAAGACGGAGAGCGCCTGTGGGAGCTACAGTAAACAAGGCCCTTGTGACCCGGCAGTGCGGCGGTCGGAAGATGCGCATCTCGTAGGGGGAGGTGGTTATCGTGAAGACAGGGATAAACCGTCGAACAGCGTTTCTGGTCGCCGGCGCGGTGGCGTTGGGCTTGAGCCTGGTGGGTGTGATGGCAAGTCTTGGGCCTTGGGGAGGCGCCCTCGGCCCGCGCGGTTCCCTAGCTAACCAGGGATCGTCGGACGGCGTGGTGTGGAGCAGACCTGGCATCGGACTCCACGACTACGGCATGATGAGAGGTCTGCTTGGGATCGAACCGGGCTATTCCACTGCTATCTACGCGCTCTCCGCCTCTACCGCCAGAGGCTTGGGCGATGCCGTCCCGGCCGGGGCATCGGTCGACCATGCTTCCAACCGCATCTCGTTCAGCACCTCCGCCGTGCGGCTGATCGTAGTGGGAAGTCCCAGTGGGCAGCCGGACGAGACCTATCGCATCGCCGGAATGGTGAATCCCACCATCGAAGTGCCGAAAGGTACCACCGTGCACCTCACCTTCATTAACGCCGATCCCGACATGCCCCATAACCTCTTGGTGACGCG
>JAIMAE010000333.1 GCA_023512105.1 Bacillota bacterium | reverse complement strand
AAAAATTCCCCACCCTCACGACAAACAATTGGGGAATTTTCACGGTGAAATCGGGGATTTTCTGTTGACAAAACACATACTGCACGATGTCGAGGCCCCCATCCACCTGGCGCTGTTCTGCGAAACCCGGGCCGCGCCAGGTACCGCCGCCGAGTCGTGGCCGTGGCCGGACACCGAGGTGGGCGTAGGGTGGACCTTCCGGTGGGACCCGCGGCAGCGGGCGGTCGACTTGGCCGACCTCCAGGTGTATCTAGCGGACCCGGATGTCCCCGCCTTCCGGATCGCCTGCCAGGAACCCCACCCCCGCTGGCCGCAGTGGCGGGAGACGCAGCCGCGCTTGCACTGGCTGCGGATAACTGAGCCGGATCGTTGGCTGGTCGTTGACGGGGTGTCAGAAGGGCGGGGCACCCTGCGTATTCCGACGACTTCCACCACCCATTCCGATTTCACTTGGCTCTCCCGCGTTTTGTATAGGGCTTGTCCAGGATCTCTTCGCCGTCCCTTCGGTCTGGCGAGCGCCGCAGGCACGGGGGCCGCTTCCACCCCGTCGGCGATGGGCGGGGATGGACGGGGGTGGCTCCCCCGGCCGCGGCCCGGCGGGCCTCCGACATAGGCGCAGGAGGTTCTGCGGCAGGAACGGCCTTAGGGGCGGGGCCCCCGAGCCTCAAGGCGAAGGCCGTGGCAGATGCGGCGGCGGAGGAGGTCCCAGTTCCTCCGCCCTTGCATCAGCCGCCGCAACGGCTTGATGCCGGTCACGGCCGCTTCGACAGGGCCCTGGCTCCACGGTTGTGTCACCGTGTATATTCCACTAATTTCCGGCTCTTGACCACTTTTGGTGCCCGTGTTTCATCCTCGGTTCACCACCCGCTGGGTCCGCGTTGGGATTCGACACGGAACCGGGACGGTCTTGGGTCCGCCGGCACCCGTGCCGGGGGCTCCGCCACGCGGGTGAGGCATGATGCCCCGGCGGCGTGGCCGCCGCGGCGGAAGGCAGGCTCCGACGGGTGCCGTGCTCCCCCCGGCGCGGCGCGCCGGGGGGCCGGCGTTAGGCCTCCCGGGGCGCGAGCAGTCGGGCCCGCAACCGCGAAAAACTGGCGCGGCCATCGGTCACCCGGATGGTGCGTTGAATCCGATAATTCAACCCTTCTGTGCGTCCTTGGCTCCAGGGCCCCGGGATGGCCGCGCGCACCGCTGCTTCGTCGCGCTGCAAGCCTTGCGCAAAGCGCACCAATTCGGGAATGCCACTGGCCAAGGCCCGGTGGAGCCAGCCGACCAACGCCCGCTCCTGCCGATGGCGCACGAGGACCGCCAATGGATGGACTAACGTCCAGACTTGGCGCACGACCGGGTCTTCTAGCCGCTGGCTGAGGCGGCGAGTCGCCGCGCGGGGCAACGTGGTCCACCGCTGCAACAGCCACGTCGCCCACTGCCGCGGGCGCAACGGCGGGTCGGCCGGAGGCC
>JAIMAE010000102.1 GCA_023512105.1 Bacillota bacterium | reverse complement strand
TTTCGCGGCATGATCAGGAGGAAGTAGGAAAGGATGTGGTTCCATGGCATCGCAATCCTGGCGGGTGTACCGGGCGTTGTGCCGCCAGCCGGGAGACGAAGAAACTGACAGCGGCTTTTACGAAACGTATCTGGTCGCCCCTGCCGAGTGGGACCGTCAGATGGTATGGACCATGTTTCTACGCCGACTGCAGCGAGAAAATGAGTTAGACCTCCACGCCGAGATGGACGCCGGAGGTACTCTGGAGTGGCTGCCGGATGCGCAATACGACCCCGAGGCTGGCTTAATCCGGTTGGTCCGCTCCGATTTCTTTATCCTGAGCGCGATCCCTCCGCGGGAAGACCTCCCCGATTGAGAGGCGGCTCGCCGCCTCTCCGTTTTCTTTTCAGCAAACCTTCAACCAAGCTCCGGGGCATGGCCTGCTTGGGATTCGGCCTCGTCCCGCTTGGCTCCGCTCAATCCTTTAACATGGCGGCAACATTTGTGTGGTGAAGTAGAACCATCGGAACCAGCGGGAGGCGAGCGTTGCGATGCCAAATCTTTCTAAGACCTTTGACGGCGGAGAAGTGGGGATCTCCAACCTGCCCCCCTTTGTGCTTTGGTTCACCGGCCTGCCGGGCTCCGGAAAGTCGACATTGGCGACGGCGCTGGCCGAGCGTCTGCGGAGTGTGGGAGTCCCGGTGGCGGTGCTAGACGGCGATGGCCTGCGTCAAGGCTTGTGCCAAGACCTGGGATTTACGGTGGCCGACCGGCACGAACAAGCCCGCCGGGCTATGCAGGTGGCGCATCTCCTTTTTCAAAACGGCATCGTAGGGTTAGTCGCGTTGATCTCCCCCTTCCGCCAAGACCGCGAACAGGCTCGGTCCCTGTTCCCACCGGGAAGATTTTTAGAGATTTATCTCGACTGCCCGCGCGAAATTCTCCAGGCTCGGGACCCTAAGGGACTGTGGCGCTTGGCCCAGTCGGGACGGTTGCGGGGTTTGACTGGATGGGATGCCCCGTACGAAGAGCCTACTGACCCTGATCTGGTCTTGGCGACCGGCCGGTGGGACGTGGAAAGCACTCTCGGTCGCCTGGTGGCCGCGCTGGATTCCCAATCGCTTTTGCCGCGCCATCTGGTGCGGGCGTTGACCCAACCGTCCGCGGGACCCGCAGAGCTGGTGCCGACCAGTTCCGAGGCAGGAGCAGGGTGTTGATGCACGCGCCAGTTCGGGAACTCTATCTCTCGCCGGAAGCGTCGCTACAGATTGCGGCCCACCTGCAGGACTACCCTCATCTCTTTTTGGACCCCATGGCCGAGGCGGACTTGGTGCAGCTGGGGATCGGGGCCTACGCCCCGCTGACCGGCTTTATGGTCCGGGAGCAATACCGGAGCAGCCTGGAGACGATGCGGTTACCCGATGGCCGCCTATGGCCGATTCCGATTGCGCTGCCCGCCCGAGCGGAGGAGGTCCGCCCGCTCTCGCCGGATCGCCCGGTGGCGTTGCTGGATTTCACCGGCAGGCTGCGGGGCCTGATGTGGGTGCAGGACGTCTGGGCCCGCGACCCTGAGGAAGAGGCGCTGGCGGTCTATGGCACTCGCGACCTGCGCCACCCCGGCGTGGCCTTTCTGTTTCGACGCCCGCCGTACTATGTGGGCGGACCTATTCGCCTCCTCGCCCCGCGCCCGCAGCCACAGGGTACAACCACCGGCGCCGCTCGCCTGCCATCCACCCCCGCTGCAGTGCGGCGCCGCCTGCGAGAGCTCGGCTGGAGCCAGGTCGCGGGGTTTCAAACCCGCAACCCTTTGCACTACGGCCATCTCTACCTCTTGGAGGAAGCCCTGCAGAACGTAGACGGGATTTTGCTCCACCCCTTGGTCGGTCCCACCAAACCAGATGACTTGCCGGCCGCGGTGAGGCTTGAAGTCTACCGGCGGACCGTATCCGCATACCTTCCTTCCGGTCGGGTCCTGCTGGCGCTGTATTCCGGCCCCATGCGTTATGCCGGGCCGCGGGAGGCGGTGCTTCACGCCTTGGTCCGCCGCAACTTCGGTTGTACGCACTTTTTGATCGGTCGCGACCACGCGGGAGTCGGGGACTACTATCCTCCAGACGCGGCCCGCGAGCTGGTGATGGCATTCGGCAGAGAGCTCGGAATCACCCCGATGCCGTTTGAGACCGCATTTTACTGCCAAAAATGTGGCAGGTCCACCATCGCCAAGCGCTGTCCCCATCCCCCGGAGGACCACCGGCCGCTGGCGGGAACCGAAGTGCGCCGCCGCCTGCAACGCGGCCAGCCAGTGGACGACATGTTTCCCCCAGAAATCGCCGAGATTTTGCGAACCTACTATAACGCGAGCGCGCTGGGCGAGGACCGCGAGGCGAAAAGCCAAGCCTCGAACCCACCCGCGGCTGTTCCCGGCCGGGCCACGACGTCCCACTAACGAAAGTCCAACGGAGGTGGAGGGGAAGGATGCCCATCAAGTCCTGGCCTCGACCGATTTTGGTCACCGGCGCCCATCGCTCTGGAACCACCTGGGTGGGTCGAATGCTGTGTCTCTCCAAAGAGGCCGGCTACATCGACGAGCCGTTCAATCGCCTGCGCGTGCCTGGGTGGTTGCCGAAACCCGTCCCTTACTGGTATCACTACGTTCACCGCTTCAACGAAGGCGAGTACCTGGAAGCGATGGCCCGCATCCTCACCTGGCGCTACCCTTGGCGGGAGCACCTGCGGACGGTCAGCCAACAAGGCGGACTGCGCCGAATGTTGCGCGACGCCGCCGAGGCCGCTCGTCACCGCCGGGCCGCGCGGCTGCCGCTGATCAAGGACCCCTTGGCCCTCTTCTCGGCCCCTTGGATGGCCGATCGGCTGGGAATGCGCGTGGTGGTGCTGGTTCGCCACCCCGCCGCCTTTGCCTCTAGCTTAAAACGCCTGCGATGGCACTTTGATTTTCGCAATTGGACGGAGCAACCCCAGCTGATGCGCGACTGGCTGAGAGGATATGCGGCGAGCATTGAACAAGCGGCCCGCGAGCCCAATCAGTTCGACATTCTGGATGAAGCCATCTTGTTGTGGAACGCCATCTACTCCACCGTGCAAGAATGGCGCAAGCAGCGGCCAGACTTCGTCTTCATCCGCTACGAGGCCTTGGCCGAAGACCCGGTCCAAGGAATGCGCTGGCTGTATCACCGCTTGGGACTGCACTTTACCCCCCAAGTGGCTCGGGCGATCGCTCGCATGAACAGTTCCGACCAACCCGGGGAGGTTCCCCCCACCGAGCCGCTGCGGATTGAACGAAACAGTCGCGCAGCCAAATCTACCTGGCTCACGCGACTAGATTCCACAGAGATTGGCCGGGTTAAGGCCGGAACCTACGAGGTCGCCCGGCACTTCTACCGCGCCGCAGACTGGCCGGAGGTCATCCCCTTCCCGACCGCACGCCGCCACAAGCTATAACCGCTCCGCTCCGGTTCCCGGGTCTAAGAAATGCGGGTACCGGTCAACGAGGGGTTGGATTGGGCGCCGTCCACCAACTCCTCGGTGGTCTCCAGCGAGACCTGGCGCATTTCCGGCAACCATAACCACGTCAGTGCCGCCCCCATCAAGGAGACGAGCGCCAAAAGACCCATGGTGTTCTCAAGACCGGAAGCCTTTAACACCAGCGGCAGGAAGAAGGCTCCCACGAAGGCCCCCACCTTTCCGGCTGCCGCAGAAATCCCGTGGCCGGTACCGCGCAGGTTGGTGGGGAATACCTCGGCCGGCACCAAGAAGGTGGTGGTGTTCGGTCCAAACTCGACGAAGAAGTAGCTGAGGGCGTAGACCAGCAGGAAGGCCGCGGGCATCGCCACCACGCGAGGAACCAGGAAAATCACCGCGTAGGCGGCCATCATCACCAAAAATCCAGTGGCCTGGATGGTCTTGCGCCCCAAGCGGTCCATGAATCGCGCGGCCACAAAATACCCTGGCAAGGCCGCCACCAAGAAGAGCAGGGCGGTGACCAAGACGGTGGTGGTAAGCGGGGCGTGCGGCAAAAGACTTTTTAAGATGAGCTGCGACGAGACGCCGTTCCCGTAAAACGCCACGTCGATCAGAAACCAGCTGCCGGCGGTGGCCACCAGGCGAATCAAGTTCTTGCGCGTCCACAGCGACTGGGTGCGCATGGTCAAAGACTCGGCTTCCAGATCGCCCTTGCCGGTCATCTCCGAGACCACGCGGGCAGCCGCTTTCACATCGCCCTTGACCGCCATTAAGTACCGCGGGGTCTCCGGCATCTGCCGGCGCAGGAAGATGACGGAAGCCGCGGGGATGGCCCCGAGTCCCAGCATTACCCGCCACACCAGATCGTGAGGAATGCCACTAGCCAATAAGATGGAAGCCACCAGCGGGCCCACCAACAGTCCCAGGCCCTGCATGGCAAAGACCATGGTCACCAGGTATCCCCGCCGTTCGCGATTGGCAAACTCGCTGGTGATCACCGAGCTGGTGGGATAGTCCCCTCCAACTCCAAAGCCGACCACCGCCCGGAAGAAGACCAGCCATCCAAAATTCGGAGCCAGCGCAGAGAGGATGGCTCCCAACGTCAACACCATGACTTCGACGCCGTACATGCGCCGCCGACCCAGCCGGTCCATTAGCGGGCCAAAAATTAACGCCCCTAGCGCCGCCGAGGCTAAGGACGTACTGTTGAGCACGGCTAACTGAGCAGTGGATAGGTGCCAGAGCGGTGTCAAGATGGCGGTCACGGTTCCGATGATGAAAAGATCGTAAGCATCGGTAAAAAACCCCATTCCCGCCGTAAACACCGTTTTCCAGTGGAACTTGTTGACCTTCACCTCATCCAACGCTTCCAGCGCCGAACTCATGGTGTCGCCCCTTTCCGCGATGTTGCCTGTCCGCCAAGTTGCTAAGAGGAATGAGACCGTTCTTAGGTCAGGGTACTTTCCCGGTATTATGCCCCGATTAGGATTTCGTTAAGATTTGGTTAAGGCCACCTGGGCTGCCCGACCGTAAGCTTAGGAGTGGGGCGTGGTATAATCTTTTTGCAGCCGCCACATGCTAGCCGTCATCACTACGACCTCTAGTGCCCCTACCCCTACCGTAGAAAGGGGGGAGAGATGGGTGGAGCGGAAAGGTGTCTCCGCGCCCAACCCGGTACCGCGGCCGCCAACCGGGCGTGAGTTGTGGACGCGGGTGGCCATATGGCTTCTGGTGGCGGGAGGTCTTACGACCTTGATGTGGGCCATGGGCCATGTGGATGTAGTGGCTGGGCCTTTTGGACCCCAGCTCTTTCGTTGGAAACAGCACATCGTGGCCCTGGGCTGGCGCGGGCCGCTGGTCTTGATGGCCCTGTTGAGCTTGCACAGCGTGTTGCTCTTCTTGCCGATCGAGATCCCTATGGTGATCGCCTTTGGGGTGTACGGCCCGGTGCGGGGCGTGGTGTACACCTGGATTGGCTCTTTGGTCGCCGCCATCCTCTCTTATTGGCTGGCTCGATGGCTGGGACGCCCCCTCATCGGCCGCTTGGTCTCCCCGCAATCCTTGGCCAAGCTGGATCGAGGGATTCACACCTTCGGCGACACCGGCTTGTTGCTCCTGCGCTTCATCCCGGTGGTCTCCTTCACGGCCCTCAACTACGCGGCCGGCTTGGCCGGCGTAGGGTGGTGGAGCTTCCTTTGGACCTCGGCCTTGGGCATCTTGGCCAGCGACTGCCTGATCGGCCTTTTATACGCGGGGGCCCTGAACGGGGTGTGGGCCACCGCGATCGGCGTGGTCGCGGTCACCCTGGTCTCTGCCTGGACGTTGTGGCGGTGGGAACACCAGGCGCATCAGGAAGTCCGCCAACAACCCCCGTGTTAATTACAACGCTGAGGGGAACAAAAACGCCCGGCCGCCACGGGCCGGGCTCGTAATCCGCGCAGACTACTGACTCGACTGCTGCCTTACCGCGTTGAGGTCAATGTATTGGTTGGTCCAATCCACGCCCTCTTTGGCGGTGAAGGTTCCCTTGACCACACCCAGCTGGTTGATCAGGGTGTCGGCGTCCTTCCACCAGCTGGCCTGTTGCAGTCCATCCTTGTTCCACTGAATCAAGGCCAGCGTCTTTTGCAGAACCGACGGAGGGATCTTGGGGAAGAGCTTCTCTTCGATCTGCAAGGCTTTGTCAGGATGGGCAATCATGAAGTTGTTGGCTTCGGCGAAGGCGGTGGCCACCTTGCGCACGATGTCGGGGTGGGCCTGGGCGTATTGGGTGGTCGTCATCACCAGGTCGTACTCGATGTTGCCCTGGCCAGGTACCGTCTCATAGTTGATGAGGTCGGTGCCTGCCCCCTGGTCCACCACTTCAAAGGAGGTCGGAGGGGAGATCTGGAAAGCGTCGATCTGCCCGTGGGCCAAGGCGACCGCCGCCGCACTCCCAGACTGCAGGCTTTCGACCTTCACCGAGCTGAAGGGGACGCCAAACTGCTGGAATAACATTTGCAACAGCTTCAAGTCGGTCGGGCCGACTGCCGCAAAGGTCATCCCTTGAAGCCCGGCGATCCGCTGGTTTAGAGGCTGGGTGGGCGACAGGTGGTGGGCAGCAATCCACTTGTTGGAGACGATCAACTGCTCCGAGTCGCCGTGGTCGATGCCTTCGACCGCGATCAAGGGAACGCCTTTGCCGCGGGCGATGGCCAGCGGAATCGAGTCGGCCATGGTAAATTGCACGCTGCCTCCGACCAAGGCCGCATTGGCGTTAGAGCTTCCCTGCATGACCAGGATCTTGGCGTCAATGCCTTGTTGCTTGAAAAAGCCTTCCTCCTTGGCCACGTCGGCGGTGGTGAAGGAGACCACGTCGACCGCCTTGCCGATGGTAATGGGAATCAGTTTTTGCCCGGACGCGCTCGACGCCGCCGCGTGCGAAGGACTCGAAGCAGGCTGGGCGGCACCGCCGCAGCCCGCCAGGGCTGCCACCCCGAGCGCGGCGACCGCCGCCCAGGCCACCGCCCTGCTCCGTTTGCCATTCGGGAAAATTTTCATCGGCTAACCATTCCTCCTGCGCAAGTGTTTTAGGCCCAAGGCACGGCTATATCCCGTAGAGCCGCGCCGGATTGTGGCTCAAAATCTTCTCCGCCGTGCTCCGGTCCAACTCGGCGCTCTCCTGCAAGCGGCGCAGGGCCTCGATTTCCGAAGACGTGTCGTTGTGGCCGTAGTCGGTGCCGATCACCAGGTTGTCGTCTCCCACCGTGTCGATGACGTATCTCAGGTCGTCGGTGGTCTGGCAGGCCACATAGATCCGATTTTCCTGCAGGACCGACTTGCCTGGAAACGGTTTGCCTTGGCGCCGGAATCGAATCGCCAGGTCGTTTAGGGCATAGGGGAGCCATTGCGAGCTGATCTCCACGAAGCCCCACCGCAGGTCGGGGAAGCGGGAGGGCACCCCCTTGAGAATGAGGTCGTGGAAGCCGGCGACGGCCGGCATCTTGAAGGTGGCGAACCCGGAATCGCGGTTGAAGAGGTCGAACATGTCAAAGTTGCCGATTCCGGAGTGAATGCAGATCGGCAGGTTCAGGCGACTGGCCTCTTCGTAAAGCGGAAAGAAGTAGGGGTCGGAGAGCCGCTGCTCGCCCTCGATCGCCCGCATGAAGACGCCACAGGCCCCATGCTCCTTGCCGAAGTGCATCTCCTCAATCGCCCGGTCCAGGCTCATCAGGGGAACCAAGACCACCCAGCGCAGCCGCCCCTCTCCTTGAGCGGCGATGTGGGCCACCCAGCGGTTGTAGCCTCGATAAAGGGCCGTCTCCACCTCGGCGTGGATGGTCAAAGGCCTCAAAAAGATGGTGGGGTAGAGGACGTGAATGGCTACGCCCAGTTCGTCCATGTGGCGAAGCCGCAGCCGGATGTCCTCGCCTTCGCGGGCGGCATCCGGCGTGTCTTGGCCGACGTTGGCGTTTTTGCCAAAGGCGCGGCCGTCAATCAGCCAGTACTCCGGGGCCGGGGTTCGGTATCCCGGTTTCGGCTGCAACACCGCCGGGCGATAGCGCTGATCTTCGGGCAACATAAACTCCCACGTGCGCTCGGTTTCCACCACATGGGCGTCCGCATCAATCACCTTCAACATCTAAGCTCTCGCTCCCTGTCAACGGTTTTTCGCCTGGTGTCAAACCAGCAGACTACTTGGTCCGCCACCGCAACGCGCGCTGCTCCAGCCACGACAAGAGCCCTCCGGCAATCAGGATCATGGCCAGAAGGATGATGATGCCGGCGAATAGCCCGGCGGAATCGTACATGTCGGTGGCGTAGCGAATTTGGTAGCCGACCCCTTTGTCCGCGGCCACGAACTCGCCCACCACCACCCCGATGACGGCGAACGGCACGCCTGCCTTCAGACCGGCCAGCAGGGCGGGGGTGATCGAGGGGAACACCACCTTGCGCACGATGGTCGGCCGCTTGGCTCCCATCAGCCGCAGCACGTCGATCAACGGCTCGGGCAGCGTCTTCATGCCCAGATAGGTGTTGTAGAACATGACGAAGAACACCGTCATGGCGGCAATCGCCACCTTCGACCAAATGCCGATGCCCATCGCCAGCAGAAACAGGGGGGCCAGCGCCACCTTGGGAATCCCGTTGATGGCGGTGATCAGGGGCTCGAACACCACCGCCGCCGACTGCCAAAAGCCCAGGATCAGCCCAATTAAGGTGCCCGAGACCACGCCGATGAGGTATCCCAGCACCAACTCCTCGCTGGTGACGGCGATATCGACCCACACCGACCCGGTCTTAAACTCCGTGAACAGCCGCACAGCCACCTTGGTCGGACTGGAGATGATGAAGTCGGGGATCCACCGCCCGTCGGCGTACTGCCAGAAGGCTAAGGCCAGCAAAATGACGAGGATGCGGATGACCTGCAGGCGAATGGCTTGATTGCGAACCCGCACTTGCTGGGCAATTTCCGCCATGGTCATTTCCATCTGTTCGGGCATCGCCCCGCCTGCCCCAAGAACAGAGGATTGAGACGGCATTTGCACCCTTACTCCCCCCCTACGTGGGTCGGATCTTCAATTTCCGCGTGGAAGACCTCCCACAGTTGACTGTGAATGGCCGCAAACCCGGAGCTTTCTTGGATGTGAAACACGTCCCGGGGCCGCTCCAAAGGAACATCCATGATGGCCTTCACCCGGCCCGGCCGGCGCGTCATCACCACCACCTGGTCCGACAGCGCGATCGCCTCGGTCAGGTCGTGGGTGACAAAGAGAATGGTCTTGTGGCGAGTTTCCCAAAGTCGCAGCAACTCGGCCTGGAGCACCATCCGGGTGATGGCGTCCAACGGCCCAAACGGTTCATCCATCAAGATAATTTCTGGGTCGTAGACCAAGGTGCGGGCAATCGAACAGCGCTTCTGCATACCTCCCGAGAGCTGGTGGGGATAGTGATCTTCGAATCCGGCCAGCCCCACCCGATGAATCCATTCCCGGGCCCGTTCCTGCCGCTCCCGACGGCCGACGCCCCGAATCTCCAACGGCAACTCCACGTTTTCCGCCACCGTCAGCCACGGCAGGAGGTTGGAATCCTGGGTGACATAGCCCACCCGGGTGTTGACCTCCGTGACCGGCTCCCCCCGGAACAGCACCCGCCCCTGCTGGGGAAAGGATAAGCCGGCCAGCAAGTTGAGCAGCGTGCTTTTCCCGCACCCGCTGGGGCCGACGATGGAGGTGAAGGCGTTCTCGGAAACGCCAAAGTCGACGTCGTCTAGCGCGCGCACTTGAATGTGCTTGGCGGGATTTACAAAGTACCGGCTGACGTGTTCGAAATAGACAGCGGTACTGGTGGTAAGGGTTCCAGTAGCCATATCGCCCTCGCTTATAAAGTCATAAAAACATGGCAAATTGCGTCAGAAATAGCCTAATGCCTGGCACCTCACTCACCTCCGAGGTGCCTCCTTCCTCTCCTTCATCTCAAATTGTATTGGAATAATAAACTCAATTGGAGGCTGTGCCAAGACTTTTTCGTGAGCGGACCGAAGAGAAATTCTAGGAGTCACCCGACCGCTCGAGCCAAGCCAGACGGTAAATCGCTAAAATGCAATCTTTGTATAATCGATTGACCTTGTCATGACCCATAAGGATAGTAAGAGGTGAAAACCGGTGGCGCTCAGGCACCGGAAGATCGGAAAGGGGGTGTGACGATGATTGAAACCGGGAAACCGATGACTGGTCCCAGCCAGCGCTACACCGCCCGGGTAGCCGTGTTTTTGGCCATCTTTGTCCTGGGCGTCTTCTACGTGAAATGGGACCCGTA
>JAIMAE010000332.1 GCA_023512105.1 Bacillota bacterium | reverse complement strand
TTTCGGCGGGATGCGCTGCAAAAGCCGGTGCGCTACCTGCCCAAGTATCGCCACCTCGACTGGCGGGAGGCCGAGAAGGCTTAAGGCGTCAAGCAGGCCGGGGCAAACGCCCCGGCCTTTTTACGTTCCTTCCGGCGTCGGCGGTTGCGGCCCCGGGACGGGATGTGGGTTCGGTGTGGCTGCTTGCCATCAGGTTTTTGGCCAGGCGGCAAGGTCGCAAGGGGAAACGCGTCTCCCCGGGGGGCCGGAGGGCAGTGTTGGACCTCTATCTGCCTCATTATGGACAGGAGCCGACCTGTTTTTAGGCTTTCTGCTCAGTGCGGTGTTACGGCGCCTCTCGCCGTCTGAGCGCACGGCGGTCAGCCAATATTTGGTTCCTCGTACCATCCTTTATCTTCCGGTGGCGGCTCTGACCACGAGTACCGCGGGTTGGTACCTTGCTGCCTGGTTCGGATTTTTGGCTCCGGGAAACGCCAATCGCCCATGGATTGTCGCTGCCTTGGCCATCACCACGGTGTTGACCGTTCAAGGACTCGGGATTCTCCTGCCCAACCAGGTGCGGATCTGGCGGGAGTTGCAGCGGGAGCAGCCAGACTCCGATAGAATCTGGAGGCTTAATCGAGTCAATCTCCGCCTGGCCGGGGTGCAGGGCGCCTTGCAGGTGATGATTCGCCTGGTAATGGCCCACCTGGTGGTAGGGTAAGAGGAGGACCGCGGAAGACTGGATTGAAGGCACGCCGCCGTACAGGCACCCTGTGGGGCCCCCGTGGGCAAGGCATTTCTAACCGGGACCGGCGGGTCCGCGTGTGTGGGTTTGTGGCCGTCGCCCCAGATGCCGTATGCGCCGGCTCGGCACCATTGAAGGGCCGTACGTTGCAAAAGCGCCAGCGAAAGCATGCCGTAGTGACACTCCCACTTCCTGTTCCAATCTCATCGGCTTGCCTTCGCGGCAGCTGCATCTCCCCTCTTTACACTCAGTTCGGCGCATCGGTGCAATAGGGTGGTGCTCCGTTTCCCGGAGTTTTGGCCTCTTCTGCCACCCGATTGGGGTAGCGAGGGTCAGGCTATCCCCTACGGCAATGAAGAGGCGGCGTCTAGGGGCCTAGTTTCCTCGTCTAGGCCCCAAGGCGGCCGAGCGTTGTACAGGCCTACCGGGTGCCCGGGGGCCTGGAGAGCGGGAAAACGGGACAGTGGTCAAACCCGGGCAAAGATTAACTGCGCCACCTCGCATGGCAGGCGTGTGTACTTAGCACCAGAGGTTCTACTAGCGTCGAGGGTAGGGCGTCACGCAGGTGGCCGCATCCCCTGGGCGTCCGGTTGGGGTTCCGGTCCGTGCCAAGCCCGGCTAGTGCTGTCAGCGATGGGGACCTCGGACGGGGACACTAGACGCCCCGGGACGTGCCCGCGGTTACTGCTGCGATGGATGCCACGTGGGATCGATGTCCCCCAGGGGAATTGCCTGAACCCAATCGTAAGAGT
>JAIMAE010000331.1 GCA_023512105.1 Bacillota bacterium | reverse complement strand
TTGCCGAAGTAGCTCATCACCAAGCTGGCGGCCACCGCCACGCTGTTGTAGACCACCAGGGTCAGCACGGTGCGCGGCGGAGCCAGCAGGGTAAGGAGCCCAAAGACGCCCCAGTCGACGCCCGCATTGGCCGCTCCCACCAGCTGAAAGCGCATCCACTGCAAAAGCGTGCCCCGTCCGTCTCCCACCGCGTCCACCCCCTCCCGGTCTCGTCCCTGATCCGAAGATAGCCCATGGACGTTGCCTAGGCGTTTCCGAGGGCTGAAGTTGCGCTGAATCTTAGTCTGGCCAAACATCCACGGGGGGTAGACGCAGAAAACTCATCCCCTGCTTTGCCGCTCAAGTTGGCAAGCTGCTCCCGCGCCCGCCGCCCCAGCCAGGCATGGTAACAGAAGGGCCCCCAACCAAGCCTGCGCTCAGAGGGTGGCCTTGGGGTCGAGGTGGAGGGCGTTTCCGACGGTGATCACCAAGTCCACTCCAGGCACGTCGTGGTAGGGGATGTTGTTGACGGTGGCCGCCTTGCTGCCGCCCAAGGCCGCGGCCAGCCGCGCCCCCAGGTATTTGTCGCCGGTGTAGTTGGTGATCACGCTGGCGTTGAGGTTGTGCTGGTTGGCCCAATACGGGCCGGAGACCGAAAATCCTTGGGCCTTCAGCCAGTTCATCACCGTCTGGGCCGGCTGCAGGCTGCTGGTCCCGCTGGCCACTTCCACGTGCAGTCCGGCGTAGTCTTGGGGCCCACTTTGGTCGAGCAGCACATCGTGCTCAATCAGCGGAAGTAACGCGGTGTCCAGCTGCCAGTAGCTGATGCCCCGAATCGTCTGCGGGTCTCCGGGCAAGGTGGCGTAACGGATGTCCGAGAGGTGGATCTTTCGGGCCAACACCGCCAGGGCGGCCAGTTCGGTATCGGAGAGGTTGGTGTGGTTCAGGTCCTGGCGGAGCAGGGACAGCACGCGAGGCAGGTGAGGCAATTCAGAGGGAGTTAGCAATTTCTGCAAAATCAACCGAACAATGTATTGCTGTTGTTGGATCCGACCGATGTCCCCTAAGGCTTCATTGCGAAAGCGGACAAACTGGAGCACCTGGTACCCGTTGAGATGATGCATCCCCTGAGTGAGATGGATGTTCAGGTAGGAGTAGGGGCCGGTGGCGGTACCGTAGTTCATGGGATAGGGGACGTAGACGTCCAGTCCGCCGATGGTGTCGATGATCTGGGCAAAGTTGGCCATGGTGGTCTCGGCGTAAAAGTCCACCGGCACGTTTAACGTTTGTTCCACCGTCTTGACTGCCAAGGTAGGCCCGCCCACAAAATTGGCGTCGTTGATCTTGGCCAAGCCGCCGGCTTGGGGCAAGTTGACCTCGGTGTCGCGGGGAATCGAGACCAAACCCGCCTGGCCGGTGGTGGGATTGACGGCCAGGAGCATCATGGTGTCGGTCTGGTCCGGCTCGTTGACCGGGTTGACGTTGTCCTGGTTGCCGTTTTC
>JAIMAE010000330.1 GCA_023512105.1 Bacillota bacterium | reverse complement strand
GAGCGGATGGAGAGGTAGAGTTCGGCCAAGGTATCGCTCATCGGCCGAGTCAAGAGCACGCGAATGGCGCGCCGGACTAGAGCCGGGACCAAGGCCATCAGGGTGACCGCCGTGACTGCCACCACCATCAGGCCCGCCAAGAAAAAGGACATTGGCCGTTCACCTCTCGGGGCCGATCTTTCCCCAATCTCGCCATGGCCATCCTCCTCACCCAAGACGGCCTTGACAAAGCAAATCCCCCCACCACTGGCGGGGGGCGCGGAGTTCATTGGGTTGAGCTTTGCTGGTAGTGGTGATGGCGGGAGCTGGAACTGCGAGATGAGGACCGCGAGCGGCGGCGCAAGGGCTCTAACAGCAGCAACAGGAGCAGAAGGTCGAGGCGGTGCCGGCGGCGGTGCCGGTGGTGATGCGAACGGGAGCGCGAGCGTTCCTCCATGGTGTTCCCTCCTTTGGATACGCTTCCCGGGCCTTTCGGGGAAGTGATTCCATGGCACTTTATGCAAGAACTGGAGCAGGTGTTAAGCGATTCCACGGGGAAAATCCAGGGCCGAGGAGACATATACCTGCCGAGAGCCAAGGCGCCAGAGAGGTCAGAAAGGTGCATGGAAGCAAAAGATGGGTTGCAATTCGGACGAGCCTGTGGTACAACCCAGGTGGTATTACCTATCATCCTCATATCAAAAGGGGGTGGGATGCGTGGCAACTACCATCCTGGTCTCTGAATCCATGCATCCCCTTGGCATCAATCGCTTACAGGAGATTGCCACCGTGCAATACGATCCCCTGCTCTACCGCGACCGCAAGGCGTTGTTGGAGCGGATGGCGGACGCCACCGCGTTGGTGGTGCGCAACCAGACGGTGGTGGATGGCGAACTGCTGCAGCGGGCCCCGCGGCTTAAGGTGGTGGGGCGGCTCGGCGTGGGAGTCGACAACATCGATCTCAAGACCGCGGCCGCCCGCGGAGTGACGGTGGTCACCGCCCGGGGAGCCAACGCGGTCGCGGTGGCCGAGTACGTCTTCGCCTGCCTGTTGCATTTTTCGCGGGCCCTGGGCACAGTCGACGAAGCGGTCCGCCGCGGTCGCTGGGATCGCACCCTGGGGGGCAGCGAGCTGTGGGGCAAGACGCTGGGGATTGTCGGGTTGGGGGACATCGGGCAGAGGGTCGCGCTGCGGGCTCGCGCCTTCGGGATGCTGGTGATGGCGGCTGACCCGGTGGCCTCGGAGACCCACTGGGCGGTGATGGAACTGGGGGTGAAGCTGACCGACCTATCCACTCTCCTCACTTCCGCCGACTTTGTCAGCCTCCATCTTCCGCTGATCCCGGAGACCTACCACCTGGTGGGCAAAAAAGAGCTGCTCTTGATGAAGCCGACGGCATGCCTGATCAACGCGGCGCGAGGAGGAATCGTCGACGAGGCCGCCCTGGCGGAGGCTTTAACCCAGGGCAGGCTGCGCGGGGCGGCGCTAGATGTGCGCGAGGT
>JAIMAE010000329.1 GCA_023512105.1 Bacillota bacterium | reverse complement strand
TCGCGGGAATCCCAACGATTCCCTGCTGAAGGTCTCGTCCTTTTGACGATCCCTGACCTAGAGAAGTTTACACGCTCGCGCCTTTCTGACCACCTTGGCTGGCGACGGATTCCGCTGTCCGCGGTGTGGAGGCCGTCGGTCACGCCATCGTGGGCGGCCCCGCTGGGTGCTGTGGGCTCCGGGGCGGCTGGATCGGCTCCGGCTCCTCCGGGTGCGCTGTCGGCGTTGTCGGACAGTGGAAACCTGCTTTCCCCCCTGGCTCTTCCCCTACGAGGTCGCCACCGTCTGGGTATTGGCCGCCCTGTGTGCCGCGATCGCCCTCGAGGGCCAGCCCTGGGCCGCCGTGGAGCGGCAAGGGGAGTGGCCGCGGCATTGGCTGCGGCGGCATGTAGGGCGGTGGCTACGCCGGGCGGCGATCTGCCGGCCGTGCATCGCCCAGCCATGGCAGCGCTGGGGGTGGTGGCCCAGCTGGACGCAGACCTGGCGGCCCCCCACGACTGCGCGTTCCGCCGACTGGGCGTGGGTCTGCGTGGCCTGGGCTTGGACCGTCCAGCGGACCGGCCTGAAGGCGGTCGCCGATCAGATCGGTGCCTGGGCCGTCTGGTGTGCCGTCGCCCCCCTGGCCCTCCCCGCCGACGTGTTCTCCGCCCGGACCCATTGGGGGCGACGCCTTCGCACCACGGCGGCGCCACCCTGATTGGGACTGGCTCAGGAGGCCTTTTTCCCCCTACGGTGAGGAGGAAAGGAGGCCAACCTGTATGACGGACGAGGAACGTCAAGCGTGGGCGCTCTACCGCTACCGGTGCATTAGTGGACTGGTGGACCCGGCGGCCACCCCCACCGACCGCCAGGCCTGGCTCCGGTGGCTGCATCACCAGCCCCCGACCACGCCGCACGGGGTCCCGCGGGTGCCGTCGGCCCGCAGCCTGCGACGGTGGTGTCAGGCCTACCGCCATGGGGGCTTCGAGGCCTTGCAGCCCCGCCGTCGGAGCGATGTAGGCCAACGCCGGACCATTCCGCCCGCGGTCTGGGAGCAGGCGGTGGCGCTCAAGCGGGCGGTGCCCGCCCGCAGTGCCGAACAGGTGCTGCAACGGCTGGAGGCCTGGGCGCCGGACGCCGGGATCGATCCCGCCGTAATCGCCGGGATTCGACGAGTCACGCTCTACCGCCATTGGCGCCAAGCGGGGATCACCCGCCGGCAGTTGCCCCCGCCGCCCCCCCTCCGCTTTCGCCGCTGGGAGGCCACCGCCCCCGGGGTGCTCTGGCAGTCGGACGTGATGGAGGGACCGTACGTCCCGGATCCCTCCGCCGACGACCCCCACCGCAAGCGGAAGACCTATTGCCTGGTGCTCCTGGACGACTACTCGCGCCGGATTGTGGCCGGACGCTTTGCCTGGCAGGCCGGTGGGGTGTGTTTTATCATCTGAAATAGGACAGTTTCACCGCGGCGATTTCCCCGATTTCACCGTCAGAAATTCCCCAGT
>JAIMAE010000101.1 GCA_023512105.1 Bacillota bacterium | reverse complement strand
GCGCTCATCACCACTCCGTACCATGCCGCCAAATGATCCGGGGAGGCTTCGTCGGCGATCATGGCCTGCACGGCCGGACGACCCAGCTGGGCGGCGTGAAAGAGAGCCATGCCAACCAAAAGCCAAGGCCAGCTCGGGGCCAAGGCGTAGGCCAAGGGCGCGGGGACGGCGGCCATGCTGGCCCAAATGGCCAGGCGCCGCCGATCCAGCCGGTCGGCCAGCCATCCCCCGGGGATCAGCACCAGGGCCGAGACCAGGGCGCCCACGCTGGCCAACAGGCCGAGCGCAACCGGGCCGCCGCCGAGCTGCTCGACGTAGAGGGGCCATAGCACTACGTAGACCCCAAGGGCCAGACCCCTTAGCCCCAGCGAGCCCGTAAGCCACCACAAGTCTTTGTTCATTCCCTTGGCTTCGCCCCTTTTATCCCATCTCTATCGAAGGCCGGCGGAACCTAGACCGACGGCGTCTTTTGGGAGATTCGGCGCGATCGAGTGGGGGAAGCCCCGGCCATAGTCGCGGCTACTCCATCTTCAGCACCCAGAGGGGTCGGGGCTGTGATGTGCCTTGAAATCGGAGAGGCATGCAGGGCGTCTTCCTGTGATGTCGGGCACGTCGGCCGCCCGCTGGGCAAGCAAACCCGACCATCTGGGACCATACTCTCATGCCGGGAAGGGCCTATGTTCACCGTCGGCCCCTGCCCTTGGCGTATCGGACCGCCGGCTGGCGATGACCTGGGGAGCAATCTGGCCAGCGAACGGGGGAATTTCCGTATCCCGCCCCAGCCGGAGGCCCGGAAGGCTGTCTGCTGTCGGCGTGTCTCATCTCCCCGCCCTCCCCGCTCGATCCCAGGCGCGGTTTACGGGGACTCGGCAAGCGGCGGGGATGGTGCCAGCCGTCGTGAGGCGTGGCTGTGCCTCCGACCGCCGCTTGCGTCGCCTGACCATTTTCGCTATGCTCGGGGAAGAATTTCCCGACGTGGAAGATTCCCGCCTTCTGGGTGACGGGCAGCCGCAGGGGCGTCGAGGGCTCCCTCAGCCCCACCGAGCACGACCATACCGCACCCGCGAAGGGCATATGGGCGGGGTCCTTGCTCATGGCAGGGACTTCTTGCGTTGGTAGGAGAGGGTACGCGATGGATTACCGGTCCACCTTAAACTTGCCCAAGACCGTCTTCCCGATGCGGGCAAACCTGCCCCAACGCGAGCCGGAGCAGCTTCGGCGTTGGCAGGCCGAAGGGCTCTACCAGGCGTTGAGGACGCACCGGCGCGGGCGCCCGCGCTTCGTGTTGCACGACGGCCCCCCGTACGCCAATGGCGACATCCACACCGGCACCGCCTTGAACAAAATCGTCAAGGACATGATCAACCGCTACTGGGCGATCAAAGGGTACGACGTCCCCTTTATCCCCGGCTGGGACACCCACGGCCTGCCGATTGAGACGCGGGCCTTGAGGGAACTGGGCATCACCCAACACGAGATCGAGCCTTTGGCCTTGCGGGAGGCCTGTCGCAAGGTGGCCCAGCGCTACATCGGGGCCATGACCCGCCAGTTTCAGCGCCTGGGGGTGCTGGGGGACTGGGAGCATCCCTACGTTACCCTCGACCCCAAATTCGAGGCGGCGGAGTTGGAAGTCTTTGCCGACATGGTGGACAAAGGGCTGGTCTATCGCGGCCTGATGCCGGTCTTTTGGTGTCCGCACTGCGAGACGGCGCTGGCCGAAGGGGAAATCGAATACCACGACCACCGTTCCCCGGCCATCTACGTTGGCTTTCTACTCCTGGATGCGGAGCGTCTGGGGCTCCCCACCGGGACCCGGGCGGTGATCTGGACCACCACCCCGTGGACGCTGCCGGGGAACGTGGCCATCGCGCTGCACCCGGACCTGACGTACGTGGTGGTGGAGACCGAGCGCGGCCCCCTGCTGGTGGCCGAGGCGCGGCTTGAGGCCGCCCTGGGGGAGATGGGGTTGACCGCTGGGGCCATCTTGGCCCGCCGCAGTGGCCGCGAGTTGGAGGGGGGACGGACGCGCCATCCCTACCTTGACCGCGAGGCACCGCTCATCTTAGGGGAGCACGTGACCGCAGAAAGCGGGACCGGCCTGGTCCACACCGCGCCCGGCCATGGGGTGGAGGACTGGGTGGTGGGCAAGCGCTATCAGCTGGAGATCGTGCAGCCGATCGACGACCAAGGACGGTTTCTTCCCGAAACCCCGGTAGTAGGTGGCCTCTTCTACGAGGAGGCCAACGGGGTGGTGTTGCAGGTGCTGGCGGACAAGGGGGCCTTGTTGGGGCAGCGCACCCTCTCCCACTCCTATCCTCACTGCTGGCGCTGTAAGAATCCGGTCATCTACCGGGCCACCTGGCAGTGGTTTATGTCGGTGGACCGCATCCGCGAGCAGTTGCGGGAGGCCACCTACGCCGTGCGCTGGGACCCCGACTGGGGGGGCGAGCGGATGCGCTCGATGGTGGAAAATCGGCAGGATTGGTGCCTCTCCCGGCAGCGGGTGTGGGGAGTGCCGATTCCCGCCTTCTACTGCCAGGGCTGCGGCGAGGCGGTGCTGGAGGCCGAGCTGATTCGGCGGGTGGCGGCGGTGGTCCGCGAGCGGGGTTCCGACGTCTGGTGGCAGGAGCCGGCAAGCTTCTTCTTGCCGCCAGAATACCGCTGTCCGACCTGCGGAGGGCAGGAATTCCGCCAGGAGCGGGACATCTTCGACGTCTGGATGGACTCCGGCTCCACCCACGCCGCCGTCCTGATGCACCATCCCGACTTGACGTGGCCGGCCGACTTGGTCTTGGAAGGGGCCGACCAATACCGGGGATGGTTCAACAGCCTGCTCACCACCGGGGTGGCCACCCGCGGGCGCGCCCCCTACCAAGGGGTGCTGACCCACGGCTGGGTCTTGGACCGGGAAGGCCGAGAGATGCACAAGTCGCTGGGCAACACGGTCGACCCGATGGATTTGGTGGACCGTTTTGGCACCGACATCTTGCGTCTGTGGGTGGCGGCCAGCGACTATCGAACCGATGTCCGGATCTCCGACGAGCTGATGACCCAGCTGGCCGAGACCTACCGCAAGGTGCGCAACACCTTCCGCTTTTTGCTGGGCAATCTAGGGGACTTCGATCCGGGGCGCGATGGGGTGGCCACAGTCCGCGACCCCATCAACCGCTGGGCGGTGGACCTGGGCAACCGGTGGCTGGCGGACGCGGATGGCGCCTACCGCCAGTACCTCTTCCACCTGGTTCACCACCACACCCAGCGGCTGGTGACGGTGGAGCTCTCCAGCATCTATCTAGATGTCATCAAGGATCGGCTGTACACCTTGGCCAAGGACGACCCGCTGCGTCGAGAGACCCAATCGGTGTTGTACTTCCTGTTGAAGGCGCTGGCGATCGGCCTCTCCCCGATCCTGGTCTTTACCACCGAGGAGGTGTGGGCGGCGATGCCTCGGGAAGAAGGGGCGCCCTCCTCGGTTCACCTCGCGGAGCTGCCGCCGCCGTGGGAGATCGGGGTCACGGCAGCCGAGCGGGAGCGGATGGAGGCCTTGTTGGAGGCGCGCGACGCCATTTTGAAGGCTCTGGAGCGGTTGCGCCAGGCGGGGGAAATCGGCAACTCGCTGGAGGCGGAAGTTCACCTGACCTGGCCGGGGGAATGGCCGCTCCCCTCCGCCCAGGAAGAGGCGGTGCTGACCGAGCTGGCCTTGGTGGCGGCGGTGCGGGTCAACCCGGGCGGCCAGCTGCAGGCGGAGGCGGCCAAGACGCCTTGGGCCCGCTGCGAACGCTGCTGGCGCCATCTCCCGGAGGTGGGGAGCGACCCCGATCACCCCGACCTCTGTCGGCGGTGCCAAGAGGTTTTGTTGCAGTTGGACGGCGTCTGATGCGGTTTCGGGCCATCGTCCTGGGCGTCGCGCTCGGCGTGTTTGTGCTCGACCGCTGGAGCAAAGGCTACGTGGCAAGCCACTACGCGCCGGGGGAGACCTTTTGGCACTGGGGGCCAGTGGTGGCCTTTACCTTCGTGCTAAACCGCGGGGCGGCCTTTGGGTTGTTGCAAAACCGAGACCTGCTCTTCATCGCCGTGGCGGTGGCCCTGCTGGTCGCGGTGGGGTGGATTTTGGCCACCCGGCGGAGCCTCCCCGCCGTCCTTTCCGTAGGCCTTGGACTGCTTACCGGAGGGGCGGCGGGGAACTTGTGGGACCGGGTGGTCTCCGGTCAAGTGGTCGACTTTGTCAACTTTCACGTCTGGCCGGTCTTCAACGTGGCCGACTCGGCCATCGTGGTGGGGATGGCGGTGCTGGTGTTGGAGTTGTGGCGAAGGGAGCGCAGCAATGTCGAATCCGGCGGAGACGGACCTTCCCAGCCTGATTCTGACCATCCCTCCTGACGCCGCCGGGCGGCGGCTGGACAGCTGGTTGGCCGAAGCGCGCCCAGAGCGGTCGCGCACCCAATGGCAGGCCTTAATTCGGGCCCGCCGGGTCACCCTGGAGGGGCACCCGGTGCGGCCGAGCCACCAATTGGCGGGAGGCGAACGGGTGGCCATTCCGGACCTTGGGCCCGAGGCGCCGCCTGCCTTTCGTCCCCCGGAGTTGTTACCGGAGCGCCCGCCCCAAGAGTGGATCCTGTACGAGGACGACCACTTGGTGGTGTTAAACAAGCCGGTGGGGATGGTGGTGCACCCATCGCCAGGGCATTGGGAGGATAGCCTGGTCCATCGGCTGTGGCCGGCCTGGCAGGAGGACACCGCCCCCGAGGACCTTCGTCCGGGGGTGGTTCATCGCCTGGACAAAGATACCTCGGGCTGTCTTCTCTGGGCCAAAACCCGCGAGGTGCAGCGCCAACTCATCCTAGCCGTGGCCCGGCGCGAGGTCCATCGCTGGTACCTGGCTCTGGTGGCGGGCACGCTGGATCCGCTGGTGGGCCGGATCGAGGGGCCGATTGGGCGCGATCCCCGCAACCGTTTGAAGATGGCGGTGGTTGAGGGGGGGCGGCCGGCGATCACCGACTACTTCACGGTGGCCTCGTGGTCTTCCTACAGCCTGGTAGAACTCAAACTACACACCGGCCGCACCCATCAAGTCCGGGTCCACCTGGCCTCCCTGGGCCATCCGGTGGTGGGAGACACCTTCTACGGGGGGCCTTCCGGCTTGGGATTCTCCCACCAGGCACTGCATGCCTGGCGGATTGCCTTTGTCCATCCCATCCAGAAGGAGCGGATGTGCTTCTCCGCTCCGCTGCCGGAAAGCTGGGTTACGGCTGCTCGCGAGCTGGGAGAGCCGCAGATCGGACCGGCCGTAGGAAGGTGGGAGCTTGAGGCGCCGTGGCCGTGCGGGCCCAAGGACGCTTGGCAGACCTTTCGGTCCTTGGGGGACTAAGCGCATCGTCCAAAATTTGTTAAGATGCTGCTTAGACGATAATTTGCCTGGCCGGGCGAGGGCCGGGCCGGGGAGAGGGGAGAGGCGATGCACGTGGATACCACCTTTTTGGAGTACATTGCTGAGGAGATTGCCGAGGAGGCCAGGGCCGGGTATCTCACGCCCGAGGAGGGGCGCCGGCGGCTGGCCTTATTGTTTGGGGATTCCTCCGCGAGCGCTGCGGTCTTGATTCGAGCCCAGGCCAGCGTGGACCCGGCGGTGACGATCCCCGAGAACGACCCCGCGATCGCGGTGGAGATGGTGAGTTATCCGGTCCCCGAGGGGAGCATCCAGGCCTATCTGGCCCGTCCCAGGGACGGGGAGCGGGCGCCCGGGATCGTGGTGGTCCACGAGAACAAGGGCTTGGTCCCTTACATCCGGGACGTCGCGCGGCGGCTGGCGCGGCACGGCTACGTGGCCTTGGCCCCCGACTTGTTGTCTCCGGTCGGAGGCACCGAAAGCTTTTCCGACCCGGCGGAGGCCACGGCTGCGCTGGGGCGTCGAAACCCGGAGGAGATGGTCCAAGACCTGCGGGAGGCCGTCTCCTACCTGGCCGCTCAGCCGTTTGTGGACGCCCAACGCCTAGGAGCGATTGGCTTTTGCTTCGGGGGCGGGATGACCTGGCGCCTGACTTGCACCGATGCGCGCTTGAAGGCCTCGGTGCCGTTCTACGGGCCAAACCCTCCGCTCGAGCAGGTGCCCAATATTCGGGCGGCGGTGCTGGGCATCTACGGGGGGCTGGACGAGCGGATCAATGCCGGGATTCCGGCCATTGAGGCGGCGATGGCGGAGCACCGCAAGGTCTTCGAAAAAGAGGTCTACCCTGGTGCGCAGCACGCTTTTCACAACGACACCAACCCAGACCGCTATCACCCGGAGGCGGCGCGGGCGGCGTGGGTCAGGGCGACCGAGTGGTTCCAGCGCCATCTAGGGTCCTAAGCGCGAACTGGCAAGCCCGGGCCAGGGGGGCAGGCGGCCCTGCCCGCCCTGGGCCGGGAGCGAGGTGGAGCTAAGACCGCGTCGGACGCTCCCAGGAGGCGGGCTCCGCGGCCTCGACGCGGACGGCTTGCAGGGCGGGAATCCAGAGTTCCAAGAGCTCGGCCCGAATGTGATCGGCCGCGCGTCCGGCTGGAGCGCGCACCAAGAACAACACTCCGTAGCTGGTGGGGCCCACGTCGGCCGGAAGCCACTGGACGGGATAGGGGAGGCGTCGGGCCACCGCGGCGGCGGTTTGGGCCACTTGCTCCCACGGCAAATCCAGGCTGACCTCAAAGCGCAGGCGGACCAAGCGCTCGCCGCTCCGCGTATGGTTCTCGATCATGGCCTGGATGATCACCCCGTTGGGCACGAAGATCTCCAGTCCGGCGTCGTCGCGGAGCGCAGTGTACATGAGGTTGATGTCGGTGACGGTCCCGGTGTAGCCGGGACGCAGCGCCTCGTGGGGAAACGAGGGCATCAGCACCGGGTACTGCCAGGCCACAAAGACAATCCGCTCGCCGACCACAAAGGGGCGAAAGAGGATGAGGCCGATTCCGGCGATCAGGTTGCCAAACATGGTCTGCCCGGCGAGCCCGATGATCACGGTCAAAAACGCGCCGCCGAACAGCACCGAGGAGAATCCTACCCCCAAGGCCCCCAGTACTCCCAGGAAGACGGCCACGTAAAGGAACAGTCGGACCAAAAATCGCAGCGTGCCCCGGTGGCGCTCGTCGACTTGGCGCCAGCTCCAGCGAAACAGGTATCGCTCGGTGACAAAGGAGGCCGCGGCGCCGAGCAGCACCACGCCAAAGGCCCGCGCCGGGTGGCGCCATGCCAACGGGATCCAGACCAGCGGGCCGTAGCCGACCGCAATCGCGGCCGCCGCCAAAACCACCCCGAACAACGCGCCCGACCACCGCCGGCGACGACGCTCCCCCAGACCTTCCCTCTGCCGCTGGATGCGACCGCCCCCTTTCTACTTCCCTGACGGGCATGCCCAGGCCTTCAGCGCTCGCCCAAGGTTGGTCGGGAGAGGGATCCGGTCCACCGGGCTGCCTGTCTTTGAGTGTATCGCATAAGCGAAGTGGGCGTCTTCTCCCCCGGCATCCCAGGGGTGGTGCCGACTAAATATTTGCAGGGCTGTCACAACCCGGGTTTTCCGGCGTTGTAGGGTTAAACGCCCGGAGCTGACCAGGCGCCGGGGCATTCCATGAGAGGAGCGTAAGCCTGATGCGAAAAGCAGAGATCTTGACCATCGTGTTGGCGGCGGCGGCCGCCTCCGCCGCTATGTGGGTCACCCATCGCGGCAGCGCAACCCAGGCGGCTGCGCCGGCCCCGACCACGCTGACGGTGGAGGGGACGGCCACCACCACCGTGACTCCCACCCAGGCTCAAGTGCGGTTGGGCGTTCGCGCCTCCGCCGGCTCGGCCCAGGAGGCGATGCAAAAACTGAGCAGCGCCGTCAGCGCCGTGGCCCAGCGCATCCAGCAATCGGGGGTGGACTCCTCCCAGATCCGGACCGGGCAGCTTTCCCTGTTCCCCCAATATGCGCCTGGCTCCCCGGGGCAGATCACCGGCTACCAAGCCGATGAGACCCTGACCGTGGACCGCCTGGCCGTGGCCTCGGTGGGCCCCCTGATCGACGCGGCGGTGGCGGCTGGCGCCAACCAAGTGGAGGGGGTGAGCTTTGAGGCCCCCAATCCAGCGCAGGCGCGGGATCAGGCCTATGCTCAGGCGGTGGCCGATGCTACCCAACAGGCCAACGCCTTGGCTCAGGCCCAGCACCTGCGCGTGCTCGGGATCGTCTCCATCAACACCGTCTCCACCCCGTCTCCGATGCCCGTCTACGCCGGGCTGGCCGCCTCGGCGCCACCGATTTATCCCGGGCAACAACAAGAGAGCTACTCGGTGGTGGTGAAGTTTCAGCTGGGCTCGTAGCGGCTAACGCCGTTTGGTCGGGTCGACCACGGAGAGGCGGGGGACGCCGTCCACCCGCCCCGCTTCCTGCCGGGCCCACAGCCGGAAGCGGGCGATGAAGACCAGGCCGTACAGGAAGTGGACGGAGACCAGGCAGATGGAACCGCCCAACTGTTGGTCGGCGACCAGGTTGCTGCCCACCAAGGCCACCCCCGCCCCATACACGGCGGCGTAGAGGGGATGGGTGTCCAGGGCCACCATGGCCAGCGGCAGCAGCATCGGCAGCCCGTCGGCGAAGATGTAGAGCAGTTGCAGGCCGGGATGCAGGCGGGGAAGCTCCGGCAAGGGGCTGATCAACGGCCACCACATGGGAATCGCCACCACCACCAACAGGAGGTGCATCGTCAACATCAAGGCCATCGAACGGACCATCGCGTCCAAAAGCGGCGGCCAGACCAAGATGCCGAAGACCAGGTTGAAGACCACCAGCGCCGGAAGCGGACGCACCGCCATCCGAAACAGCGGTCCCAACACCGGCTTGCGCAGGAGGGCTCGCCACACCCCGGCCGGCAGGCCCATCAAGAGCAGCGGGGCGGCCACCAAGGCGGCCACGATGTGCTGGATCATGTGGGCGGTAAAGGAGTAGCCCATCGCCAGCACGCCCAGAGGACCGCCCAGCGAGAGGTACAGGGCAAGGAGCCCAGCCATGAAGTAGGTGGCCTCGCGCTTGGTGGGGGGAGCCTGATTCGGGAAGATCTCCCGCCCTGGTCCGGCCAACGCCCAGAGATAGAAGGCACCGCCCAGCATCACGGCCACCAAGATGCCGGGGGTCAGCCAGACCCAAAAGGGCAATTGCGACAACGGCGTCATCGGCGTCCCACCTTTCTGCAACCGCGGTCTAAAGCCACACTAGGCGCAGCCGGGTCGGCGTTTGCCACCTGGCTTGCGGTCCGAAACCTTGGCCTAAGGCAGCTTCACGGTCAAAAACCCCCCGCCCGGACCGGAACGGTAGGCATAACGGGCTTGGTTGCCTGCGCTGGTCACCCACAGTCCGTCGGACAAGGCGGCCAGGGCCGCGGGCGTGCCCTCTTCCTGCCAGCGGAGCCCGGCCGAGGTCCAGCCGCCTTCGCCCCCGCTCTGCATCACCGTCGCTCCCGCGGCGGTTCTGGCCAAAGCATAGAGAACCTCGCCGTTGGATGCAACCAACGAGAGTTTCGGGGCGGCCAGCTCCAGGGCGGGGAGGGTCTTGAAGGCACCGGGAAGCCCTACCGCCACCAGCAACTGGGGAGTTGGCCCTCCGGCCAGCGCGGGAACAGCAAGCTGCCCGCCCAGGGCAAGCGGCGCGCCCACCTGGCTGACTTTGAGGCCGGCAGGCAGGGACACCGGTTGCCAGGTCGTGCCCGCCAGTTGCCACAGCTGCGCGCCGGCGGCCAGCCACAGGTGACCCTCGGTCCAACTCAAGGAGAGGCTGGCCGAGGGGGAGACCGGGAGCTTGGCCACCGCCTTCCATACCGTGCCCCCGTCTTGGGTCTGGTATAAGCGGCCGGCGGTGGCGACCCAGGCCGTGTTGAGGTTTTCGGCGGCCAGCGACTGGCCGGGAGAGAGCGGCCCTGGCAGAAGCCCGGGCCCCCGCCAATCCTTCCCGCCATCGGCGGTGGAGAACAGCGCGGGTTCGGTCTGGTAACCGTAAGGTCGCACCGCCGCCCAGGCGGTGCTCTGGTCGACTGCGGCCAACACGGTGCCTCCGCGCTTGGAGAGCCCCGGCGGACCAACGTCCGTCCAGTGCTGGCCATCGTCGTTGGAATGCTCGACGACTTGGTAGCTGGCGTTTTGGACGTTGGCCAAGGCCCAGCTGGCCGGCCCTGAGCCTGAGGCCACCGCCACCGGTCCACCAGGGCCCAGCGGGGCCGTCGGGGCCGCACTGCCCAACGGGAGGGTGGGCCCGCGGTCGATGGCCACCGGCAGGTGACCGAGGCGAGCCGCATAAGCGGCCAACAGCGCGCTGGTGCCGCCGGCTACCTGCAGGCTGGCCTCCGGATTGGAGAGATATTGCAGGCGCCCTTGGGGGTCAATGAGGTAAAAGAGGTCGTTGTG
>JAIMAE010000328.1 GCA_023512105.1 Bacillota bacterium | reverse complement strand
CCGCTAGAGGTCCGAGAAGTCGAGGTCGTCTTGATAGTTGACCACCGCGGCTTCGAAAAAGTCGGCCTTGCCGGTGTTCATTTCGCCCTGGCGTTCGAGCCACGGCATCGGGTCGCGGGTGACGGCTGGAAACGGCGGTCGTAGCCCCACGGCTTCACACCGTTGGTTGGTGCACCACCGGATGTAGGCGGCCACCCGGTCCGGGGGCAGGCCGGGAAACTGCCCCCCCGTGATCGTCTCCATCCACGCGATCTCGTGTGCGGCGGCATCTTCGGCCAGCGCGGTCCAGCTCGCCTCGAGGTCGGCCGTAAACAGGTCGGGGACTTCCTCGCGAAGGGTACGCAAGATTTGAGTGTAGACCCCCAAATGCTGTTGCTCGTCGCGGCGGATTTGGCGGATTAGTTGCGCGGTGCCGGTCATCTGCTGGCGGGCGGCCAGGGTCAGGAACACGCTGAAGCCTGACCAGAAGTAGACGCCTTCGAGCAGGAGGTCGGCAAAGCACAGGGTCGCAAATCGCTCTAGAGTGGGCGCCTGGTGGAAGGCTTCGTACGGGCCGACCAGCGTGTTCAGCCGCGCCGCCAGCACCGGATCGTCGCGCCAAAGGGTGTAGACCCGCTCGCGGGTGGCGGCATCCACCACCGAGGTCAGGAGATAGTCGTAGCTCTGGGAGTGGATGGTCTCAAAGAAGGCCTGGGTGATCAAGCAGGCGGCCACTTCCGGGGCGGCGACGTACTGGGAGAGCCAGGCGGGGTTGACCGCCTGGATGGAATCGAGGTAAATCAGGAATCCCAGGGTGCGCAGATAGGTTTCCTGTTCCACCGGGGCCAGTTTTGGGAACTGAGCGTGGTCGGCGACCAGGGAGACGTCGTCGGGCTTCCAATAGAAGTCGCGCATGGTCCGGTACAGCCGGTCAGCCCAAGGGTAGCGGCAACCGTTTAGCTCCAACATCCAGGTGGTCTCGCCGACCAGCCCGGCCGGACGCCGAGGCCCGTCCGGGTGAAAGAGCGGGGAACGGTGCAAGGTGGTGTCCATGGCTTCTCCCTCCTATAGCTCACACCCGAGGCATACGATGGCAAGCGGACTTCCGCTCTCGGTGGGCGCCGGGGCTGGGGGGGCAGCAGGAACCGTGGCCACCGCTGGGCGGGCTACCTGCAGCGAGACGGCCCCGGGTCGGAAGTTGCGGAAGTAGTAGACCGTCTTGAGTCCGAGCCGCCAGGCGTCCAGGTACCATTGGGACAGCGTCTTGGCGTCGAGATCGGGCGTGCGGTAGAGGTTGAGCGACTGGCTCTGGTCGAGGTGGCGCTGGCGGGCCGCGGCGGCCTGCAGCGACCAGGCCTGGTCGATCTGGTGGGCCGTCTCGATCCGGCTCGGGTCGAGCCCCCCGATGCCCGGGGCGATCCGCCAGGCCGAGTACCCCCGCTTGTCCTCGCGCCAGAGCGTCTCGTACACGGGGTCGATGCCGGGGGTGGCATCGGCCAGAATCGA
>JAIMAE010000327.1 GCA_023512105.1 Bacillota bacterium | reverse complement strand
TGCCCCTCTTCCATCAACACCACGTGGGCGATCCCGGCCTCCACGTCGTAGAACTTGCGAATGGCGTGGGCGCGGGCGAATTCCCGGCACAACTTGTGGTCGGCCGCGGTCTTGGCGGTCCGGGCCGGCGAGATGTGGTCCATCACCATGGCGATCCGGTCGGGGTCGTAGAGCCGGTCCACCCCCAGCTTCTCCAGGGTCCGGATGCAGCGCCAGCTGGCAGCGTGGCTCATGATCAGGTGGGGGTAGACGTCGAGCACCTCCCCGACGCTGGCCGAAGCCACCCCCGCGGCGCGGGCCATCACCTTCTCCGCAAACGTCTTGCCACTCATCAGCGGGCCTCCTTCAACTGGGGAACCACGTACTTGGACAAATAGGGAATTAGGCCGCCAGACTCCAAAATCCGCCGCAAGGACTCTGGGTAAGGGGGAAAGGAGAAGACCTGGCTTCCTACCGTCACCGTGCCGGCTTCTAGGTCGATGAACGCCTCCCCGCCGTCTTCGATCGCATCCACCGCCTCCGGTTGCACCACCGCCACCAGCCCGGTGTTGATGGCGTTGCGGTAGAAGACCCGGGCGTAGGACTTGGCGATCACCGCCTGAATGCCGGCGCCGATCAGGCAACTGGCCGCCTGCTCGCGGGCACTGCCGCAACCAAAGTTGCGCCCGCCCACCACCACCTTGGAGGCCCACAGCCGCTCCTGCACCTCCCGTCCCAAGGGCTCAAAGGCGTGCTCCGCCAGCTCCTTGGGGTCGATGCTGACCAAATAGCGGCCGGGGATGATGACGTCGGTGTTGATGTTGTCGCCAAACTTGATACAGCGTCCGCCGATCAGATTTTGCATCGCCATCGCTCCTTTTCTCGCGGGCTCGCTCTCCACCGATTACGGAGAGGTCTCCTCCAAGAACCACTCGGTGGGGACGACGTGTCCCAAGTTGCGCTTTTCCGCCTCCTCCAGCACCAGCGCCCCCACGGCGGCGAACTGCAGCCCCATCCCGGTGTTGTTGGCAAAGACGGTTATTTGCTCCGGGTCGGTGCGCCCGCGAAAACGCCCGAGAAGCAGGTCACCCAGCTCGCCGATCTCCTCGAAGGTCTTAAGCCCCCGCTCCACCGGGCCCAAGATGTCGATCTGGTTGTCGTGGTGAATCTGCTCCTTGGAGAAGGCGACGATCACGTCGGCGCGGTCAAAGGTGGTGTCGTCCAACTCCCGGCGCATCGCCGTCCCGTCCGGGCTGGTGATGCAGGTGACGTGAGTCCCCGGCTCGATCCAGCGCCCGTCGAAGCAGGGGTCGTAGCCGGCGGTGGCACAGGTGATGATCTTGCACCCCTCGACCGCCTGGCGAGGATGGTCCACGGCCACGATCCGCTTGCCGGTGACCTCGCTCCAATGGCGAGCAAAGGCCTCCCGATGGGCGCGGGTGGGGCTGTAGACCCGGACCTCCTCGATGCTCGGCCGGACCATCAAGAGGTATTGCAGGTGCGACTG